>JBILFO010000047.1:0-11448 GCA_044351505.1 Ilumatobacteraceae bacterium
AAAAATGTGGGTGATGTTGTGAAAGCTGACGAACCACTGTTTGAGGTGTCAACAGACAAAGTAGACACTGAAGTGCCATCACCGATTGCCGGAACGCTGACGGAAATTCGCGTGCCGGCAGGTGACACTGTGCCCGTTGGAACGGTCATTGCCGTCGTGGGGGCTGCGAGTGGTGCTGCTGCTCCTGCACCTGCTCCTGTTGTCGCTGCACCTGCGCCTGTTGTCGCTGCTCCGGCGCCTACACCTGCGCCAGCGCCAGCACCAGTCGCAGCACCGACACCTGCTCCCGTTGTTGCAGCGCCAGCGCCCGCAGCTGCGCCAGTTGCGCCAGTTGCGCCAGCGGCACGGGCGAGCGTGGCAAGCAACTTGTTGTTGTCGCCAGTGGTGCGTCGTTTGGTCAATGAACATCAGATCGATGTGCAGGCCTTGGCGGGCACGGGCCCGGGTGGACGCATCACGCGCGAAGACGTGCTCGACTACATCGACGCGCACGCATTGACGCGCAACGCACCAGCACCAGTCGCAGCACCAGTCGCAGCGCCTGCACCAGCGCCCGCACCTGCACCAGTTGCAGCGCCTGCTCCTGCACCCGCTCCAGCACCAGTCGCAGCTCCTGCACCCGCGCCAGCACCCGCGCCTGCTCCGGCACCAGTCGCAGCACGCGTGGTGGTCGGGGCCCGTGATGAAGTCATTGCGTTGTCAAAAATTCGCCGATTGACCGGCAGCCACATGGTGGCCAGCAAGAGCACCGCGCCCCATGCATTCAGCGTGGTCGAAGTTGACTATGCCAACGTTGACGTGGCCCGTAACGCCGTTAAAGACTCATTCAAATCTGCCGAAGGTTTTTCGCTCACGTATTTGCCATTCATCAGCCGCGCGATCATCGACGCCATCGCCGATTACCCACATATGAATTCGAGCATTGACGGCGACACGTTGGTGGTGCACAAGTACATCGATCTTGGTGTGGCGGTGGACCTCGACCATCAGGGGTTGTTGGTGCCGGTGGTGCGTGGTGCCGAGGGCAAGCGACTGCGCGCAATTGCCCGCGAAATTTATGACCTCGCAACACGAGCGCGTAACCGCAAGCTGTCGCCAGACGAAATCTCCGGCGGCACGTTCACGATTTCCAACAATGGTTCGGCCGGCTCGGTCTTGACCATGGCAATCATCAACCAACCACAAGTGGCGATCATGAGCACCGATGCCATCGTGCGCAAGCCGGTGGCGTTGCGTTTGCCAGATGGATCAGAGAGCATCGCGATTCATCCAGTTGGCAACTTGGCCATGAGTTGGGATCACCGTGCCTTTGACGGCGCATACGCGGCAAATTTCTTGGCGAAAGTCAAACTCAATCTTGAAACCCAGGATTGGTTAGCGGAGCTCTAACATGCGCGCACGTTGGCTCGGTCGGGTCAACTATCGGGATGCTCTTGCCTTGCAAGAGGGATTATTCGCCCATTCATCAGACGACTATTTGTTGATGCTCGAACATCACCATGTGTTTACTTATGGTGCGTCGGCTGATCTCGCGACAAATTTGAAGTGCGACCCAGCCGAAGTCGGTGCAGATGTGATTCGCGTGAATCGTGGTGGCGACATCACATATCACGGGCCCGGACAATTAGTGGTGTATCCGATTCGCTCGTTGCCGGGCAAGCGTGGTGACGCTTCGCCTGCAGATATCACTGCGTATGTGTGCAGCGTCGAGCAGTTAGTGATCGATTCGCTGGGCGAATTGGGTGTGGCTGCTGGTCGTCAAGCGGGGTATCCGGGTGTTTGGATCGAACCCGGCACGCCACGTGCCCGCAAAATTTGTGCCATCGGGGTGCGTGTGGCACGCGGGGCTACCGCCCGGCGAACGATGCACGGCTTTGCTTTAAATGTTGAACCCGACCTGCGCTACATGCGCGAACACATCGTGCCGTGTGGCATTGGCGAATGGCCAGTCACATCGCTGCGCGAAGAGGGCTCAACTGCAACCCTGCGCGAAGTTGCCGATGTGGTGGCTCGGTTGGCCAGCGAACGCTGGGGCACGACCGACCGAGCAGATGTGGCTTGGGAGTACGAACCAGATTTTGTTGGGTTGCAGATTCATGAGCGCAAGCCCGAGTGGCTGCGCCCGCACGTGTCGCATGGTGCAGAAGTGTTGGCAACCAAAAAGATTCTGCGTGAAGCACATCTAGTAACTGTTTGTGAAGAAGCAGGTTGCCCAAATTTGTCAGAGTGTTGGCGCGATGGCACCGCAACGTTCATGGTCTTGGGCGAACGCTGCACGCGCGCCTGTGGGTTCTGTTTGGTCGACACCCGCAAACCGGATCTTCCCGATGTCGACGAGCCACTGCGGGTTGCTTCGGCTGTGGCACAAATGCGTCTGCAACATGCTGTGCTCACCATGGTGGCGCGCGATGACCTACCCGATGGTGGTTTTGGCCACGTAGCGGAATGCATCAACCAGATTCGCCTCCATAACCCAGGCACCACCATCGAAACCTTGGTGTCAGATGCCAAAGGCGATACTGCGTCGCTGCAGTTGCTGTTTGACGCTCACCCCGATGTGTTCAACCACAACATCGAAACAGTGGCCCGACTGCAGCGAACCGTGCGGCCGTCGGCGGGTTATGCGCGCAGCCTGTCGGTGTTGGCTCGCGCGCGTCACGCTGGGCTGGTAACGAAGTCGGGTTTCATGCTTGGGTTGGGTGAGCAGACTCACGAAGTGGAGTCATTGCTTGCCGACCTGGCCTGCGTTGGCGTGAGCATCGTCACTATCGGTCAGTATTTGCGACCAACCAACGACCATTTACCCGTTGTTCGCTGGGCCAGCCCCGACGAATTTGCGCACTACAAGACCTACGGAGAATCGTTGGGCATCACGCATGTGGAATCCAGCCCATTGACGCGTTCGAGTTATCACGCCAAGCAGGCAGCCGCTGATGCTGGCGTTGTCGCTGTGGCGCCACCCGTTGCTGTTCCGGTTGCGATGCCCATGCTGGTGCGCCGATGAATCGTCGCAACACCACAACTGCGGGCCCCGCGATGTATGCCGAGCGCTTGGCACGAGTGCGTGCCGAGATGCGCAGCCAGGGCGTTGATGCACTGGTGGTGTCGGTTGGCTTTGATCTGCCGTTTCTTGTTGGCTATCACGCCATGCCGCTCGAGCGTTTGACGGCCTTGGTTGTTACGCCTGAGCGCGCCACGCTCGTGGTGCCACGTCTTGAAGCACCGCGTGTCGAGCATCATGCAACGGTGTTTGACCTGGTGGCGTGGAACGAAACCGAAGACCCGGTTGCCACTACAGCGGGCTTAATTGGTGCAGCACAGAATGTGGCAATCGGCGACCAGATGTGGGCCCGATTTTTAGTTGAGTTACTTAAGCATCTTGGGGGTCGACAGTTCGTGCGGTCAGTCGACGTGGTTGGTCCGCTGCGAATTCAAAAAGACGCCGCCGAGATCGAAGCACTCGTGGCGGCTGGTGCAGCTGCTGATCGAGTGGCAGCCCAATTACAAAGTGGGGTGATACCACTCGTCGGGCGAACCGAAGCGCAGGTGTCGGCTGACATTTCGGCGCGACTTCTCGCCGAAGGCCACGATGTGGTCAACTTTGCCATCGTTGCATCTGGCGAGAACGCAGCCAGCCCGCATCACCATGCGGGTGCGCGGACGATTCGCCATGGCGACATCGTGCTGTGTGATTTTGGCGGCACGATGAATGGCTATTGCAGCGACATCACGCGGTGCGTACACATTGGCGAACCGCCGTCAGATATCGCACGTGCGTGGAGTGATCTGCAACGAGCCCAAGAAGCGGGCGTGATGGCTGGTCAAGTGGGTGCCACCTGCGAATCGGTGGATACCGCGTCGCGCCAAGTGCTCACCGACGCAGGGTGGGGCGAGTTTTTTATTCATCGCACAGGTCATGGCATCGGCATGGAGGCTCATGAAGAGCCCTACATGGTGAGCGGTAATCATCTGCCGATCGCACCAGGGCATGCATTCAGTGTTGAACCCGGCATATATGTGGCGGGCAAATGGGGCATGCGACTAGAAGACATCGTGGTGGCCACCGCCAACGGCCCGTTGCGGATGAATACCACACCGCGCGATTTGGTTGTTTTGTGAAACTCGACGCTGCAACGGTGATGTTGCAGTGGGCGAGCGGCGGGATGTTGTTCTTGTGGTTCACTTTTCGCTCGGGTGAAATTTCGGTTGGTTATGCCAAGTTGTTGCGTGGCGTATATGCCACCATCGCTTTGGGTGGGGCTGCACTTGGTTTTGCCTTAGACCGAATCATCATCCGCGAAGTGGCGGCGCTCGTGCTTGTTGCGTTAGCAATTGTTGGCTTTGCGCGGCGCGACACCGTGCTTGATCGTCTGGCCACGGCTGCCGGGTTTGTTGGTGTTGGTGTCGCTGCTTTGTCTGTTGACAATCAATCTGATGCGTTGTGGCTCGTGCGTTTGATTGTGGGGGCAGTTTTTCTTGGCGCCATTAGTGATGCGATGTTGCTTGGTCATTGGTATTTAGTGCAACCTGGCATGCCGCGTAAGTTGTTGAACCAGCTCACCAATGTGTTGCTAGTGATCTGGCCGCTCGAGATTTTGGTGCTACTCATTCCAACTGGCATGGTGAGCGTGTTGAACGGCACGATTGACGATGGTTGGGGTGGCGTGCTCGGGTGGTTTTGGTTGGCTTGCGCGCTGCTCACAGGGGTATTGGCGTGGTTTACGCGCGCGGCATTGCGCGAACGCAGTTACTCAGCAGTCATGGCGGCAACAGGGTTGAGCTATCTGGCCATCCTGATGGGCTTTGGCACCGATTTGATCGCGCGAGCGCTGCTCGCTGTCTAGCGCAAGTTAACGCGGGGCCACGAGCGGCCACGGGCGTGACCGTTCGTAGGCAAGTGCTAACTCGAGCAGCAGTGGTTCGGCGAAGTGGCGCGACATCACCTGTAAACCAACCGGCAAACCATCCACGCTGCCAGCCGGAATCGAGATACCGGGGTTGCCATAGATGTTGGCCGGGAAGGTGAGCACACCGTTGTTGCCTGCACCAGCCACCACACCGCCGAACGTGTCGGGCAACGGGCCCTGCGCTGCAAAAGCGACGTCAGGGTTACTGGCGGTAATGATGACGTCGACTTCGCCAAGAATCTCGGCCATGCGGCGGTTGAGTTCGACACGACGGGTTTCGAATTTGCCGCGTGCTTCGGTGCCGTACAAATCTTGGGTGTGCTGCAGGCCGTAACGCATTTCTGGGGTGAGCATGTCGGCACAAGCCGGCCAATGATCGCGCAACTCGAACGCGAGCGCCGCCATACCAGTGATTGACCAAGCAGCCCCCAAGCGTGGCAGCGCAGTGTTGACACCGTCGACTCGTTGCATGCCGGTGATCTTGATGAGGTGCTCACCGGCTTCTTCGAGCACGGCCCACATGGCGGGTGAAACAACCGCCGAGCCCCAGTCAGCAACGATGATTGCTCGCAACCCACGCGTCGGCACGCTGCCCAAACCTGCTTCCCAGCCGTCGACGCGCGGCAGGCTCAGCGGGTCGCTGTCTTCGTGGCCGTTGCATACGTCGAACCAGCGGGCTGTGTCGCGCACGCTGCGTGTCAAGCAGCCTGTGGTGGTGGTGAGGTTGCCGTTTGAGGCGCCAGGCCCGCGCGGAATCCGACCGTACGTTGACTTGAGACCGACCAACCCAGTGAAGCCAGCGGGAATACGAATTGAACCACCGCCGTCACCACCCGTGGCGATAGAAACCAAACCGCCGGCAACGCCCGCAGCACTTCCACCTGACGAACCACCCGGGGTGCGACCATGTTGCCATGGGTTGTGAGTCGCACCGTGCAACAAGGTGCGAGTGACATTCACGCCGCCGAACTCACTCGCGGTGGTCTGACCAACGAACACACCGCCAGCGGCACGTACCCGCGTCAACATGGTGTCGGTGGTTTCGGCGATGCGATCTTTAAACACCAAACTGGCATCAGTATCGGGCCAACCACGGATGTGATCCAATTCTTTTACGCCAATCGGCACACCACCAAATGGCAACGACACGTCGGCTGTACGCGCTGCGTCCAACGCGCGCTCGCGGTCAAGAAAACAAAACGCGTTGAGGTCACTGGCATCAATTGCGTCATACGTCGCCTTGAGCTCCTCGACGGGGGACCGTTCACCACGACGAAATGCTTCGACGAGTGACACCGTGTCGCCCATCCAAGGAGTATCGCCCACGCCCCAATCGTACGACGCACGCGTCGTTAGCCTGTCGTCGATGGACTCCCGCGCATTTCTTGGGCTTGTGCAGCAGTCAGAGACCACGTTTTCGCTTTCCGTCGTGCCGCAACTCACCACCAGTGGTGGCTTTTTGTTCGGTGGGGCCGGTCTTGGCGCCGGAATCGCTGCTCTTGAGACGGTGTCGCAACGACGCTGCACGTGGGCCACAGCGCAGTATCTGTCGTATGCCAAACGTGATGAGCACGTGCAGATCGATGTGACCGTGGCCGTGGCGGGCAGCAGTGTCACTCAGGCGCGGGCAGTGTGTCGAGTAGATGATCGCGAAGTGCTCACTGTCAACGCTGCCCTCGGTGATCGCGATTTTGCTGCGTCGGGCCAGTTCGTCACGATGCCCACGGTCGCTTCACCAAACGAGTCGCGACCGCGCACCCTGCGCGCTGCCCATGCGAACTCAATCATGGAAGTACTCGATATGCGTCTCGCCAAAGGCCGGGATCTTGATGAAATGGATGGCACGCCAAGCGACGGCCAGACCATCATGTGGGTGCGCATCAAGTCGCTCGTCGATGGCATCGATGCTGCTGCACTTGGAATTCTTGGCGACTTTGTACCGATGGCCGCTGGCCAAGCGTTGGGGCTGCGTGCGGGCGGCAACAGCCTCGACAACACCATTCGGTTTGCCCATTTGGTGCCAACCGACTGGGTATTGCTTGACATCCAAATCGAGTCGGTACAGAGGGGTTTTGCCCATGGCACTATCCAGATGTTCGCCGAAGATGGCACATTGCTGGCTACCGCCAGTCAGAGTTGCATCGCCCGAAAGTGGAAGAATTAACCCGTGCAACGTCGCAACGGCATGACCGTGCCACTACCCGGTCATTTGCACACCCACGAAAAACAGTTACGACAGTTGTCGGATCTCGGCTACAGCGACATTTGGTCTGCTGAAGCAGACGGTGCTGACGGTTTTACCCCGCTGGCGATGGCAGCTGCGTGGGAGCCACGGTTGCGACTCGGCACGGCAATCGTGCCGGCCTACACGCGCAGCCCAGCCTTGTTTGCCCAAAGTGTGGCTTCGTTGGCTGATGCTGCACCTGGCCGCTTCGCAATTGGTGTTGGCTCATCAAGCAATGTGATTGTCGAGCGTTGGAATGGCGTGCCATTCGTTGACCCGTACAAAAAGGTGCGGGATGTGGTGCGCTTCTTGCGCGATTCGCTCACGGGTGAAAAAGTCACCAAGCAATATGACACCTTCAAAGTCGATGGTTTTCGACTTGGTGTGCGACCCGAAGTGCAGCCACCGATTCTGGTTGCAGCATTACGCGAAGGAATGTTACGGCTGGCAGGTCGCGAAGCCGATGGTGTGATTATCAACTGGTTGTCACCAGACGATGTGCGCACGGTAACCAAAGTGGTGCACGACGCGGCGCGTACCGCAGGCGCCGACCCCGCAACCAAAGAAATCGTCGCGCGCATATTTGTGTGTCCGAGTGAAAATGCCGAGGTAGTGCGGGCTGGTGCGCGGTTTGCCATCGCGGCATATCTCAACGTGCCGGTGTATGCCGAGTTTCATCGTTGGCTGGGCCGAGGTGAGGCTCTCGCCGGGATGTGGGACGCCTGGAAAGCCGGCGATCGCAAGGCCGCTTTGGCTGCAATTCCGGATTCGGTGGTCGACGACTTGGTGGTGCATGGTTCACCCGCCGAGTGCCGCGCGAAGATCGACCGCTATTTTGCCAACGGCGTTAACACGTCGTCACTGGCAATCTTGGCCTTTGATCCCGAGGTGAGTTTTTGGTCGGCTGTTGAATCACTCGCGCCGTCGGCGACGTGACCGCGACTGCCGTAGACCCCGACGCTGCCGCAACCGCCAAAGGCGAAGCCGAGGAGCAAGCACGGGCGTGGGAGAAGTCGCACTCAGTTTGAGTTAGCGCGCAACGAAATATTTGGCGCGCGGGTGATGACAAATGATTGCTGAAGTGGTTTGCTCGGGTTGATATTGCCAACCTGTCTCCTCATTGACCACAATGCCGATTCGCCCAGCTTCGAGCAACTCGGCAACCTTTGCGTTGTCCTCAAGGTCTGGGCAGGCAGGATAACCCCACGAGTAACGCCCGCCGCGGTACTGCTGGCGGAACAAGCCGTGCAGGTTCGGGCCGTCTTCGTCGACGAAGCCCCATTCGCTGCGAATGCGATGATGCCAGTACTCGGCGAGCGCTTCAGCCATTTCCACACCGATGCCATGCACAGTGAGATATTTTTGGTATTCGTTTTTGGCGAACAGTTCAGCGGCAGCTTCGCTTACCTTGGCTCCCATGGTGACGATGTGGAACGAGGCATAGTCGACTTCTCCACTTTCAATTGGGCGAAAGAAGTCGGCGATGCACAGGTACGGGGATTCGTCCTGGCGCGGGTACGAAAAGCGCATCCGTTCAGTGGTGCGTGACTCGTCGGTCCAGATCACGACGTCGTTGCCGTCACCGTTGGCGGGGAAGTAGCCGTACACGAGTTGCGGCACCAAAATGCCAGTGGCCTTGGCTTGTGCCAGCTGCTCGCGCAACTCTGGTCGGATGCGCGACTTAAAGTCTTCGTCGTTTTCGCCCTCGAGTGGTCGGTATTGCCACTGGTTGCGGAACAAGGCCGTTTCGTTTACGTACTCAGCGATCTCGTCGAGGCTGATGCCTTTCATCACGCGCGAGCCGATGAATGGCGGCGTGAACACGTGGTTGTCGACGGCTGCCTCGGGTGAGCGCCGCGGAACATTGGTTGGTGTCTCTTTCGGGGCCCGACGCTCAGCCAACGAACGACCAGTGGGAATGCGCCCGAAGTCGGGGTCATCGGTGCCGCTGTGCTTCATGTCCATCAACTTGTCGAGTGTGTGCAGGCCCTCGAACGCGTCGCGACCGTAGAACACTCGACCCTGGTAGACCTCGCGCAGGTCGCGTTCGACGTAGCTGCGAGTGAGTGCTGCGCCACCGAGGATCACTGGAATTCGCGCCAGCCCCTGGGTGTTGAGCTCTTCGAGGTTGTCGCGCATAATCAGCGTGCTTTTAACGAGCAAGCCACTCATGCCGAGCGCATCGGCGTCAACTTCTTGCACCTTGGCAATCATTTCGCTGATCGAAATCTTGATGCCGATGTTGTGCACCTCATAACCATTGTTGGTGCAAATGATGTCGACCAGGTTTTTGCCGATGTCGTGGACGTCGCCTTTTACGGTGGCCAGCACGAGTTTGCCCTTGCTAGATGACCCAGCGATTTTGTCCATGTGCGGTTCGAGATGGCTGACAGCCATCTTCATCGTCTCGGCACTTTGCAGCACGAATGGCAACTGCATCTGACCCGAGCCGAAAAGTTCGCCAACTTCGCGCATGCCATCGAGCAACACCTCGTTGACAATCTCGAGGGCTTTGATGCCCTCGCCGAGTGCTTCGTCGAGTTCGGCGGTGAGGCCGTCACGTTCTCCATCGATAATGCGTTGCCGCAGGCGGTCGCGCACCGGCCAACCGCTGCGGTCGGGTTTTTCTTGCTTGGCTGATTGCACGCCTTCAAAAGCAGTAAGCAACAGTTGCAGCGGGTTATAGGTGTCGGTGGTCTTGTCAAAGATGATGTCGTTGCACAACGTGACATGCTCGGGCTTGATGCGCGCCAAGGGCTGAATCTTGCTGGCGTGTACGATGGCAGCATCAAGGCCCGCTTTGACGCAGGCATCAAGAAACACACTGTTCAGCACTTGGCGGGCGGCCGGGTTGATGCCGAAGCTCACGTTGGAGAGGCCCATCACCGTGAGTGCACCGGGGATTTCTTGTTTGATGCGGCGAATCGCCTCGATGCTTTCGATGCCGTCGCGACGCAGATCCGCGCCACCCGTGGTGAGCGGAAACGTGAGCGGGTCGAAAATCAAATCGGTAGCCGACAATCCATAGCGCTCGGTCGCAATCTTGTGTAGACGATGGGCGATTTCCATCTTCCATTCCACATCACGGGCTTGGCCACGTTCGTCGATCAACAAACAAATAACAGCAGCGCCATAGTCGCGGGCAAGCGAAAAGATGCGATCCATGCGTCGACCGGGTTCTTCGCCGTCTTCGAGGTTGGCACTGTTCAAGATGCAGCGACCACCCACCAACTGCAACGCTGCTTCCAGCACCTGTGGTTCGGTGGAATCCAACACGAGGGGAACGCTGGCTTGACTGGCGAAGCGACCTGCAACTTCGGCCATATCGGCGACGCCGTCACGGCCGACATAGTCGACACAAACATCCAGCACGTGGGCGCCTTCGCGAATTTGTTCGGTGGCCATCTTGGTGCAGGTATCCCAATCGGCGGCCAGCATTGCATCGCGGAATGCTCGCGAGCCGTTGGCATTGGTACGTTCGCCGATGTACAGCACGCTGTTGTCTTGTTTCAGCGTGACGGGGGAGTACAACGAAGTAACGCTTGGCTCTTGTTGCGGCGTGCGACGCAGTGGGGTGACGTTACGTACGGCTTCGACCACTTGGCGGAGGTGTTCGGGAGTGGTGCCACAGCATCCACCCACCACGTTGATGCCAAGTTCCTGCACGTGGTGTCGATGAAACTCAGCTAGCTGTGCTGGTGTGAGGTCGTAGTGCGTTCGGCCGTCGACCACACTCGGCAAACCGGCGTTGGGCAACACACTGATAGGAATCGGACAATGTTGCGAGAGATGACGCAGGTGCTCTTGCATTTCGGCGGGGCCGGTGGCGCAGTTGATGCCGATGACTGCCGGCTTCATCGCCAAGAGTGCGCTCAGCGCGGCGCCGATTTCGGTGCCCACCAACATGCGGCCAGTGGTTTCCATCGTGACTTGCACCTGGATGGGCACCTCGCGGCCCATTGCCTTCATGGCCCGCCGGCCACCCTGCATCGCTGACTTGATCTGCAACAGGTCCATGCAGGTTTCAATCAGAAGTAAATCGACGCCACCTTCGATGAGTGCGCGCGCGTGTTCTTCGTAGGTGTCACGCAATTCGTTGAACGTTATGTGCCCGAGGCTCGGCAATTTGGTGCCTGGCCCGACGCTGCCGGCCACATAACGCGAGCGGCCGTCAGACTCGTACGAGTTGGCCACTTCGCGGGCGATGCGTGCTGCGGCAAGGGTGACTTCATAGGCGCGGTCAGCGATGCCGTATTCCGTGAGCACCGTAGAGAACGAGCCAAAAGTGGCGGTCTCGAGCGCATCGACCCCCACCTT
>JBILFO010000174.1:0-2531 GCA_044351505.1 Ilumatobacteraceae bacterium
GCGATGAGGTCGGGTCGGGTGACTGCCAACAGTTCGTTGCAACCTTCAAGGTGCTCGCCACCAAAGTCGTCGGCAGACAGGTCTTGGTCTTGCACGTAGGTGCCGAATGCCCCGTCAAAAACGACCACCCGTTCGTTGACCGCCGCAAGATAATCCGACTTTCGGTTGGCAGGCATCGTGCTCCACAGGCTAAGACAAGTAGCGTTCACTTGTCATGACACGCGAAAAGGTTTATACCCGAGTTGGCGACGACGGCACTACAGGCCTCTTCTATGGGGGCCGTGTGGCAAAAGACTCAGCCTTGCCACGGGCTTACGGTGCAGTTGATGAAGCGCAAGCCGTAATCGGTTTGGTGCGCGCCGAGTTGGGTCGCGAAAATGAACTCAACGACGTGCTCGTGCACATCATGCGCGATATGTGGGTGTTGATGGCCGAGTTGGCGACTTTGCCAGAAAATCGCCACAAACTGACCGATGGTAAGTCGCGAGTCACCGACGACATGGTGAGTCATCTTGAAAACATGATCGACGCACTCGATGAAAAGTTCACACCACCGTCTGAGTTCGTAGTGCCTGGTCAAAACAAGATTGCCGCACTGCTTGATGTGGCGCGCACCGTGGTGCGCCGCGCTGAGCGCCATGCCATCGCCGCAGCACCCGCCCCATCACACGCCGGACCGTATCTCAACCGCTTGAGCGACTTGCTGTGGACTCTTGCCCGCTGGCAAGAGGGTGAGTCGCTTCCGGTGCGCAGCGTGACCGACTAGCTCGTTTTTGAAAGTTGTGACCGACTAACTAGGCCAAAGAGTTGGCAATTAGGCTGGCGCCATGAAACACTCACAGTTGGTTGTCAGCGTCGCGCGCGAAGTTCCCAAGACAGAAGTGATCGGGGTTCCCGTCACATCCGATAAAGCGGTGCCCGCTGAGCTCGGTTTGTCGCGCACGCAACTGTCGGCCGCTGGTTTTGACGGCAAAATTGGCCAGACACTCGTCGTGCCATCGAGTGAAAAGACCGTGCTCATCGCCGTGGGTATAGGCGCCGGGAGCTCGGCCAAGGCGCACGATTTGCGTAATGCTGCAGCAGCCTTGGCACGAGCAGCGAGCAAGCACGCATCATTGTCGACGACGTTGGCTGGCATCGGGCGGGGCGACCGTGCCGAGATTGCCCAGGCAGTTACTGAGGGTGTGATGTTGGCCGCCCATCGTTATGGTGCGCTCAAGTCGGATAAGTCGTTTGGCTCAAAGCTCAAGTCTGTTGTGTTGGTGGTTGATGCCAAGGCGCTTGGTGCTGCGGCCAATGGCTCACGACGGGGCGCCGTCGTTGGCGAAGCAGTGTGCATGGCGCGTGATTTTGCCAACATGCCACCAGCGCATTTGACGGCCAAGATATTTGCCGATCGTGCGCAACAAATCGCATCCGAGTCCGGGCTGCGGGTTGAGGTGTATGACAAAGACAAGTTGCTCGCCATGGGTTGCGGCGGCATCATCGGAGTGAACCGGGGCAGTGTGAACCCACCGCGCATGGTGAAGTTGGTGTATCGCCCCAGCAAAGCTGGCGCAAAAACAAAAGCAGGCAGCAAAACCAAAAAGTCGTCAGCACCGCACCTGATCATGGTGGGCAAGGGCGTGATGTACGACTCGGGTGGCATCAGTTTGAAGCCGAGCAACCCGAGCCATGCAATGATGAAGGCCGACATGAGCGGCGCTGCTGCAGTATTGGCGGCAATGAGCACGTTGAAGGCCCTTGGTTGCAAAAATCAGGTCACGGCCTACCTCATGTGCACAGACAATTTGCCGTCAGGCAGCGCCATGGCGATGGGCGATGTGCTCACGATGCGCAACAAAAAAACCGTCGAGATTCATAACACCGACGCCGAGGGTCGTTTGATTTTGGCCGATGGTCTGTCGTTGGCAGCCGAACAAGAGCCAGATGCAATCGTCGACATTGCCACCCTGACGGGTTCGTGTGCAGCAGCGCTCGGGCCAAAGATGTCGGGTGTGATGGGCAATAACGCCGGCTTTATCGAACAGGTCGTCGAAGCCAGCAAAGCCACAGATGAAGATGTGTGGGAACTGCCACTTGAGCGTTCGTATCGTCGCATGCTTGACTCGTACATCGCCGACATGAAGAACGTCGGCGGCGGTGAAGCGGGCGCCATTACTGCGGCATTGTTCTTGGACGAATTCACCGATGGCCGCCCGTGGGCACACCTTGATATCGCTGGCCCAATGTGGGCAGATAGCGATGCCGGTTGGCTGCAGCGCGGTGCCACCGCCTATGGCACGCGATTGCTGGTGAACTTGGCTGAAAACTTCCGCCGGCGCTAAACACCAGGTACCGCCTCAGGCGGCAAAGGTGTCGGCTAACTCCGTTCGGTTTGCCAGCCAGTTGGGGTGAGCATCACGTAGATGTGGGGGCATCCGTTGCAGGTGTCGTTGCGATACTTCGGGCAAGATGCGTCGCACGGCGAGCGAATCGCCAAGTGTGTGAGCGACACCAAACATCTGTAGCCGTGACACTGCACGGCCAAA
>JBILFO010000132.1:0-3806 GCA_044351505.1 Ilumatobacteraceae bacterium
GCGCAGTGACTTGGGCATCAAGCACATAGCCAGTGGGGTAGTCGTCAAAGCCGAAGTCGATACGTCGCAAGAGCCAAGTAGCCGAAGGCCCGAGCACGGGTAGCCAGAACCACTCCGCATAATCGGAACGCGCACCAAACCCGCGAGATTCAACAATCGGATCGCGCCATGGAATGACGGTGAGATGGAGATTGGGACTGGCTGTGCTGCTGGTGTTGCTGTGTTTCATACCTAGGTGTGTGCTCTGCGGCCGAAAAATGGCACACTAATTAGGCAGATGTCTTTCGATGACACCAACTCCGTCGCGCGAGTGGAAGTCGTACTGGCCGCTGCACAGCGCATCACCGTGTTGACTGGGGCAGGAATTTCGACCGCATCCGGAATCCCAGATTTTCGCGGCCCGAACGGGCTGTGGACCAAGAACCCCGACGCCGAACGGGCTTCAACGTTGAGCCACTATCTAAATGATGCCGAGCTGCGCATGCGAGCGTGGCAGAACCGCACCAAGTGGATTAACAACGACCCGCAACCCAATGATGGACACAAGGCTTTGTGCCGCTTGGATGAGCGCGGGCAATTGCGTGCCATCGTGACGCAAAATGTCGACGGTCTGCATCAACGAGCCGGAATCGCAGCGCACAAAGTGCACGAGGTGCACGGCAACCTACATCGCTCCATTTGTTGGGAATGCAAAGACAAACGCCCGATGCGTGAAATCTTGCAGCGAGTGGCCGCGGGCGACCCTGACCCCAAGTGTTTGCTGTGTGGTGGCGTATTGAAAAGTGACACGATCTTGTTCGAAGAATCATTGGTGCCTGACGTTATTGATGCGGCTTTTCGCGCCAGCGAAGATTGCGATGTGTTGCTGGCGATCGGCTCGACGCTCGGGGTGCGGCCAGCTGCTAGTTGTGTGCCGCGGGCAAAGGCCAACGGGGCGCGAATCGTCATCGTGAACGGTGGCCCCACTGACATGGATGCACTTGCTGATGAAATAGTGACGGGTGATATCTCCACCGTGCTGCCGCGGTTGTGTGGGATAGCAACCCACAATTAAGCCCAGTTCAGCGGCCTAACTTGAATCCCGACCAGACAGATAGCATTTCCAGGGTGCCAACCTTTCGCGATCTGTTAGCAGCTGCCAAAGCCGCAATTACCGAGGTAGACACTGCAGTTGCTGCGCAACACATTGCTGCAGGGTCAGTGGTGCTGGATGTGCGCGAGCCTGATGAGTTTGAACAAGGTGCGCTGCCAGCCGTCGTTCACATTCCTCGTGGTCACCTTGAAGCGCAAATCGAAACTCGCATCATTGACAAATCCACACCAGTTGTGGTGTATTGCGCAGGTGGCGTGCGTAGCGCGTTTGCCGTTGAGACGATGCAAGAACTTGGTTACACCAATGTTGTGAGTATGGCCGGCGGCTTCGGCAAATGGAAAGACGAAGGCCGGGCGTGGTCGACACCAGTGGCACTGAGTGCCGAACAACGCAATCGGTATCAGCGCCACATCCTGCTGCCAGAAGTCGGGGTGGCAGGTCAAGCCAAGTTGTTGGCCAGCAAGGTGTTGATGCTTGGCGCCGGTGGCCTTGGTTCACCCGCTGCGATGTATCTGGCAGCAGCTGGCGTGGGCACCATCGGCATTGTCGACATGGACGAAGTCGATGCCAGCAATCTGCAACGCCAAATTTTGCACAACATTGATCGCATCGGTGATCGCAAAGTGGACTCGGCCAAAAAGACGCTCACCATGTTGAACCCCGATGTCGACGTGGTTACCTATGACACGCGCCTGGCGGCCAACAACATCATGGACATCATCGCTGGCTACGACGTGATCGTCGATGGTGCTGACAACTTTCCGTCGCGCTATTTGTTGAATGATGCCAGCGTCAAACTGGGCATTCCCGTCGTACACGGCTCGATTTTCCGATTCGAGGGCATGGTCAGCGTGTTTCATCCGCTGCACGGCCCGACGTATCGCGACATGGTGCCTGAACCACCACCTGCAGAAATGGCCCCAAGTTGTGCCGAAGCAGGTGTGCTCGGGGTCTTGCCGGGCATCGTGGGTTCAATTCAGGCGCTGGAGACAATCAAATTGTTGTTGGATCTGGGCGACTCGCTGGCTGGTCGCATCCTGGCCATCGATACCACCGAGATGACCTTCCGCACGTTTAACTTGCGCAAAGACCCAAACAACTTGGTGACTTATGAGAATCGTGACCGAATTCAGGTTCGCGACCTCGATGGCGCTTGCGCGCCGTGGATGCACTAACTCGTAGCATTAGGGCGTGCCGTTGAGCATTGCCATTGTCGGCGCAGGTTTTTCTGGCGCAGTTGTTGCGCGAGAACTCGCTGAAGCGGGTCATGTCGTCGAAGTGTTTGAATCACGCGACCACGTGGCCGGCAACTGCCACACTCGCCGCCACGAGACCGGGGTAATGGTGCACGTGTACGGCCCGCATATCTTTCACACCCAGCACGAAGAGGTGTGGAACTATGTGCAGCGCTTCGGTGAGTTTCAGCCGTACCGCCATCGTGTGCGGGCGATAGTGGGTGACCAGGCGTATCAAATGCCGATGAACCTTGGTCTCATCAATGCTTTTTTTGGAACACAAATGAATTCGAGCGAAGCAGAAGCCTTTGTGAACTCCCGCGCTGACGCCAGCATTACCAATCCGCAGTCGTTCGAAGAACAAGGTCTGCGTTTGGTTGGTCGCGAGTTGTACGACGCATTTTTTGCTGGCTACACCCGCAAGCAGTGGGGTGTTGACCCGCAAGAGCTCCCAGCCAGCATCTTGGCGCGCTTGCCGCTGCGGTTCACCGATGATGATTCATATTTCAATCACCCGTATCAGGGAATACCCCTGCACGGATACACCCCAATCGTGGAAGCGATTTTGGATCATCCGAACGTGACCGTGCATTTGTCGACACGGTGCTCGCGAGCTCAACTGGCCACCTACGACCACGCATTCTGGAGCGGCCCGATTGACGCCTATTTTGATTTTGAGCACGGGCGACTCGCATATCGCACGTTGGATTTTCAACCCGAGGTGGTCGACGGAGACTTTCAGGGCTGCCCGGTGGTCAACTATTGCGATGCCGAGGTGCCATTCACGCGCATCACCGAACACAAGCATTTTGCCCCATGGGAAAGCCACAATCAATCGGTGGTGTATCGCGAATTCAGCCGTCTGTGTGGTGAGGCCGACACGCCGTATTACCCGGTGCGGTTAGTGAAAGAAAAAGCCCAACTGCTGGAGTATGTGCACTTGGCCCGCGCCGAATCAGGTGTCACCTTTCTTGGTCGCCTTGGCACCTACCGTTATCTGGACATGGATGTGACTATTCACGAAGCCCTGCAGACTGCCCGGGTGGTACAGGAAGCAATCGCGCAAGGCCGTGCGATTCCGGCGTTCGTGGTCGACCCGCTCGGATGAGTGCGCAGTAATGCAGTTTCTGTTGCAGCGTTCGCTGCTGCCCGACCACGACTTCGCTGAACCACTGCTGTACGTGCGTGAAGCAGGTGCCGTGCAACGCGGTGACCAGTCGGCACAGGTTGGCGCTGGCGGCGTGCTGTCGTTCGACACATCGTTTGGCGTGTTCCACGCTGGGCGTTGGCGTCGGCTCACCACCGTTGATCGGCTCGCGGTGCGCGTGGTGGCAACCGGCGCGGGCCGCGCTGAAGTAGTAGCTGTTAACCGCGGGCGCGAGCAAGTAATTGCTAGTGCAGAGTTGACCAACGAACCAATCGACCTGTCGGTGGGCTCGCTGCGGGCCGCCACGTGGGGAGTGTTGTATGTGCGCATA
>JBILFO010000100.1:0-5423 GCA_044351505.1 Ilumatobacteraceae bacterium
ATTCACCAAGCGCTATGGATTGCCTCCGTCTGCAAACGATTACCGGGCGACTTTGTTGAATGCGGCACGGGTCGAGGAATGGTTATGTCAGCTGTTCTTGAATCTTTAGATGAATGGGAAAACCTGAACAAGTCAGTATGGCTCTGCGATACGTTTTCGCCTCACTATCTCAACCAAGTGACTGGAAAGAACGACGAGTCCCAAGCCAAGTCAACCAACTACGCAGTGAGCATCGAGTCAACACGAGAGAATTTCAGTCAATGGTCGAGAATAAATCTTGTGCAGGGATTCCTCCCTGAATCGCTTGATGGAGTTGCTATCGACAAGATCGCATTTCTCCATCTTGACCTGAACTTTGCGAGCGCCGAACAGAAAGTCCTGCGAAAGTTGTGGCCGAAAATAACACCAGGTGGCATGGTGCTCCTCGATGACTTCGGAACCAATGAATTACAGAATGTCGCCATGGTTGAGGTGGCAGAAGAATTTGGCGTTCAGATTCTCACAACTGGGAGTGCTCAAGGAATAATCGTTAAGCCTTAGAGCATCGGACTCTTAATCCGCAGGTCCTCGGTTCGAATCCGAGGGGGGGCACCAATTCGCCGAGGAAACTATTTCTCGCGAATCTCTGCGAGTCGTGCGCGGGCAATACGCTGCAGCAGCGAGGCATTTACTTTCCAATCCACTGGCACTTTGAATGTGTGCTTCAACGGATCAAACTCGAGAAGTTCAGGACGAAACGCGTCCATCACCTGCTTGCTGAACGGGTTGAGGGTGATGTGCTTCTTTGCTACCGAGGCCCCGAGCACATACGAATCCCCCTTGCGTAACATCGGCTGATTCCACGCCATTACCAGCTCGAGACCGCGATGTTTCGCCTGCACCGCCCGAAAAATTGCACGGAGAGTTTTGGCTGCCCGTGGATCAAGGGTGACGAAATAGTCCTTTGGGCTGGCGTGGCGACGCGATGATGTGGACCCTCGGTGGAACATCACCAGCGCATTGGCGTGTGCCCGGCTAAAGCCATGACGCTCTATCAACAAGCCGAGTTGATCTGCGTACTTTTCACTAGGTAGCTGTTTGAGTTCGCGAAACCAGTGCGCAACGGGTTTGCCATATTTCTTTTCAATCAGCGGAAAGTGTGCTGCACGATCACCACTTCGGGATGTCATGATTGCCCGCCCCACAGAACGGTGTGGTGAGCGCCGGAGAAACTCCGACGCTCACCAGCACTTCGTGGTTCTAGCTCTGCCAGGTGATTCGGCCTTCGCCACCCGATTTGTAGCGGGCATCAGCTGCAGGAATCGTTGGCAAGCCATCAGCACCCTTCGGGAAACTGAGGAGGTAGCGATACAACGCCTCTTCGTATGAGTACCCGAGCACTTTCGGCTTCAGTACGCCAAATGTTGGGAAGTTATCTCCGCCCGTCGCTGTGAACGAGTTGGTGATGACATCCACCGCCGGAGCACCGGCCACGACTGCGCCATTATCTACGAGCTTCGTGCCATCTGCCAACTGAATGCTCACCACGCGATTGCCTGCCGTGGTGACCGCACCGTACTGCAAGCCTGCAGCCGGACTGCCCACAACTTGCGCAGTGTTACTGCGCTTGCACGTGACCTTCAAGCCCGAAATCTGCAGGAACTGGCCGCCGCCGCTTGTCGACACCGAACATGAACGCTCAAATACTTCTTTGAGCTGAGTTGCATTCATATCCGCAAAGAGCGCGAAACGGTTGTCGAACGGCAGAAGGTCAAACGTGTTGCCACGGTTGATGGTGCCTGGTGCGGTTCCTGTAACCGGCAACAAGTCGCCGGCATTCTGACGAATACCGCCGCCGTTTTGCACTGCAACAACGGGGTTGGTTGCACTACGTGCTGCAAGCCCTTCGGCTCGTGCAATCTGGTCGTAGAGGTACACGAACGAGTCGGCAACGAGGTTGCCACCGTTCGTCTCCACGGTGCGCACGCCGGCTGCCGATGCGCTGCCACGTGCCGTGTTGAACAGCACATCGGTTTTCGCAAACGGAACGGTGAACTTACCGAGGCACGTGTTCAACGGCGCAATCACCGAATTAAGCAGTCGAGCATTGGGGCTCACTGCATCCGTCAAGCCGAGCGTGGTCGATTCGGCCGTGATGGGGATGACGCGGCGTGGATACGACGTGGACTGCACCACCTCTACAACATTGCCCTTCTTGTCGAATCGCACATCGACGCGACCCACGTACTTGTAGTTGCCGCTCGTGGTCACGATTGGCACAACTTTGCCCGCTGCATCAACAACATTCGTCGGGTAAGTACCGACTGGCGCAGACTCGCCTGGCAACAACTCCACTGAGTTTGCGACATAGTCACTCTGCAGCAGTTCGTCACCGCCACCGCCGACAGCCACATCAACGCCACGCAGTTTTGCAACGAGTGCTTTGTCGTTGTTGAGATCTTGGAGGTGGCTCACGAGCACGATCTTGTTCACGCCCATGGTACGCAATTCGTTAATTTGGCCTTGCAATCGACGAGCGACAGCATCAATTGAATTCGTGAGCACCTTCGCATTGCCGGGCGAGGAGATTGTCGCCAACAGAGGTGTCATTGCTGTTACGACACCAAACTTTGCACCAGTTTCTTGGTCGGTGTAGATCATCCATTTCGCCAAGCTCTTACCCGGCTTCGTCACGTTGGACGTGATTCCCTTGCCAGCCACGAGATCGCTGAGATTGGTTTCCTTACTGAAGTCCATGTTTCCGGTCAACATTGGTGTGGTCGGTTTGCCATCTTTGGCAAACGTACGCAGATACCGACTGAGGAATGTGGGGCTGTAGTCAAATTCGTGATTGCCGAGCACCAAAGCGTCGTACCCAACTTGTCGCAGGGCTACTGCATCAAGTGGCTTCACTTTCGAGTCTGCTGCAGCCGGCTCGCTACAGATCAGGCTCTTGCTCGCCAAAAATGAATCACCGGCGTACACGCGAAAAACCGCGTTGCCACGTGATCGCGCATCAGCCGCTTCGCGATCCATCACCGACTTGAACGCTGCAATGCCACCGTATTTATACGTAACAGTGCCCGAGCGCAATGTTGAGGTGTCGAGCGATGACTCACCGTCGTTGTTGTGCAACAAAGTGAGTGTGACGGCTTTACTATCGCCAGTCGTTGCACCAGCATTTCCAGTATGAGCAGCAACGAACGTTGCCGACAGCACGAGAGCAGTTGCAAGAGCAACTTTTCGCCTGACTGTGGTTGAGAAAGAGTCTTTGGATACGGACATGTTGGTGTTCTCCCATCAAGTTGGACTATCAAGCGCAACAATAGCCCCAACGTAAGCCCGTGCTGCCAGGGCTAGCCCAACTGTGACAACGATTTAAGGTTTTGTTAACTTGCGCGTTCGAATGACGACACCACTTCGACATGATGCGTATGCGTAGAGAGATCAAGTACTTCCACGCTTGCTGGCTGATACCCGGCTTCAACTAACAAGCGCGCGTCGTGCGCGGAAGCAGGCAACCGCCAAACCTGCTGGTTGAGCAACCCAATGTTCAAAGCGAGCCTGCACCACTTCGGCACTGTGGCTGCGCAGGTTGGCATACGCGTCAGAACATGCCGAATCACTGGATTCCACCATCCTTTATTAAGCGTCGAGATTCAATCTGGCGCTCCAACGAATTAGCAACTACGGTCATTACGTGGAGACAGACCTTACTAACCGAGATCTCCCCCAGTGGTTCCGTGAACTGGAACATCTCTCGACCTTCGGCGATATCGACGAAACACTCCGCTCCCCGAAATTTGTGCAAGGGCAACATCGACAGTCCTTGATGTTTCTTGGCGACACCATTCTTCTCATCGACGGCAACGACCACTTTGAGCGTCGACGCATGGAGTCTGAACTCTTTGACCGCTCAGCGTTGCAATATTACGAGAGTCATGCTTTGCGGCCAGTCGTCAATCGAATCATGAATGGTCTCAAAGCCGATACCGACGGCCTGGTGCACGCCGACCTCGTGGACATCACCAGAACTGCTCTGTACCGAATCTCTGCGAGTGTCACAGGCATCGACGGCGTAGATGAGGTTGAGTCGACCCAAACATTCGTCGACTGGGTGAATCTGCTCGGTGAAGCAAGCACCGTTCAATGGTCAACCCGGCCGCGAGATGTGGTCATCGCCGAAGGTCTGGAAATTCGG
This sequence comes from Ilumatobacteraceae bacterium, assembly GCA_044351505.1. Classification (GTDB taxonomy): domain Bacteria; phylum Actinomycetota; class Acidimicrobiia; order Acidimicrobiales; family Ilumatobacteraceae; genus F1-60-MAGs027. The sequence continues at coordinate 4,181 of JBILFO010000100.1, forward strand.
CGCAAGTTCTACGACCGTTTTCTTGGTCCTTCGATCGAACGACGACACGAATTACTTCGGCAGCTTCGCGCGGGAACAATCACTAAGCAAGATCTCCCCCGAGATGTGATGATGACTTTGCTTCTGAAGACCGATGGAGCGTTTGACCCCGACATGCTGGTTCGCGAAGCCACTTTGTATCTGATCGCCTCAACGCGAACCACCCTGCATGCCGTTCCACACACGTTTCAGCATGTAAGCGACTGGGCCACAAAAAATAATCGTCAGTTCTCTCAACTCGCAGATCCAGCGTTTCTGCGTGCGGCAGCTGGCGAATCACTTCGCTTGCATCCTCCGTCGCCGGCACTCGTCAGACAGGCACTCGAAGACGTCACTCTCCAATCTGGTCGCACATTCAAAGCGGGGCAATTCGTCGGGCTTCTTTTTGGGCCCGGCAATCGAGACAAAACCGTCTTTGGCCCTGATGCCGATGAATTCAATCCATACCGAAAGCTTCCTGATCGAGTCAAAGGCTGGGGTCTTTCGTTCGGCGGTGGAGAACACCTCTGCATCGGTCGCAGTCTCGTTACCGGTCTTGCTTCACCCAAGCCCGATGAGACGACGAACGGCACCATTCTCAGCATCCTCACATCGCTGTATCAGCGCCAAGCGCGACCCAACGAAGCGTCCGCGCCAGAGCGAATCGCCACGAGTTTGTACGACGCCTACGTCACTTACCCAATCGTGATGAGCCCTACCGTCTGAGCAGAGAACTCTGCAGCACGACTTGCCTGCGAAAAATTAGTCAGCCTGCGTCACGCCAGGCCGTGGCAATAGGCGGATCATCATTTGCATGAGCCCACCATCAATCTCAATGTTTTGGCCGTTCACATACGACGAAGAATCGCTCGCGAGGAACGCCATCAGGGCCGCGGCCTCTTCTGCCTTTCCAATGCGTCGACTCGCCGTCATCAATCTTCGTTTCTCGAGGGCATCTGAATCGGTCATAAACCGGGCACTCATCGGCGTCATGATCATGCCGGGGCTCACACAATTTGATCGAACCCCGCGAGAGCCCCACTCCACTGCAAGTTGGCGAGCCAACACAATCACACCTGCTTTGGTCGCTGCATAGGCACCTGCCGCTGGCTCAGGAACAGTTCCAGCCACTGAAGAAACGCCAATAATGCTGCCGGCTCCTTTGGCCAACATCTGTCTTCCGAAATGTTTGGCACACAAAAAGACGCCGCGCAGATTAATTGCG
>JBILFO010000101.1:0-5359 GCA_044351505.1 Ilumatobacteraceae bacterium
GACTTCGCCACTCACGAGAGTGCCCACCCAACGCGACAGTGATTCGCGCAACATGAGTGCTTGTGGGTCGAACCAACGCCCTTCGTACAGCAAGCGACCCAGACGACGCCCCATCTGGTGGTAGTTCTCCAGCGTGTTCTCGTTGTGAATTGCGGTAACCAGTCGCTCATACGCGATGAACAACAACGCCAAGCCCGGTGCTTCGTAAATACCGCGGCTCTTGGCTTCGATGATGCGATTTTCGATCTGGTCGCTCATGCCCAAGCCGTGGCGGCCGCCGATGGCGTTGGCTTCGCGCACCAAGTCGACTCGTGACGAAAACTCGCGACCATTGATGGCCACCGGCCAGCCTTCGTGAAAGCGCACGCGCACGTCTTCGGGCTCAATCTTCACCTTTGGGTCGTAGTGCGCCACGCCCATGATTGGCGCCACGATGTGCATAGAAGTAGACAACTCTTCGAGCGACTTCGCCTCGTGAGTTGCACCCCAAATGTTTGCATCGGTCGAATATGCCTTTTCGGCGCTGTCGCGATATGGCAATTTGTGCTTGGCCAAAAAGGCGCTCATCTCGGCGCGGCCACCAAGTTCGCTGACGAATGCAGTATCAAGCCACGGCTTGTAAATGTGCAGTGCCGGGTTGGCGAGCAGGCCATATCGATAGAACCGCTCGATGTCGTTGCCTTTATAGGTGCTGCCGTCGCCCCAAATATCAACTTTGTCTTCTTGCATAGCTCGCACTAGCAATGTGCCAGTGACGGCGCGACCGAGGGGAGTGGTGTTGAAATATGTTTTGCCGGCGGTGCTGATGTGGAATGCGCCGCACTGCAGGGCAACCAAACCTTCGTTCACCAATTGCTCGACACAATCCACCACGCGTGCAATTGAGGCGCCGTATTCCTTCGCGCGTTTGGCGACTGCGTCGAGGTCGGGTTCGTCGGGTTGCCCAAGGTCGGCGGTGTAGGCACAAGGGATTGCACCTTTGGCTTTCATCCACGCAACCGCAGCAGAGGTGTCGAGGCCGCCAGAAAAAGCGATGCCGACGCGCTCACCATTGGGCAGTGATGTGAGCACTCGGGTCATGGTCGTGCCGCCAACGAAACGAAGGTAACCAGCAGGGCGATGCCAGCGAGTACAAACTCGAGAAGGGCGACACCTGGCGCATTGCCAAGATCACCGATGGCCACGCCAATAAGAGCCGCCACACAACCAAGGTGAATGAACAGCGTATATTTGCGGGGTCGCTGTGTGGCGATAAGTCCGGCGATGGTGATGGCAAACGGCAATGCCCACACGAGTGGAAATTGTGGGTTGGATTCTGGGCCCAGCCACCACGCCGACTTGCCGATGTTTCGGCTCGAGACCGCCACGGCGACTTGGCAAAGCAGAATGCCCACCCAACTTGCTGACGCCAACACTCGCCACGGGCGACTAGCGACAACGGTGTTCACTGCTCTAAGGGTAGTGAGCAATGTCGTCGGATTGCCCACAAATATGGCTCGTAGCCTGTTTTTGGTGCCGCACTTTTCTAAATTGTCAATCTTTTTCCCGATGTGGAACGAAGAGCAGTACATCCTGCGAGCACTCAACGCCGGCCACGATGTGGCACGTGAATTGATGGCTTCGGGCGAAGTGGGCGACTACGAACTCATCGTGGTGAACGACGCTTCGACCGATGCGACTGCCCAGCTGGCCGACGAGGCAGCCGCCAGCAACCCGCGCGTGCGGGTGGTGCACCACCCAGCCAATCGCAAGCTCGGTGGCTCGATGAAGTCGGGCTTTGCTGCGGCCACGGGCGATGTCATCGTCTATACCGACGCTGATTTGCCGTTTGACATGCTCGAGCTGCACAAAGCACTGCGCCTTCTGCGCACCTACGAAGCCGACATCGCCAGCGCGTACCGATTTGATCGCACCGACGAAGGTTTGACCCGCGTCGTGTACTCGTCATTGTACAACGGCCTGGTGCGGGTGTTGTTTGGCGTGCGAGTGCGAGACGTGAATTTTGCATTCAAGGTGTGTCGCGCGTCAATTTTTAACAACATTGTGTTGAAGAGCGAAGGCTCGTTCATCGATGCTGAACTCATCGTGCGTGCCAAGAAACTTGGGTATCCAATTGTGCAGTTTGGGGTCGATTACTTTCCGCGCACTCGCGGTGTTTCGACACTCTCATCGCCATCGGTCATTGTGAAGATTCTGCGGGAGGCGTTTGCATTACGGCGCGAGTTGAACGCCATCAAGCCGATTGCTGCGAGCTAGCAGGATGTCGTCGCCAAATTTTGCCCCGCGCAGCAACACGCGAACGCTCGGGGTGTCGGCTTTGTTGGTCATGGCGGTCATGGTGGTGGTGGCGGTTGCAGTTGACCAACGTGCCGATAACCAGACTGCCGAACAAGTGGTCGCCACGACAGACGCACCACGTGTGTCGGCACTACCGCCAATCGAGCGCGAGCTTAAAGAAGGTATTGAAGGCGATGATGTGCGCATGCTGCAGACCCGGTTGGCTGAACTCAAATTTGCTCCGGGCCCTATCGACGGCATCTACGGCCGGTCCACGATTCAGGCGGTGTGGGCTTTTGAAAAACTGGTCATGCGAGTGCCACGCAACAAAGCAACGGGCGTGGTCACGCCCACGATGTGGGATGTGTTGCGCGGCGATGTGCAGATTGCTGCGCGTCGACAAGCTGATACCGCACGCCATGCCGAGGTGTATTTGCCCGAGCAGGTCATCGTCACGTTTTTAGGTGGACGCCCCACGCTGATTTCACACATGTCGAGTGGCGACAACAAACCCTGGTGTGAAGAAGTGGTGATCGACCCAGGTGAGCCAGGCAACGACAGCCCCGAACAAATCGAAAAGGGCGAGCAGTTAAAGATCGGCGTATGCGGCGAATCCATTACCCCAGCTGGCATCTTTACGTTCACTCGGCGCTCAACAGGCACGCGCGAAACCAAGTTGGGCACGCTGTACAACCCGGTGTATTTCAACCAGGGTGTGGCCGTGCACGGCGCGATTTTGGTTCCCTTGCAGCCTGCGTCGCATGGTTGCATTCGGATACCCATGTCGGTGGCCACGTTGTTTCCGGCAATGGTGCAGTTTCGCGATCGCATCTATGTGTTTGACGGCATTAAAGAACCCGAAGAATACGGCTCGCCGCTGCCGCCAGCCGATCGCCCCGATCCGGATTACACAACAGTGCCAACCTCAACAACTGTTCCTGTGACTGTTCCGACGACTGTGCCTACAAGCGTGCCTTCGAGCGTGCCGGCAGCAACGACCACTGCACCGTAGCGATTTCGTGCCAACATAGCCCCATGACATCTGCGACCAAAGAGCCCTACGACGAGTTTGGGTTGTTTCATGAAAACATCGCCGAGTACGGCTTGGATGTTTCGCCCCAACCTTTAGTTACTCGCATCGAGTTCGAGCTTGAAGATGCACGGCGTGTGAGCGCGCTGCGCTGGGGTGCTGCACCGCCAAAAATTGTGTTCGTGCACGGCAGTGCTCAAAACGCTCACACTTGGGACACGGTGTGTTTGGCGCTCGGCGAACCAGCACTGGCCATCGACCTGCCTGGGCACGGGCACTCGTCGTGGCGTGATGACGGCGATTACTCGCCGCGATCGCTGGCGTTGGATATTGCGCTCATCATCGAGAAGTTCGCACCGACGGCTTCGTTGGTGTGTGGCATGTCGCTTGGTGGCCTCACCACATTGGCGTTGGCATATCAGCGACCAGATTTGGTGTCGCGACTGATGATGATCGATATCACTCCAGGTGTCACGCCCGAAAAATCCAAGGCGATAACCGATTTTGTCAACGGGCCACAAAGTTTCGCAAGCTTTGACGACTTGATTTCCCGCACGCTGGAACACAACCCCACCCGCAGCCGAACCTCGTTGCGTCGCGGAATTTTGCACAACGCTCGCCAACTCGACGACCTCAGTTGGGTGTGGCGATACGACCGCCGCAGTCACCCACGGCGTGACCCCGGCACAAGCTACGGATCCGAGATGTGGGGCATGATTGAGCGGCTGGCGTGTCCGCTCACGATGGTGCGAGGTGGTGTTTCGCCAGTGGTTGATGATGCTGACGTTGCTGAACTTATGCGGCGCAGGCCCGATGCGGTCGTTCACCTGGTGGACGGCGCTGGTCACAGTGTGCAAGGCGATCGCCCAATTGAACTTGCTGCACTAGTGCGCCACGAGCTGTAGACGAAAGATATAGACAAGCGCATCGCGCCACGACTCGGCGGGCAGTCGTTCATTCACCTAGCGTGCCCAGTATGACGCGTCGGCTCGGTCGCCCATTTCAGAGTGACGCAGTAGAAACCCGCACGCGTATCTTGCGCGAAGCGCGACTGGCTTTCACCACACGGGGTTACGACAACACGACCAACCGCGAGATTTCTGCCGGAGCGGGCATCACTGCAGCAGCGATTTATCACTACTTCCCATCCAAGGTTGATTTGTTCGTTGCCGTCTACGACGATGTGCAGACCAAGGTGTACGACGCTTTTGATGTTGCAGTTGCTCAACACGACACGTTCCTTAAAAAATTCGATGCGATTTTCGACACGATGCTTGAGTTGGGCGATGAAGATCCAATGCTTGCCAGCTTCGTCGTTGGTGTCGTGACCGAAGCCGAGCACCATCCAGATCTGCGCGAAGCACTCAAACAGGTGTCGCCGCGCAATCAATCGTTTCTTGCAGCGTTGTGTTTACAGGCTCAACAGCGTGGCGAATTGCCCGAAGCTCTTCCGGTACAGACTGCAGTCGATGTGATTGCAGGCGTCATCGGCGGCTTTGCCCGTTTGTCGGTCACTGTGCGCGATCGTAAGCGCTTGCGTTCGGTTGCCAAGGTGTACAAAAACATGGCGCGTAATGCGTTGGCGCGTGCGAGTGTGAGCGCCTAACCCGATTTTTTGGCGGGTGTAAACGTGGCGCGACTGCGCAACGTGTCAACCAGCGACAACGCAAGGCCACACCACACCAACAAGAACCCGACCAGGCGTGCTGCTTCAAGCGGCTCGCCATAGGCCAGCCAACCAAGCAAAAAGTTGATGACCGGCACCAAATACTGCAGGGGCCCCATCAACGTGAGGGGCAAGCGCAAAGCCGCGTGGGCGAAAAACAACAACGGCACCGCGGTGATGAGACCAGTCAGCAATACGAGCACTAGTTGCCCGGTGGTGGCGGTGCTTGGTATGCCAGTGTCGCGCGAAAAACTCCACGCCACGAGCCCCGCAGCAGGAACAAATAGCACCATAGTTTCAGCAGTCAGGCTGTCGACGGGGCGCAGTGGCACCTGCTTTTTAAGCAATCCGTAAATGGTCCACGTGCTGGCAATGGCCAACGCTAA
>JBILFO010000152.1:0-3257 GCA_044351505.1 Ilumatobacteraceae bacterium
AAGCTCGACAACACGCCCGAGCTCACCAACTTTGCCAACACGCTCGAAGCCGTGTGTATCGAAGCGGTCGAAGGTGGCGAAATGACAAAAGACTTGGCGTCGCTCATTTCTAAAGATCAGCCGTGGCAGACCACCGAAGAGTTCCTCGCGGCGATTGATCGTCGCCTGCAGGAGAAGATGTCTAAGTAATGCGTGCCGTGGTGCTCACCGAGTTTGGTGAGCCCGATGTGTTGCGTGTCGCCGACATTGGCGTGCCAACACCGGCCGACGACGAAGTGTTGGTCAAAGTTGCTGCAACGGCACTTAACCGCGCCGACTTGTTGCAGCGCCGCGGCTTTTACCCGAACCCGTTTCCTGCCGAACACAACGTGCCTGGTATGGAGTTTGCAGGCACTGTGGCAGCTATTGGTCGCCTCGCTACTCGCTGGAAGATCGGCGACCACGTGATGGGCATCGTGGCCGGTGGTGCATACGCCGAATATCTCGTCACGCCCGCGGCACAAGCTATGCGCACGCCACGTGGCATGGCACTTGTTGATGCTGCGGCGATTCCCGAGGTGTTCATCACGGCGTGGGATGCATTGGTGTTGCAGGGTGGCCTTACGCCTGGTGGTACAGCACTTGTGCATGCTGGTGCGTCGGGTGTGGGCACGGCAGCGATACAAATTTGTCGGGCGATGGGTGCGCGCATTGCGGTGACGTGCTCCACCAACAAGGTGCAAGCCTGTCGCGATCTTGGCGCCGCTTTGGTAATCGACTACAGCAAACAAGATTTTGCCGCAGCAATAGCTGATTTCACCGGTGGCCAAGGCGTGGATGTGGTGCTCGATGTGATCGGTGGCGACTACACCGTGCGTAACGTTGCGTGCTTGGCACTTAAAGGTCGCATTATCCAAGTGGGCACCATGGCGGGGCCGTCAAAAGATTTCAACGTGGCGTCGCTGATGGGCAAGCGTGCATCCATCATCGGCACAGTATTACGACCCCGACCAAAGGAAGAAAAAATCGCCGTGTCGCAGGCATTCGCCGAAGCGTTGTTACCTGATTTTGACGCGGGAGTATTGCGGCCGGTGATTGACCGTCGCTTCGACCTTGCACAAATCGTCGAAGCACACCGCCATATGGAAGCCAACGCCAACATCGGCAAGATTGTGGTCACCGTCGCGCCATAGCGGCACGACCCAGCGCTGCCCGTACCGCCGATGACCATTACATACCGCTCGCTACGCAACATTGACTACGACGCACTCGCGCTTTTACTCAACGAAGCTAATCTCGCTGACGGTCGAGCGCAGAATCAAACAGGTGAAGAGATTCGCGAAGACTTCGAGTCGCATCCCGTTGATCTCGCCAATCACACGCTCGCCGCCTGGCGTGGCGATCAGCTCGTCGGTGCGGTGTATGCGTACTACTTGCCGTCGGATGTTCGTGAAGTGCGTTGCTACGTGATGGGGGCCGTGAAACCAAAGTGTCGCGGGCAGGGAATCGGACGTGTATTGCTCGGCTGGGGTATGGAGAAAGCCGAGGCGCTCTTGCGCTCGACCAAAGATGACCTGCCGAAGTATTTGCGAGTGGATATCTCGCGGGCGAACGGTTCTGCCATCCGACTACTCGAGCGTTTGGGGTTGCAGCCCGTTCGCTATTTTGCCGATTTGCATCGGCCACTCGCAGGGCCCGCACCCGTTATTCCGCCAGCGCCAGCTGCCAATGAGGCATCGGCTGGCTTCCGCATCGTGCCATGGGATCTCTCCCGCAACGACGAAGCTCGTCGCGTAAAAGACACCGCATTTCAAGACCACTGGGGCTCTACACCCACGTTGCCAGAGTGGTGGGTAACTGCAACCACTGGTTTCGGCGCACGCCGAGACCTTTCGTTTTTTGCTGTGAATGATTACGACGACATCATCGGAATTCTGCTCTCGCATCGCTACGAGAACGATGACTCACTACTTGGCGCAAAGTACGCGTGGATCAATCACATCGGTACGTTGGCTGAATGGCGTGGCAGAGGAGTCGCCACCCAGCTTCTAGTCAGCGCGCTCGAGAGTTATCGCTCTGAGGGTCTCGACTACGCCGCACTTGGAGTCGATTCCGACAATCCGACGGGCGCGTACCGGTTGTACGAGTCACTCGGCTTTGTGCCGTGGCGCCAAACCGTGACGTATCAGCGCGTGGTGAGTGCCTAACGCTGCGTAAACGCAGCGAGTACTAGCGCTTGTTGATTGCCACGTAGTCGCGTGCATCGACACCGGTGTACCACTGCATCGGCCGCGAAATTTTTTGTTCGCTGTCTTGTAGCAACTCGGCGTAGTGCGCTAGCCAACCGGTCATGCGTGGGATAGCAAACAACACGGTGAACATCTCGACAGGGAAGCCGAGTGCTTGATAGATGAGCCCCGAGTAAAAGTCGACGTTGGGATACAACTTGCGCGATACGAAGTAGTCGTCTTTCAACGCAGTTTCTTCGAGCTTGAGTGCAATATCGAGCAGCGGGTTCTTGCCTGTTACTGCAAATACGTCATATGCGGCTTTCTTGATGATTGTGGCGCGTGGGTCGTAGTTCTTGTACACGCGATGGCCAAAGCCCATGAGGCGACCTTTGCCGGCCTTCACGTCATTGATGAACGCTGGCACGTTGTCGATGGTGCCGATGCCTTGCAACATGTGAATGACGGCCTCGTTGGCGCCGCCGTGCAATGGGCCATAGAGCGCCGACGCTGCGGCTGCTGCTGCACTGTATGGGTCGGCATGGGATGACGCCACCACACGCATCGTGGTGGTGCCACAGTTTTGTTCGTGGTCGGCATGCAAGATGAACAACAAGTCCATCGCTTTGGTGAGCACCGGGTTGATGCGGTAGTCGTCGCCAATACGAAACATCATGTTTAAAAAGTTGGCCGAGTAGTCAAGCGAGTTGTTTGGCGACACGAATGGCAAACCCATGCTGAAGCGGTAACACATTGCGGCGATGGTCGGCGATTTGGCGATGAGTCGCAGCGTTTGTTTGTGCAGCGAGTCGGTGCCTTCGATGTCTTTGGCGTCGGTGTAAAACGTGCCGAGGGCCGCGGTGGCCGACACAAACATGCCCATCGGGTGTGCGTCATGGTGAAAGCCGTCAACAAAGCGTTTGCGCATGTTTTCGTGAATCATCGTGTGATGGGTTACGTCGTATGTCCATTTTTCGGTTTGTGCTTCGGTGGGCAATTCGCCGTTGAGCAACAGGTATGCCACTTCAAGGAAGTTGGATTTCTCGGCAA
>JBILFO010000102.1:0-5250 GCA_044351505.1 Ilumatobacteraceae bacterium
AGAATCTGCAGCCCAAGATGGAGCCGATGCTGGTTGACACCGACGATCGCGCCAAGCAGCGTTTTGCGGCATGGTGCGCCGGGCAAACGGGTTATCCGATCGTGGATGCCGGCATGCGCCAGATGTTGGCCACGGGTTGGATGCACAATCGCGTGCGCATGATTGTGGCCAGCTTTTTGGTGAAAGATCTGCATCTGCCGTGGCAGTGGGGTGCCAAGTTTTTCATGCAGCATTTGGTGGATGGCGACATTGCATCAAACAACCACGGTTGGCAGTGGACTGCTGGCACAGGCACCGACGCCGCACCATATTTTCGTATCTTCAACCCCGCTACGCAGGCCGAGAAGTTCGACCCCGATGGCGCGTATGTGCGCACATGGATTCCTGAACTTGTCACTGTGCCCGACAAGTTCGTGCACACACCCAGCGACAACCCGGCTGGTGTGCCAAGCGGTTATGTTGCGCCGATGGTGAATCACATCGACGAGCGCAACGAATCGTTGCGTCGCTACAAATTGCTCAGCGGCAAATAGCCGGTGTTGTTCCAGCGGCCACTGCCTGCCTCGGTAGTCTGGTAGGCACGACCATGGCTACGAGTGGTGTTGATGACCGCAGAATTGCCGTTCTCCGGCGGGTAATCGAGCATTATGTAGCAACCGGGCAACCCGTTGGCTCGAATCATGTGGCTTCGTTGCCTGGGGTGTCGGTGTCGCCAGCCACCATTCGCAATGACATGGCTGCGCTCGAAGCCGACGGTTTCCTCGCCCAGCCGCACACGTCGGCTGGCCGCGTGCCCACGGACAAGGGCTATCGGCTCTATGTCGACCATCTCACCTCGACCGATGTGGCTAAAGCCGGCCGATTGAGTGCTGTGAGTAGCCAGCGTCTCGGCGACTTTTTTGATTCAGCCCATGTTCGCCTCGAAGAAACTCTGCACCGCACGTCGCTGCTCTTGGCCCAACTCACTAACTACACGGCAGTGGTTACTGGGCCGTCGGTATCAGAAGCCGTGGTGCGCTCAGCCCATGTGGTGTCGCTTAACGATCGCGTCGGCACGGTGGTGGCGGTGTTGTCGAATGGCGACATTGAAAGCGAACAAATCGATTTCACTACGCCCCCAAGCGAGATGCATATTGCTTTGGCTAATGCACGGCTCAACGAAACATTGGTGGGCAAAACTCTCGGGCTAGCACCGTTCGAGCCGCGCCAAGGTGGCAACGACGCTGGCGTCGATGTTGAAGTCGAAGCATTGGTCGGTCGCGCAGTAGCCGCAGTGTCGGCTGGTCACAGTCGCGACAGCGTTTTTGTGGGCGGCACAGCAAGTTTGACCACATCGTTTGACGCCGTCGAAGTGGTGCGGTCGGTGCTCGAGACGCTCGAGCAGCAATACGTGGTGGTGTCGTTGGTGCGCGACATGTTGAGCCGTGGTGTCAGCGTGGCCATCGGCGCCGAGACCGGTGTCGAGCCGCTCAGCGTGTGTTCGGTGGTGTTAGCGCCAGTGATTCGCGACGGCCAAACGGTGGGCAGTGTGGGTGTGCTCGGGCCAACCCGCATGAATTATCCGGCAGCGTTGGCAACGGTCGAAGTGGTGAGCGATCGCCTGGGTCGCCGACTTACCGAAGGCTGACCAGATCATGGCCACAGATTTTTACGAGCTGCTTGGCGTTGCGCGCTCTGCATCAGCCGACGAAATCAAACGCGCGTATCGCAAGTTGGCGCGCGAGTTACACCCTGATAAAAACCCTGGCAACAAAGAAGCCGAAGAACGCTTCAAACAGGTGTCACACGCCTACGAGGTGCTGAGCGACGACGAAACTCGCGCACGCTATGACCGCTTCGGAGAAGCGGGTATCAGCGGCAGCGGTGGTGGTGGCGGTGATCCGTTTGGTGGTGGCGGGTTTGGTGACATCATCGATGCGTTCTTTGGCGGTGGTTCACCATTTGGTGGCCGTCAGGGCCCGGTTGGCCCACCCCGTGGCCAAGATCTGGAAAAGATTCTCGAGTTGTCGTTGGTGGATGCCGTGTTTGGCTCACAACAAGAGTTGCGCATTCGCAGTGCCGTGGCATGCGGTGACTGCAATGGCAGTGGTGCCGCCCAAGGCACATCAGCTTCCACGTGCAGCGAGTGCCGCGGCGCGGGTCAAGTGCGGCGTGTGCGGCAAAGCGTGCTGGGACAAATGGTCACCACGAGTGCTTGTTCGCGTTGTAGCGGCATCGGGCAAACCATCGCATCACCCTGTGCCGCGTGTCGTGGCGAGGGTCGCAAAGTTGAAGAAGTCACGCTCACTGTTGAAGTGCCAGCCGGTATTGCCACCGGCCAAACGCTGCGGCTCACGGGCAGTGGTGCAGTTGGCCCGCGTGGTGGGGCAGCGGGCGACTTGTTCGTGCATCTGCGAGTGGCCGAGCACCCGCAGTGGCGTCGCGAAGAAGACGATTTGGTAACCGACGTGCCGGTGTCGATCGCGCAGGCTGCGCTGGGCACCGAACTCGATTTAGAAACCTTGGATGGCATCGAGCATTTGGTGGTGCCGGCTGGTGTGCAACATGGTCACGAGTTTGTTTTGCGTGGTCGTGGCGTGCCGCGCCTTGGTAACAATGGACGCGCACGTGGTCGTGGCAACCTACGAGCCCGACTGGTGGTGACAGTGCCAGGCAAGTTGAGCAACGAAGAGCAGTCGCTGTTGCGTCGCTTTGCTGAATTGCGTAGCGAAGTGGTCACCGAAGAAGGTTTGGTCTCCAAAATCAAATCGGCTTTTTCGTGATTCACGCGTTGCGCCATTCTGCAGCGCACGTGTTTGTCGACCAGCTCGATTTACCGGTGTTGGGTGACGACGACCAGCATCACCTTGGCCGCGTCTTGCGTTTGCGCGATGGCGAATCGGTCACGGCTAGTAATGGTCGTGGACAATGGCGTGCCTGCGTGTGGCGCGATGGTGCACTTGAAGTTGCTGGCGAAGTGGTGGCAAGTGCGCCACCGAGCGTGCGTTGTGCAGTGGCATTCACCCCGGTGAAAGGTGATCGCAACGAGTGGGCCGTGCAAAAACTTACCGAGATCGGTATTGACGAAGTGATCATTTTGGCCCCCACGCAGCATTCGGTGGTGCGTTGGTCGGATGCCGACAAACAGTTGCGCAAACTGCGCGTGGTGGCTCGCGAGGCTGCCATGCAATCGCGTCGAGTGTGGTTGCCCAACATCGTTGGTTTGGCTGCACTGCGCGAAGTGTGTGCAGGCGATGGCGCGGCGGTGGCCGACCCCGATGGCGTTGCGCTACATGCAGGAGTGTCGCTCGTGGTGGTGGGCCCCGAAGGGGGTTTCGCCGAAGACGAACTGCCCGCTGGCGTGCCACGAGTGCAATTGGGTGACACCATCTTGCGCGCTGAAACTGCCACACTGGTGGCAGCAACACTGCTGGTTGCACGCCGCGCCAGCTGGTAACGCATGAATAAACACACGATGAAACCTGGTCTGGTATGAACGACAACAACGACAACACGGCCGATGATGCCGACGAGGCGTCGTCGCCGTTTTTGCGTCTGGTTGGCGAGCGTCTGCGCTCGATTCGTCTGCAAAAAAACATGTCGCTCGGCGATGTGGAGACGCGCAGTAATAACGAGTTCAAGGCTTCGGTGCTGGGTGCTTACGAGCGTGGCGAGCGGGCCATTTCAGTGCCTCGCCTCGAGCGGTTGGCGCGGTTTTATGACGTAGGCGTCGATCAACTATTGCCCCGCGACCCACTGCGTGTTGAGCCCGGTTCGTCAGCGGCGCCGCAGGGCAAGTTGCGCATCGACGTGGCCAAGTTGGCCCAGATGCAGGGCCCACAGTTTTCGATGTTGGAAAAGCTGCTGCGCATGATTCAGGTGCAGCGCCAAGACTTCAACGGCAAGGTCATCACGGTGCGAGCTCACGACATTCGCGCCATTGCGGTGATGCTTGATGTGAGCGTTGACGAAGTTCCGGCGCGTTTGGCCAGCCTCGGGTTGGTGTTCGTGCCCCCTCAAACGTGATCTGGTCTACCGGCGCACCTGCCGAGCAGATCGGTTTCGGGGTGTATGTGCACGTGCCGTTTTGTCGGCACAAGTGTGACTATTGCGCGTTCGCCACGTTCACCGACAAAGCCCACATCGTGTCGCAATATTTGCTGGCGTTGCGAACCGAGATTGAACGTGCTGCACCCTCGCCGCGCGCTGCAGCAGTGTTTGTGGGTGGCGGCACGCCGTCGCATGTAAGCCCGCACGAGTTAGTGCATGCGCTCGACGCCATCGCGCGCCACGACGACGCCGAGTTCACCATCGAGTGCAATCCCGACGACGTGACGGTGGAGTTGTTGCAGGTGTATCGCTCGATTGGTGTCAATCGGGTGAGCCTCGGCATGCAGTCGTCGTCGCCCCACGTGTTGGCAACTTTGGGTCGCACGCATTCGCCCGACAATGTGGTGCGCGCAGTTGATGCCATCGCCGCATCGGGTTTCACCACGTTCAATCTCGATGTGATGTATGGCGGGGCAGGTGAGTCGCTCGACGACTGGGCGGCAACTGTGCAACAAGTGGTGGCGCTCGGTGCGCCACATGTGTCGGCCTACGGTCTTACTGTCGAAGCTGGTACGGCGTTGGCTGATCAGCCCGCGCGACATCCAAATGACGATGACCAAGCCGATAAATACGACATCGTCGACGACATTTTGGGCGCCGCAGGTTATGCGAATTACGAGATTTCAAATTGGGCCAAGCCTGGTCACGAATGCAAGTTGAACGCCATTTATTGGAGTGGTGGCAACTACGCCGGGTTCGGTAGCGCTGCCCATGCACATGCTGATGGTCGCCGTTCGTGGAATGTGCGCACGCCCGATCGATTTATTGAACTCATCGAGGCTGGTCGCCCTGCGGAGTCGTCGTTTGAGGTGCTGGATGCAGCGACTCGCAAGTTGGAGCGTTTGCAGTTGCAGTTGCGTACTCGTGATGGTGTGCCGCTTGACGCGTTTGCCCCGAGTGATGTGGATGAGATGGGGGAGTTGTTGCAGCATGTTGATGATCGCCTCGTATTGACGCGTGCTGGTCGGCTGTTGGCCAACGAAGTGTCATTACGCCTGCGCGTGTAGGCTGGCGGTGCTTTCGGGCGTGTAGCTCAGTTGGTTAGAGCGCCACCTTGACATGGTGGAGGTCCCGGGTTCGAGTCCCGTCACGCCCACCATTGCAGCCCTACGAGGTAGCTACTTCGTGGAATGAAATGCCACGGGGGCACAATAGGGCGAG
>JBILFO010000021.1:0-17334 GCA_044351505.1 Ilumatobacteraceae bacterium
TTCGATTCGGCCACTGTTAGCGGCGTGAATGCCTTCGGTCAACAAGTGCGACGCCACCATTGACGCAAAACGAGTGGTGTCGGCGCACCACAATGCGATGGTAAACGGGTCACTCATGCGACATACCACGCGTTGGGCTCATAATTCCAGAAACCATCAGACGCCAAGGTAGTTGATGGGTGTGCGCCAAGTGCCACAGACGCCCCAAAGGCACCACTGCGAGCGTTATTACAAGGGGGCCGAAATGCCCTAGCGGTGGTCGGCTTTCAGGGTGCCGTTCACGACTTGTTCACGTAGTTCTCGTTTCAAGAACTTGCCAGCGGCATTACGCGGCAACGGCTCACCCATCAACACCACATGGGCCGGAATCTTGAACGCCGCAATCTTGCCGTCGAGAAAGTTCCACAGTTCGGTTGGCGTAATGCGATGGCCCGCCTTGACATACACCGCCACGGCGACTTCTTCGCCGAGGCGCTCGTGCGGCACACCGAACACGGCCGCTTCGTGCACAGCGGGGTGCTCATAAATGGCGTGCTCTACCTCGGCGCCATACACGTTTTCGCCAGCGCGAAGAATCATGTCTTTGGCGCGATCTTCGATGTAGAGGAAGCCCTCGTCATCCATTCGCCCGATGTCGCCCGAGCGCAGCCAGCCATCAACGATGGTTTCAGCGGTGGCTTCAGGCTTGTTCCAGTAGCCGCGAATGAGCATCGGGCCAAACATCCAAATCTCGCCCGTCTTGCCCGCCGGGAGTGCCGCACCGTTGTCGTCGCGAATCTCCACCAACATCGGTGGCGCACAACGGCCTGTGCTCGTGGGGTGCGACACATAGTCGGCACCGCGATTGCCGGGGCCGAACGCATTGGTTTCGGTCATGCCGTAGCCGAGTTGCGGCCCGCCTTTTTTGAAACTATCTGCCACCTTGTGCACCAACGTGGCTGGCGCTGGTGCACCGCCACCACCCACCGAACGCAGCGACGACGTGTCGAACTTGGCAAAGACGCGGTGGTTGACCAAATCCCAACATTGGTGATTTTTTCACGCTCGATAATTTCGAGAGCCTTGCCGGCGTCCCATTTGTACATAATCACGAGTTTGAGCCCCGCCACAAAACAACTCATCAACACCCCAACACAACCTGTTACGTGAAACAACGGCACAATGAGAATGAACGACGGCGGAAACGGATCTGGTTCGGGCTTCACCGTTGCCCGCACACCTTCGATTGCCTGGCGCGCAGAAAATGCCATCAACGCACTAATCACTGCACGGTGGGTTGACACTGCACCCTTCGGGCGCCCCGTGGTGCCCGAGGTGTACAAAATCGTGGCGTCATCGTCGGGAAGAATCTCGACTGCTGGTGCTGCCACCCCGAGTTCGAGCGCGGTCTCCCACCGGTCGTGACCGGCTGACGACGGCAGTTCCGAACGCACCAGCAACACATGAATGCCAAGTTCGGCACAGGTCTTGCGTGCATGTTCGTAACGCTGGTCGTCGCAGATGAGCACCTTGGCCCCCGAGTCGCGCAGCGCGTAATCGGTTTCGTCCTCGGTCCACCACGAGTTCATTGATACCGACACACCGCCAGCAATCACGATGCCGGCAAAAGCCATTGCCCACTCCGGGTAGTTGCGCATGGCAATGGCCACCCGATCGCCTTTGTTGATGCCATACACGTTGACCAAACGGTGGGCTAGGGCATCCACTTGCTCGAAGGTTTTGGCAAACGACCAGCGCTCACCTTCATAGACGAGGAAATCTTTGTCGCCATGCCCGCGGGCCAAGCCAAAAATTTGTGGGAGGTTGGCTGGCGCATGCTTGAACACCTTCATCTGAACGCCGCGAACTTCGGCATCAACGAGTTCAAACATGCCGCCCGGGGCGTGCGCTGCCGTGATGGCATCGTTCCAGGAAAGACCTGCTGGTGTTGTCATTGTGAGCCCCCACACCACCATTGGTGGTGGTAATGAGTATTGCTGACCCGCCCACCGTGGCGCTACTTGTGGAGCTGAGGGGAATTGAACCCCTGGCCTGTACATTGCGAACGTACCGCTCTACCAACTGAGCTACAGCCCCGCGGGCGCTTACGCTACCGCTTAGGCAACGCGGCGAAACTGGCGGCGATAACGCTCATGATCGCGCTTCACACGCCATTGCACCAACACATAGCAATACGCCGCAGTGGCCAATGCAGAGATGGTGAAGGTCCACACGAAGAACATCTCTCGCATGGCCAGAGCCAACAACAGCGACACACCAGAGGTGCCAGCCAAGCCCAAGAGCCAGTTTTGGCGACGACGGCGAATCAGTTCGCGCTCAAAGAACTCACCCTCAAAACGGGCATGCTGGCGGGTGCCCCGCGGGCGCACCACCGACGACGTCGCGTGGCCCACCTGACGCAATGGGCGACCCACCGCTCGGGCGGCAGGGGCAAATGGGCGGGCAGCGTCGCGCAGCGGGCTGCGCATCGAGCCCACGGGCATCGAACCCGAACGAGGTAGCCCACGGCCGCCCTGCTGGAGCGACGACAACTGGCGGCGAAACTGGACAACCGAGGTGTTTGGCGAGTTACGCAGGCGTGAACGCACCAGCGGGGGCGCCAAGACGGCCAGCCAGGCCGCAGCGACAAGCAGCAAAATCAGGTTGCCCATACAGTGCGCCCAGTCTATGACGGTTTGATGACAGCCAGCAGGCTGCCCAGGGGGTGACCGACGGCCCGACCCCTAGCCCGCAGGGCCAGACTGCGTCTGGCTATGGGGCGGTACGACGGTAGGTACCTTGGCGCCCACCCGACTTTTCCCACAAGGTGAGCTCGCCAATGACCATTTCGCGGTCGGCACTTTTGCACATGTCATAGATGGTGAGGGCCGCCACCGAGCAGGCGTGCAGGGCTTCCATTTCCACCCCGGTGCGATCGATGGTGTCCACATGACACTCGACTGCCACCCACGTGTCGCCGATTTCGAAGTTGATCGTGACGGCACCAATGAGCAGCGGATGACACAGCGGAATCATGTCGCTGGTGCGCTTGGCTGCTTGAATGCCCGCCACGCGAGCCACCGCCAACACGTCGCCCTTTTTTACTTCGCGATTGGCGACAGCCGCGGTGGTTGCCGGCTGCATGAACACTTTGCAGCGCGCCACAGCACGACGATGAGTGGGCTCTTTGGGTGTTACATCCACCATCCGGGCGCGGCCCAGTGGGTCGAGGTGGGAAAACTGTGCGTCAGACACCTCAGCCGCCGATCTGACTCATTGATCGACGCGGACGAACAAACGACACCTGACCGATGCTGTGGCCCGCCCACTTTTCGCCAACTGCACGACGCAACAACGCTTCGATGGCATCGTCGGTGGCACGGTCGTCAACACCGTTGCGCAACAGTGCCCGCACGTCGAATTCGTCGGTGGCAAACAAACAGGTGCGAAACTGCCCGTCGGCGGTGAGCCGCACCCGATCGCAATCGCCGCAAAACGGCTTGGTGACCGTTGGTATCACACCCACCGTGCCCTTGCCGTCGAGATATCGCCAACGATCGGCTGGTGCAGCACCACGACTCGCAATCTGCTCGAGCGCAAACACCTGATTGATCGTTGACACAATCTCGTCTTGGCCGACCACCGAGTTGTTCAACCAGCCACCTTGGGCATCAAGCGGCATGAACTCGATGAACCGCACCTCGATGTTTTTTTCACGACCAAACGTGGCGAGGGCGATTATCTCATCGTCGTTCACCCCGCGTTGAACGACGGCATTCACCTTCACTGGCGCCATGCCCACTGCAATTGCGGCGTCGATGCCTTCGAGCACCGAGGCAAGTTCGTCGCGCTTGGTGATCTGCTTGAACTTTTCGCGATTCAACGTGTCGAGGCTCACGTTGATGCGCCGCAAACCGGCACGCTTCAAGTCGGCGGCCACTAATGCCAGCGTGGCGCCATTGGTAGTGACCGCCACGTCGATGGGCTGACCCGCCAACGGCGAATCGGCGGTGGCGGGCACGGTGAGCACGGCGAGAGCTGAAATCAGTTTCGGAAGGTGGGCCCGCACGGTGGGCTCGCCACCGGTGAGGCGAATGCCATCCACCCCAAAACGCTCGACACAGATGCGTGCAACGCGGGCGATTTCTTCATAGGTCAACACTTCGGTGCGCGGCAGCCACACCATGCCTTCTTCGGGCATGCAATAAGTGCAGCGAAAGTTGCAGCGGTCGGTTACCGAAATGCGCAAGTCGCGCACCGTGCGACCGTACGAATCAATGAGTTCGGGCTTGGTCGCGCTCGACATGGCCAAAGCCTACGCCCGACGACTTCATGCCGCCTCAGGCGAGCAACAGCACATCCACGCTGCCGCCAGCATCGATTCCGGCACCGTCGGGCACTAATGCCAGGCCGTTGGCCGCCGCAGTGGCTGCCAGTTGATGGCTGCCCTGCGGGCCCGAGTCGCGCACATGCAATCGCCCATCGTCGGCAAAATGGGCAAACACGCGCATGAAATGCACTTTGCCGTCGGGCTTGCGTCGCAGCGGTGCATCGGCCACGGCGCGAACCGTCGGGCGCAGCAAATCTTGCGTGTGCCCCATCATCTTGCGCAACGCGGGGCGCGCGAGCAACTCGAAACTAATCATCGACGACACGGGGTTGCCCGGCAAACCAAACACCGGCACGCGCCGTTGTGCGTCGCTGAGCAAACCGAAAGCAAACGGCTTGGCAGGTTTTACTGCCATCTGCATCCACTGCATTTCGGCAATGCGTGACAGCACGGCCTTGACTACGTCAAAGTCGCCCATGCTCACACCACCACTGGTGACGATTGCATCGTGCGTGCTCGCGGCGTGGCGCAAGGTGCGCTCGAGCAACGCCTCGTCGTCGGCGATGACACCAAGATTGGTGACCTCACATTGCGAACCCGCAATCAAAATCTCGAGCATCGTGAGATTGCTTTCGCGAATTTGGCCGCGGCTGAGCGGCGAGCCGTCGGTGACGAGTTCATCACCAGTCGATAGCAACGCCACTTTGGCCCGCGGATACACCAGCACCTGACGGGCATTCATGCTCGACAACACACCTGCCCCGGCGGCGTTCAGCACGCTGCCTGCGCTAAACACCGTGTCGCCGGCGCGCACATCATCGGCAACAGGTCGCACCGCTGCACCCACGGCAACCGACTTGCCCACCTGCACACGCTCGCGGGTTGGCTGCTCACAATCTTCGACCATCACCACGGCATCGGCGCCGGTGGGCATCGGGGCCCCAGTCATAATGCGTAGTGCTTCGCCTGCACCCACGTGCCACTCGGTGCCGTCACCGGCAGCACACGTGCCAATCACCCGCAGCTCTACCGGCGCGTGCGCAACATCGGCTGCACGCACCGCAAAACCATCCACGGCCGTGTTGGCAAACGGCGGCACATGTTCACTAGCCACCACGTCTTGCGCCAGCACCAAACCGGCCGCAAGATTGCAAGCAATTTGCACCGGGCTAAGCGGGGCAACCCCGTCGAGCACACGTTGTTGCGCTTCGCTGAGCGGGATCACCTCTTGGACGGTATCTGGCACGCAGCGTGTCGTGCGAGGCTGTGATGTGGCCACCTTTGCCCCGTTTCCACAATCACCGCTGCATGTTGCGTGGGATCTTGCCGACGGCTCGACCAGCGAACTTGAAGTGCGATTCGAAAACGAAGGATGGACCGCCCAAGGCACCCTCGGGCGCGACGAAGCACAATTCGTCATACGACTCTCGGCCAGTTTGGTCGTGCAGCAGTTCATGCTGTTTCGCGACATGGACGAACCCGACTTATGGCTAGGCCGCGACCGCTCGGGGCACTGGGGCGAAATGAACGGCGCTCATCGCACCGAACTCGACGGCTGCACCGACATCGAATTGCGCATGAACCCGTTTACCACGTCGGCCATCATCAAACGCTTGCCATTGCACGACTCGCACGCCGCCAATCTCACGGTTGCCGTAGTGGATGTAGAGACTCTCGAAGTGTCGGCACAACAGCGCACCTTTGCACGGCTCGACGCCCGCCGATGGCGGTATCTGAGCCCATATTGTGCGCGCGAAGTTGAAGCCGAACTCGACGAATATGGTTTGGTGCTCAACGAGCCGGGTGCGTTTACGCGACGAGTGCTTGATACACCAGATTCTTGAAATACGGCCGAATCGGCCACGTGCTTGACGGCAACAGTTGTGTGTAAAACGCAGCGGTGATGCCCTCGAGTTGATCGACCCAAAACGTGGTGCTCGCTGCCCCACCCCAACCAAAATCACCAAGCGAACCGTGCGCTCTTGCCTTGGCCGGGTTCACCAATACCGAGAACCCCAACCCGAAACCCACACCGTCATCGGTTGTTTCAGCGTCAAGCGGTCGGCCAAACTCTGTTAAATCCATGTTGTTGGGCAGATGATTTGACGTCATCAACCGCAATGTGCGCGACGACAACAGATGCATGCCGTCGAATTCGCCACCGTTGGCCAACATCAACATAAAACGGTGATAGTCGTGGGCCGTCGACGCCAACCCGCCACCGCCACCCAAGAGCGTTGGGCGATGCAACACGGCTTTGCCCATGGCATCGAGTCGCTTGGCTTGTTTGGTCGCCGGGTCGGGTTGATACAGCGCCGCAACACGATTGGTTTTTTCTTCGGGCACAAAAAAGCCGGTGTCGTGCATGCCGAGTGGAGCAAAAATTCGCTGCGCAAAAAACTCATCAAGGCTTTGCCCAGAAATCACCTCGACAAGTCGACCCACCACATCGGTGGCCACGCTGTAGTTCCATTCGGTGCCAGGCTGAAACAGCAATGGCAGCGATGCCCACGTCTCGCAGGCTTGCTCGAGAGTGGTGCCGCGTGGCGCACCCCACTCGTAGCCAGCGCGTCGATATATGTCATCCACCGGCGACTGATACAAAAACCCATAGGTCAGACCCGCAGTATGCGTGAGCAAATGCCACACCAACATTGGCTCGGTAATGGGTTCGGTCACCGGCTTGACCACCGAACCACCACGCCACACGCGTGCTGCACCAAACGACGGGATGAACTT
The DNA here is from genome assembly GCA_044351505.1 of Ilumatobacteraceae bacterium. Lineage (GTDB taxonomy): Bacteria > Actinomycetota > Acidimicrobiia > Acidimicrobiales > Ilumatobacteraceae > F1-60-MAGs027. The sequence goes on from JBILFO010000021.1 coordinate 7,049, forward strand.
GCTCACCGGGTCGGTGAGTAGCAGTTGACCCTCTTCGACCAACATCATGAGTGCCACCGACGTGACGGGTTTGGTCATCGAATAGATGCGATAGATCGTGTCGGCATCAATTGGCAGCGCGGCTTCGACATCGCGCATGCCGTAGCGATGTTGATGGGCCACTTTGCCGTGGCGCGACACCACCAGATGAAAACCAGGCAGGCGACCGTCATCCACATATTGCTCGAAGTGGGCGTCGAGGTGTCGCAAACGCTTGGTGTCAAAACCTGCTTCGGTGGCACCAACTTCGTTGACCAATGTGCTCATCGCAGACGACCCTCGAGCCATGTTCGTAGTTGTGGGCCCACGTTGCTGCGCTTCAATGCCGCGTCAATTGACGCCGTCAACATGCCCATTGGCGTGCCGGTGTCGTGGCGTGTGCACGAAATGAGCACCCCAGTAACGCCACCTTTGCGCGCATAGGCGCCGATTGCATCGCTCAATTGCAGTTCGCCACCAGCAGCAGGTTTGAGTGATGCGAGATAACCAAAAATATGACGACTAAACACATACCGACCGATGATGACCAAATCGCTCGGTGCATCAACCGCGTTGGGTTTTTCCACCACATCACGCACGCCGACTCGACCGTTGGCATCGGGCACACCTTGGGGTGTGATGCACCCATACGCCGACACTTCGCTCCGTGGCACGCGCTTCACACCAATTGCGGTCTGACCAGTGGCTTCGTGTTCGCGCACGAGGTCTTGCAGGTGCGAACTATCACCCATCAGTTCGTCGGGCAACAACACTGCAAACGGTGCGTCGCCAACCAACTCACGCGTGATCTCCACGGCGTGGCCCAGGCCGCGGGGGGCATCTTGATACACCACCGTGATGCGGGCACCGCCACTTGCTTTGTCGGCAAATGCTTCGATGGCTGGCTTGGCGCGATTCGACACCAAGATGATGTGATCGATGCCAGCACCGATTGCTTCGTCGACCGTGTGTTGCAGCGACGGTGTGTCGAACACCGGCAGGAGTTCTTTGGGCACCACCTTGGTGGCCGGCAAAAAACGGGTGCCCAAGCCCGCCGCGGGGATCACGGCAGTGCGCACGGGCATTGTCTCATCGTAGACTTTGTTGCCCTATGCCGACCTATGTGTACCGCTTCATCGACTCGGGTGAAACCATCGAGGTTCGCCAAGCGTTCGAAGACGACGCACTCACCGAGGCCCCACACCCGAGCGACGGCGTGCTTCGCCCCGTAAAAAAGGTGTTCACCCCCGTGGGCGTCACGTTCAAGGGCTCGGGCTTTTACAAAACCGACTCGGGTGGTGCAAAGAAGTCGCCCGCTGCCAGCCCGACCACGACAAGTGCCGATTCGGGTGCTGCTGCCGCACCCAAGGCTGATGGCGGCGGAACTGGTGAAACTGGTGGCTCCAGCACCGCGGCGGCTTCTGGTGGCACGAGCACTGCCGCACCGAGCGCGCCAAGCACACCATCGACCTGACGGGCTTCATTGCCGGCGCCTGTTCGGCTGGGCTCGCGCACACAGCCGGGTATGAAAAGACTCATCCATCGACTATTGCCCACTGTGGCGCTTTATCAACTTGATCGGCGACTTGCCGTCGACACATCGCTGCGCCGCGCCGTGCTTGGCTCGGGTGTGGCGATCAGCGTGGTGTGTTATGTGCTGGCAATAACCGTGCGCTAACGCACGACGTGTTTCGCTAACGCAGACTGGTGGCCACCAGGCCGAGCACCGCAATGCCCAGCGCCACGCGATACACCACAAACATATTGAAGTCGCTGCGTGCAGCAAGCCGCTGCAACGCAGAGATCGCCAACCATCCGGTGATTGCTGCGGTGGTCACGCCGATGAGCATGGCCGAGGTGAGCCCCTCGGGCACACCATCGGCTATCAAGCCGGCAACTTTCCACACGCCAGCACCAGCGATGATCGGCACACCAATCACAAACGACATGCGCACTGCTGCGGCGCGACCATAGCCAAGTGCGCGCATGGCCGAAATGGTGATGCCCGAACGCGACGTGCCTGGGTTGAGCGACAACACTTGGGCAGCACCGATGAGCAATGCATGACGCGTGGTGAGTTGCTCGGCAACTCGATCACCACTGCGCCGATCAGCCCACCACAACACCGCCCCAAACCCAATGAGCGACACGGCGATAACGACGGGGCCGCCGAGTTGCTCGGCAATCACATCGTCAAAAAACACTCCGACTGCTGCTGCTGGCACTGCGGTGAGCACGTATAGCCACGCGAGCCGCCCGTGCGGGAGTGTGGCACGCGTGGCGACAGAGGCAAACGGGTATCGCACACCCGAAACAATGAGCGACACCAGATCGTGGCGCACCGCTACGACAACGGCCAACAACGTGCCCAGGTGCAACGCAGCATCAAACGCGGTGCTTACCGATTGGCTTTCAAGATCTTCCCAGTTGAACAACCACGGCACGAGTTGCAAGTGACCACTCGACGAAATCGGAAAAAACTCAGTAAGCCCCTGCACCACCCCAAGAATGAGTGCCTGCCACCACGACATCGTCACCTTCACGCTACTGAGCGCGACTAGCTACAGAATGGTGTTACGAGCCGCTGATGGTGACGTCGCTGATTACCAACGACAAACCGACGGCACGCATTGGCAACCAGTCGATGTCGTTGCCGATCGCCACGATGTCTTGCAGCATGCGCTGCAGCGTGGAGCCGATCGTAAATTCGCGAATCGGTGCACCCACTACCCCGTTCACAATCGTCATGCCCGACGCACCGGTGGAGAAGTCGCCCGAGATGGGGTTGACACCACTGTGCAGACCAGAAACTTCTTGAATGAGCACACCGTCATCGATGTCGGCGATTAATTCGGCTTGCGACTTAGTGCCTGGCGCAACCTGCATGGCCAAACAGCCGACACCTGGCGAACCAGCGAACCCGCCGCGGGTGGCATTGCCCGTGCTGGTGGTCTTCATGCGACGGGCGCTGTACGACGACTGCACGAACATCTGCAACACGCCGTCTTTGATCAACACGTTGCGCCGTGCAGCGAGACCTTCACCATCGATATCCGTGGCGGTGTACGCCAACTTGTTTGTGGGGTCATCCACCAGCGTAAAAAACGGCACGGCCACCTGTTCGCCGAGGCGCTCGGCAAAAATGCTGCGACCCTTGGACACGTTCTCGCCATTGAAGGCGCTCGACAAAATGCTGATGAACTGCGAAGTCACATACGGGTCGAGCACGATCGTGGTGCGTTTGGTGGCTGGCTTCGTGGCACCGAGCAAACGTGTGGCACGGTCTGCGGCCTCACGCGCTGCTTTATCGAGATCAAAATCCTTCGGCGAATCACCAACTGAAAACCCGAAACCTGTCTGCGTTTCATCGCCGTCATCGGCCAGCGTCACCACCGACACGTAACACGAATTCGACCGACCGCTGGCGCGAATGCCAGTGGTGGTGGCGAACGCCGATTCATCCCAACCGTCGTCATAGTTGGCCGACTCGGTGCGCACTCGTGAATCGACTGCCAGCGCTCGACGCTCGAGATCTTTGGTGAGATCCACCTTGCCCTCGGTTGCATAGTTGGCCAGATCTTCATCCCAAAACTTTTGGGGCACAACAGCAACACCATCGGGTGTGGCGAGCCCGGCAAATTCGTCTTGGGTACCGAACTGCACGTTGTCGCGGGCCTCGGCCAGCACTTCGGCTATTGCAGTGGCGTCAAGCGTGCCGGCATATGCAGTGCCAGTGCGACCATCTTTGATGACCCGAATACCTACGCCATCGCTTTGCGCCGAAACGAAGTGTTCGAGTTCACCCTCGTACACGCGCACCGACGTTTCACCGCCACGGCCCACGTAGGCCTCGATCTGCTCACCTGGCTTGGCTTGCCCGACGATGCGATCAGCGATCGCTTGTAGTTCAGGAACTTCTATGGTCACGCTGCCGTGCCACCGATGGTGAGGCTCTTTACTCGAAGCGTTGGCTGCCCGTCACCCACCGGCACGCCCTGGCCATCTTTGCCGCAGGTGCCAGGGTTGCCCATTGCAAAGTCGTTGCCAAGCAAGTCGATGTCGCGCAGCACTTGAGGGCCGTTGCCGATCAGGTTGCCATCACGCAGCGGTTCGGTGATTTCACCATTTTCGATCAGGTACGCCTCGGTCATGCCAAACACAAAGTCACCACTAGCAGTGTCGACTTGTCCGCCGCCCAACTTGGCGACATAGACGCCGTTCTTGGTGTCGCGCACGATTGCCGCTGGGTCGTGTGGCCCGTTCAACACAAACGTGTTGGTCATCCGCACCATCGGCAGGTGCTGATAGCTCTGGCGGCGGCCATTGCCCGATTGACGGCGGCCTTCGTTGCGGGCCCGCAGATAATCCCACATGTAATCGGTGAGCACACCATCTTGAATGAGCACGTTGCGCTGCGAAGGATGGCCTTCGTCGTCGATGCCGATGGCGCCCCACTCGGCGGTCATCGTGCCGTCGTCAATCAAAGTCACTAGTGACGATGCAACGAGCTCACCTTTTTTGTCTTTGTACACGCTCGCACCTTTGCTGATGATGTCGGCTTCCAAGCCGTGACCGCACGCCTCGTGAAACAACACACCGCCCGAACCATGTTTGATAACCACTGGCAGTGAGCCCGACGGTGCCGGACGCGCGCTCAACTTGGTGACTGCTTGTTGGGCAGCCGAACGAGCGAGTTCTTCAACATCGTTTTGGTCAAACACTTCGAAGCCAATCGTGTGCCCGAGCGACTGAAAACCGGTTTGCATACCGCCGTCACCGCTGGCAACCACGCTGACGCGCAGCAACGTGCGCACTTGTTCGTCGGCGGCGAGCACGCCTTCGCTGTTGGCGATCAGAATTCGCTTGCGCGAGTCGCCGTAGCCGGCAGAAACCTGCACGATTGCCTTGTGCACTCCGCGGGCGGCTGCATCAACTCGCTGCAACAGCGCAACTTTTTCGCGCTTGGTTACTTCGTCGGGCCACTTCTCGATGGTGTTCACTGGGTGGCGCATCACCGCCCCGAGGGCCACGCTGTTCACACCGCCACCACCACGCGAGGCCGCAGCAGCAGCCGCTTCGGCCGCAGCCAACAAACCTTTTTCACTGAGGTCGCTCGTGTGCGCAAAGCCAGTGGTGTCACCTTTGACCACTCGAATGCCTGCGCCGCGGTCACGACCGCTGGATACTTGCTCGATTTTCCCGTCGTCTAGCCCAGCCGAGGTACTGCGCTTGTCTTCGACGAAGACCTCTGAAAAATCGGCGCCGGTCGAACGCCCCCGAGCCAACACTCGTGACAACACATCAGGTGCGACCAACAGATTTTCGTTGTTTGACATGGCGAGAGCCTACCGATTTACCGCGTAGCGATGACAAGCGCATGTGACCAAAACCTGCATCAGTAGCCTCGCTGCGTGACTGTGAACACGCCGACACAGCAACGACGCACATCATGGCGGAAAGAGGCGCTTATTGTCGCAGCCTTTTATGGCGCCTATTCATTGGTGCGTAATTTATTCGGCTCTGCTCTGGTATCTGGAACCCAGATTCCCATCGAGGCGTTTATCAACGCCATGCGGGTTATCCGTGTTGAGCGTGCACTTGGCCTCTATCACGAGGAGACGATTCAGGACTGGTTTTTGCCACACGCGGGCATCATCAAATTTTTCAATGTTTACTACGGCACGGCCCACTTCTTCGTCACACTCGGAGTGTTCATCGCGCTCTTCATTCTGCGTCCAGCAGTGTTCGTGTTGTGGCGCAACTGCCTGGCAGCCATGACTGCTTTGGCGATCATCGGGTTTGCACTATTCCCACTCATGCCCCCACGCCTGCTTGATGCTCCGTGTCCTTCAGCTGGATTCGGCGCAGCGTGCATTGAACATGAACTGCGCAACTACAACGGTGCAGAAAATTTTGGGTATAGCGACACCATCAAAGAGTTTGGCGGCCCCTGGGCGTTCGATCGTGGGCCAGGCAAGACATTGTCGAATCAATACGCAGCCATGCCGTCACTGCACATTGGCTGGTCGGTGTGGTGTGTGTTCGCCCTGTTTCCGCTGGCACGTCGCCGTTGGATGCGTGTCGTACTTGTCGCTTATCCACTCATCACCCTGGCGTGCATCGTTATTACGGGCAATCACTTTTGGATTGACGGCTTGGGCGGCATCGTGGTGTTTGCTGCGGGATATTGGATTGGCGCCAGAATTCACCATTGGAACGCTCGGCGGCTGGTCACTCGTGAGGGCTAGCGTTCTACCTTGCTATGGCGCTTGCTGATATCCGCCAACCGAGTGATCTGCGCACCCTCAGCCACTCGCAGTTAGACGAGCTTTCGGGCGAGATTCGCGACTTCATCGTTGCTGCGGTCGCCGAAACCGGCGGACATTTGGGTTCGAATCTTGGCGCGGTCGAACTGACTCTGGCGTTGCATCGAGTGTTCGAGTCGCCACGCGACGCCATCTTGTGGGACACCGGACATCAGGCCTACATTCACAAACTGGTCACGGGTCGACGGGGTGGGTTTGCACAATTGCGACAAGCCGGCGGGCTTTCGGGATACCCCAGCCGTGAAGAAAGCGTGCACGACTTCATCGAAAATAGTCACGCATCGACCGTGCTGTCGTATGCCCACGGCATGGCAGTGGCGCGCGACAAAGGCCAGCCTGCCGACAGGCGCCATGTTGTTGCTGTAATCGGTGACGGCTCCCTCACCGGGGGCATGGCCTACGAAGCTCTCAACAACTTGGGCCATTCAAAGAGTCGCGTCATCATCGTGTTGAACGACAACGGCCGCTCGTATGCGCCAACAGTGTCAAACCTGGTGCATCATCCGCATCCTCTGGATGAAACAAGTGAGATGTCGCGACCGCGTGACCGACTCACACGGCGTTTGTCACGAGCGCTCACCAACGTGCGACTTAACCCGGTGTATGTGCAACGCCAGCGACGCTTAGAGCGATGGCTGCACGACTTGCCCGTTGTCGGCCCGCAAGCCGAGCGCGGACTTGAAGCCGTGAAAGCGGGTATTCGCGAATATCTGCAACCCACTGCATTTTTTGAAGCACTCGGGGTGCGTTACGTGGGCCCGGTTGATGGCCACAACTTCGCCGAGTTGGAACATGCGCTGAGCGCTGCTGCGATGCGGGCTGAAGAAGGGCCCATCGTGGTGCACGTGATTACTCAAAAGGGTCGGGGCTATTCGCCGGCCGAAGACGACGACGAAAAACACTTGCACGACGCACCAATCTTTGACCCTGTTAACGGCCCACCGAAAGCAGTGCCGACGGGCTACACGCAAGCATTTGCCGACGCACTGGTTAAAGAAGCCCAGAGCGACCAGCGCATCGTGGCCATCACCGCCGCAATGCCCGGGCCAACCGGGTTGATTGCATTCGAATCGCATTTTCCCGATCGGTTCTTTGATGTCGGTATTGCCGAGCAACACGCCGTAACTTTTGCTGCTGGTTTGGCGATGAATGGCATGCGACCAGTAGTGGCGTTGTATTCAACATTTTTGAATCGCGCGTGGGACCAACTCGTCTACGACGTGGCGTTGCATCGGTTGCCAGTAATTTTTTGTCTTGACCGCGCGGGCATTACTGGCGACGACGGCCCGAGCCACCACGGTGTGTATGACATGGCGCTACTTTCCAAGGTGCCTGGCATGCGCGTGTTGGCTCCATCCAGTGCGCAGGACTTGCAACAGATGTTGCACGATGCGATGTCGCTGGCTGACACCGGCCCAGTGGTGATTCGCTATCCAAAGGGCAATGCCCGCCAGGTGGCCGAGCACGAAGTGGGTGCAGGGTTGAAGGCGCGACGTATGGCCACCGACCCGGCGAAAGCACTTTGCATCTTGGCCGTGGGCAAGATGGTGGGCGCAGCAGAAAAAGCAATTACTGCTTTGGCCCAAAGTGGAATCGCCGCCACCCTGTGGGATGTTCGTTCGTGCGTGCCAGCCGACGACGCAATGATTCGCGACGCCGCCGAACACCGTCGGGTGATCACGCTCGAAGACGGCATCCGCGACGGTGGCATTGGTTTCTTGCTCGCAGACGCCATCACCGCGGTGGCACCCGCTACCCCGCCAGTTATCAAAGTGCTGGGCCTGCCAACACGGTTTATTCCACACGCCAAACCTGATGTGATTCTCGCCAAGTTGGGTCTCGACGCCGCCGGCATCGAGCGTGTCGCCCGCGAGATGCTCGGCTCATGAGCTGGTTCGCCACCCAACGCTCATGACTGCCCCATCAGAGAGCAGTGATTCACGCATCGTAAATATCGATGGTCGCGACCGTCGACCGTGGGCACTGCAGACCCGCGACAACATTCTGAATGCTGCTGTGGAAGAAATTGCTGAGCGCGGTTTTGAACGCGCACGCCTGGTGGATATCGCCAAGCGAGCAGGTGTCACCGTTGGTTCAATTTACACCTGGTATCGCGACAAGGCCGACCTCTTTACCGCTGCACTCGACCACGCAATCAAAGAACAGCGCGAGACCAACAGCCGCATCCTGCAGCAATTTCCGAATCATGGCGACAGCGCTTGGGTGTGGAAGATTGCCGCGATGGTGCCTCGCAACTCGGGTAACGAGACTCCGAGCACCACTCAACGTCTTTTAGTGGAAGCGGTCTACGCCTCATGGCAAAACGAAGAAGCCCATAAGTCGATAATGCCTCAACTGGTCTCGCTGCTTGATCTCTACCGCAAGGCAGTCCAGGACGGTAAAGACTCTGGAGGAATAGCTGACGGTTTCGACCCCGACCTGCTCGCAATCATGTTCATGGCTCTACCCGTCGGGCTCAGTGCGCTGAACCTCGCTGGCCTGGAGCGGCCTCGCGACGAACTTTGGATAGCTGTTTTCGAGGCTCTACGAGTCGCTTTACGCGGGCCGCAACCTTAAGCAGCTACTAGGGCCCAGGTGGTCCGAGCGTGTATTCGCCAGGTCGGGAACCGCGATACCAGCCACAGTCGCCTCCGTTGTAGCTGCAACTTGGCGGACCTTGGTTGTAAGCCCAACTGCCAACAACCCACCCAACTGTCGTTGACGTTGTCGCTGGTGCTGTTGTAGGTGGTGATGTCGCGGGCGGTGCTGTGGTTGGCGGCACTGTCGTTGTCGTTGTTGTAGTGGTGGTCGTAGTCGTCGTAGTCGTTGTAGTCGTTGGTGGCAAAGTCGTGGTCGTTGTCGTTGTCGATGTAGACCGTGGCGCGGCCGTCATCGTGGTCGTGGCGGCAGCAGCAATGGTTGACGTGGTCGTGGCGGCGGCTGCAGCGGTGGTCGTGGTTGTCGCAACAACTGCTACACGTTCGCTCACACTTGGTAATTCGGGCTTTGCCGATGTCACAACCAGCACCTGAGGTGGCTGTGACTCCACTTGATTCAATATCACGGGCTCGACAACCGTGGGGGCTCCGTTCGTTTCACCCTGTACCGAGACCTGAGGTGCAGCTTCTGTGACATCAACCACGGTGTCCGCACCCTCTGCCGACGGCACGGTCACCTGCAGCGAAGCGCTGGCAATTTCGATAGTTGGCGCCGCATTGGTAACTTGCACCGCTAGATCGCCTGATGACACCGTGACCTTAACTTTTTTTCCCTTGGTCGAAACCTGTTGCGGGCTGACGTTCACAGTGTCTTGTGAGCCGGTATCGGTCGATAATTCCACCACCGACGAGTCGTTCACCACGTACACCGACGACGGATCGGGCAAGTCGAGTGAAATTTCGTCGGAGTCGGCAGAAATCAAGTACTCAGGATTCACCACGACGTTGCTGCAATCAGCCGATCGAATCGGTCGCACCGTCACGCCCGCCAGGCTCTGGCCGTTGGCGGGGCTGAATGTGCCCTGTGATGTGGTCAACGACCAATTCTTGGTAGTTGAGCGAATCAACAGCATCGAAGATTTTGTTTCGGCTTTCTCGGCGCAGAATGGGCACGTTGCGTCGAGCCGGGCACTCAACGGCGTGAGATCCACATCGCCCGGTCCGCCAGTCCAGGCACACACGTCTTTGGCGGGGTCAACGCCAGAAAACGAAAACTTCCATTGGTCAAAAGCCAAGTCGAACCGCACGGTGCGGCTTACACCTGGCCAATTTGAGTCGTAGACCGAGACCTCAACAAGATCTGTACCAATGAACTGCACCTTGTAGGGCAGCACGGCGTGGCCACCTGATTCGGTATACAGGCCCAATGAATAACTTTCATCACCGCTTTGCATCGACCGAGCAAGCTCGTTCACGATGTCGCGCAACGAACGCTGCGCCCACT
>JBILFO010000104.1:0-5222 GCA_044351505.1 Ilumatobacteraceae bacterium
CACCATTTTTTCACCTGCGTGGTAGTACGCGCCGTCACGCTCCGTTACTTCGTGGGCCGGCACGGTTTGGCCGCGCGCGTCGCGGTATGCATAGGCCTGCACGTAGCCCTGGTTGAACAAGCGGTGGAACGGTTCTTCGCTCGATACATGCCCGAGGTCGAACATCACTTTGTGCCAAAAGCGCGAATACAGCAGGTGCAACACTGCGTGCTCAACCCCACCGACGTAAAGGTCAACTCCGCCTGTGTGTCCGTCGGTCGGTGGGCCCATCCAGTACTGCTCAACTTCTTTGTCGACGAACGCCGTGGTATTGGTGGGATCGAGATAGCGCAGCTCATACCAACACGAGCCGGCCCACTGTGGCATCACGTTGATTTCACGACGTACTTTGGCGCGAGCAAGTTTGGCGCCGGTGATTGGGTCTTTGACTTCCATTTCCACATGCACCCAGTCGGTGCGCCGCGCCAAAGGCGGAATTGGGTCGGTGGTTTCGTCGTGAGGGTCGAGCGCCTGTGGTTTAAAGTCGGAAAGTTCGGGCAGTTGCACGGGCAGCAAGGCATCAGGCACAGCGATGGGCATGTCGTCTTGGTCGTACACGATTGGAAATGGTTCGCCCCAATATCGCTGGCGTGAAAACAACCAGTCGCGCAACTTGTAAGTGATGGCCGCGCGGCCGACACCGTTGGCTGTGAGCCATTCGTTCGCACGCGACTTTGCTTGAGCGATTTCGGTGAGGCCGTCGAGGGTGAGCGAGTCGTTACGCGAATTCACATACGTGCCTTCACCGACAAAAGCCGCTGGCCAAGTTGCACAACTCGTTGATGGGGCAATGCCGTGTGCGGCGAACCAGGCGTCGGGCGGCAATTGCGTAGCCACGATCGGCAAGTTGTATTTGCGGGCGAATGCGAAGTCGCGTTCATCACCCGAGGGCACTGCCATGATGGCGCCCGTGCCATAACCCATGAGCACGTAGTCAGCAATCCACACCGGCACCGCTTGGCCAGTGACCGGGTTGATGGCCGTCGCGCCCGTGAACACACCGGTTTTTTCGCGCGTGTCAGATTGTCGGTCGGCATCAGCGACGCTGGCCGACACCTGGCGATACGCATTGACTGCGGTGCGCTGCTGTGCCGTGGTGAGTGCGTCAACAAGCGGATGCTCAGGCGACAGCACCATGAACGTTGCGCCAAACAGTGTGTCTGGTCGCGTGGTAAACACTTCGATATCGCCGGCGCTCGACGCAAAGCGCACCCGCGCACCTTCGCTGCGGCCAATCCAGTTGCGTTGCATAATCTTGATCGACTCAGGCCAGTCGAGGCGTTCGAGATCGTCGAGCAAGCGGTCGGAATATGCCGTGATGCGCATCGTCCACTGCCGCATGTTGCGTTTGAAGACGGGGTAGTTGCCGATGTCGCTGCGGCCATCGGCGGTGACTTCTTCATTCGCCAAGATGGTGCCGAGCCCCGGACACCAGTTGACGGGCGCATCGGCCAAATAAGCCAGACGGTGGTGGTTCACAAGTTGCTTGCGCTCGCGCGACGACATTGCAGACCATGCGGTGCCACCCGTCGGGCGAGTACCGGATTCAAATTCGGCAATCAATTCGGTGATGGGTCGCGCTTTACCCGTGCGCTCATCGCACCACGAGTTGAAAATCTGGAGAAAAATCCATTGCGTCCAGCGATAGAACGCTTCATCGGTGGTGCTGACACTGCGTCGGGCGTCGTGGGCCAACCCAAGTCGTCGCAGTTGGCGACGCATGTTGGCGATGTTGGCCTCGGTGTTTTCACGTGGGTGCACGCCCGTGGTAATGGCGTGCTGTTCGGCGGGCAACCCGAACGAGTCGTAGCCAAGCGCATGCAACACGTTGTGGCCAGTCATGCGTTTGAAGCGCCCGTATACGTCGGTGGCGATGTAGCCGAGCGGGTGGCCGACATGCAGCCCAGCCCCCGACGGGTAGGGGAACATGTCGAGGATGAACAGCTTTTTGCGCCCGGCGATTTTTTCGGGCTCAGCAAGCGGCCCGGCCGGGTTGGGGGCGTCAAAGGTGTGTGCGGCCTGCCAGCGGTCTTGCCATTTGGCCTCAATTTGGGCCGCCAAGCGGGCGTTGTAGCGCTCTTTTGGCAGGGAATCGCTGGTGGACATCTTCACTTAGCGTAGTTGTTATGCCTCGTCCTCGCCGTCGCACCACCGATGCTCAAGACCGTCGTCGCCACGAACGCACGGCACGACTCAGCGAAACTTTGCGCGAGGTGATTGCCGAAGAACTCGCCAAGTTGGATGACGATCGGCTCACGATGGTGACCATTACTTCGGTGGATGTTGACTCGGAGATGAATCGCGGTGTGGTTTATTTTGATTCGATTCACGGCGAGGGCGGCGACGACAAAATCGTCGAAGCACTCGGTGAATACCGCAAGCGACTGCAACACGAGATTGCCATGCAGGTCAAAGCGCGCCGTACGCCGGTATTGCAGTTCAAGCCCGACGAAACGATGCGGGCCGCAGCGCGGATCGACGCAGTATTGCGCCAAGATGCAGAGCGTCGCGCCGCGCAAATGAATGCCGATAGTGCCGGCACTGTGTCACCTGCTGTTTCACCGCCAGTAGCCGAGTAGTCGGGTTTCTCGGGCAACCATGGTGCGCAAACCAGCCACCGTGCACGGCTTTGTGGTGGTCGATAAACCCATCGGTATCACCAGCCACGACGTGGTGGCTCGCTTGCGTCGTCGATTTTCTGAACGGCGAGTCGGGCACTCGGGCACGCTCGACCCCGATGCCACTGGCGTTTTAATCGTGGCCTTGGGCAATGCCACGCGCTTGCTGCAATTTTTGGGTGGGTTACCGAAAACGTATACCGGCGAAGTGGTGTTCGGGTCAGCCACCAACACCCTTGATGCGGCGGGCGAGGTGACGGCTCGCCAAGATATGTCGTCACTCACCATCGAGTCGGCTCGTGATGCTGCGCGTCAGTTTGTTGGTGACATCACCCAGATTCCACCGATGGTGTCGGCGATAAAAATCGGTGGGCGTCGTCTGCACGAAATTGCTCGTGAGGGTGGCGAGATAGAACGCGCACCACGGCCCGTGACGATTCATCGATATGTGGTGGGCGACATCGTTGAGCGCATCGATGGCAACCCAGTAGTGAATATTGAAGTGACGTGTTCGTCGGGCACATACATTCGCACGCTCGCTGCCGACCTGGGCGAAGCATTGGGCGGGGTGGCCCACCTACGTCGTCTGCGACGCACTGCAATTGGCGACTTTGTGGTGGGTGCTGAGCACGATGCAGCATCAATCGAAACTGCGCCCCTGCAATCGGCGGTGGCCACAATGGCGCATCTTGACGGTGTGAACGTGACGATGGTGGCAGTCGATGACGACATGGCGCTCAAGGTGCGCAACGGACGTGCCTTCGCCGAGTTGGGCGGGGCAGAAGCCCATGCAGGTGAGCATCGCATCGTGTTGAATTCGCGCAACGAGTTGATTGCGGTGTATGAGCGCACCGGTGACGGTTGGCGTGCTGATGTGGTGATGCCTGAACCGTTAGCGTGAGCGTGCGTGAAAGTTGTCAGCCAAGCGACTCGCGAGGCGGTTGTTGCCGCAATTGGTGACACACGATCGGTGGTCACGATTGGCGCTTACGACGGCGTGCATCTTGGCCATCGCGCCGTAATCGCCCAGGTGCGCGCCCGTGCTGCAGCGCTTGGGGCACGCAGTGTGGTGGTCACATTCGATCGCCACCCGGCATCGGTGGTGCGCCCCGAGTCGGCCCCCAAGTTACTGACTGATGCACAACAGAAGCTCGAACTGCTTGCTTCGACGGGTGTTGACGCCACTTTGGTGGTGCCATTTAATGCCGAGCAAGCGGGCGAAGCGCCAGTTGATTTTGTGCAGCGGGTGCTCGTTGATGCCTTGGCCGTGCGTGGCGTGATTGTTGGCGAAGATTTTCACTTTGGTTATAAGCGCGGCGGCAATGTGCAGCTGCTACGTGACATGGCAAGCACTCGTGATTTTGAAGTATTGCCGTTGGGGCTCGTGGCGCGCGCCGACGGTGTTGACGAACCCGTGAGCAGCACTGCTATTCGTCGTGCATTGGCCGGCGGTGATGTGCAACGAGCAGCTGACATGCTTGGGCGCAATCACGAACTACGCGGTGTGGTGGGGCCCGGCGACCAACGTGGTCGCACGATTGGGTTTCCGACAGCAAATGTCGCGGTGGATTCGTCGCTGTGTTTGCCCGCCGATGGGGTCTATGCCGCGCGTGTCACGATCGAAAGCTCGATTGAAGGTGCAGCAGGCACCACCTACGACGCGGCAGTCAATCTGGGGCGTCGACCAACGTTTCACGAACACGCCGAACACTCCTTGCTCGAAGCACACCTGCTTGACTTCGCTGGCGACTTGTATGGCCAGCGGTTACGCGTGGTGTTTCACGACTTCTTGCGAGGCGAGCGAAAGTTCTCGGGTATCGACGAACTTAAAGCACAACTACAGGTGGATATCGCACACGCGCGCGCTGCGCTGGGCTAACGCACGGAGTACAACCGCGCTGGCTAACGCGCGGCGTACAGCGTGGTGCGCTGACGCAACGGCCGCCCCAGCGGGGCGGTGAGGTCAGCAAAGTCGGTCGGGGTCATGCCTTGGCCGTGGCTTGCACCAGCAGCACGCGAGATGTTTTCGTTCATGAGCGTGCCACCAATGTCGTTGCAGCCGGCTTGCAGCAATTGACGCGTGCCCGCCACACCGATCTTCACCCACGACGCCTGAATGTTGTCGATTACTCCGCGATAGGCGAGTCGGGCAATGGCGTGCACGAGCACGGTTTCGCGGAAGGTTGGCCCACGGCGTGATTTGCGTTGCAGATAAATCGGTGAAGCCATATGCACGAACGGCAACCCGACGAATTCGGTGAAGCCGCCCGTTTCGTATTGCAAAGCGCGGGTACGCACGAAATGTCGTGCCCAAGCATGTGGTGCTTCGACTGAGCCGAACATCATCGTTACGTTCGAGCGCAAACCCACCGAGTGTGCGGTGCGATGCGCATCGAGCCATTCTTCGGTGTTGACTTTGTCGCTGCACAACACGGCGCGCACCTCGTCGTCCAAGATTTCGGCAGCCGTGCCTGGCAGCGATGACAACCCGGCTTCTTTCAAGCGCGTGAGATACGACGCCAACGACTCGCCTAGACGCTTGGCACCTTCGGTGACTTCGAGCGC
>JBILFO010000105.1:0-5201 GCA_044351505.1 Ilumatobacteraceae bacterium
ACACCGTGGCCCGCGTCAACCCAGCCACCAACATCTTGCGGCTCGCCCGCGTGGGCTTGGTCAACGAGTCGAGTGCCGACTATTTGTCATGGAACGCCGTCTGGGGCGGGCTCGTGGCCGTGGCGGTGATGAGCGTGCTGTGCTTGGGTTTCGCCCTGCGAAATCTACAAAAACTCAGCGATTAGTCGTGTACTACCATCAGGTTTCTTCATGAAAGTTTCCATCACCGTCAACGGCTCGGAACAATCACACCATGTTGAACCGCGCACGCTGCTCGTGCACTACATCCGCGAACAGGCCAAGTTAACCGGCACCAACATCGGTTGCGACACATCAAGTTGCGGCGCCTGCACCGTGCACCTCGATGGTGAAGCGGTCAAAAGTTGCACGATTCTGGCAGCCCAAGCCGATGGCGGCGCAGTGACCACTATCGAAGGTCTCGCCACAAACGGCGAAATGCACCCGATGCAAAAAGCATTCATGGAAAATCACGGCCTGCAGTGCGGTTACTGCACACCTGGCATGGTGATGGCTGCGATTGGCCTGTTGAACGAAAACCCGAAACCCACCGACGATGAAGTTCGCCTCGGGCTAGAGGGCAACTTGTGTCGTTGCACCGGGTACACCAACATCGTTAAGTCCGTACTCGCAGCAGCCAACAAACAAGACGCAACTCAATGATTCCGGCAGCATTCGAATACAAACGGGCAGGTTCAGCCGACGAGGCCATCAGCCTCATCAGTCAGTATGGCGATGAAGCAAAGTTTCTGGCCGGCGGACACAGTTTGATTCCACTCATGAAGTTGCGCTTGGCTCAGCCCACGATGCTGGTGGATATCGGTCGCGTAAAAGACTTGTCGTACATCAAAGATGCTGGCGATCACATCGCTATTGGCGCACTCACTCGCCACATGGATGTAGAGAAGTCGCCAGTGTTGATCAAGCACGTGCCGCTGTTGGCACACGCCGCTGGTTATGTGGGTGACGCTCAAGTGCGACATCGCGGCACCATTGGTGGCTCAATTGCCCACGCCGACCCCGCTAGCGATTTGACTGCCACCACTTTGGCGCTTGGTGCCACCTACGTGGTGCAGGGCCCCAACGGCAAGCGCGAGATTGCCGCCAAAAACTTTTACAAGGGTTTCTTGGAAAGCGCACTTGCTGCCGACGAGATGCTGGTCGAAATAAAAGTGCCCAAGATGAATGGTGCCGGTTGGAGCTTTCAGAAATTCAACCGTCGCGCCCAAGATTGGGCCATCGTTGGTGTTGCTGCTTGGCGCAATAACGGTGATAGTGGTGTGGCGTTGGTGAACATGGGTTCAACACCTGTGCTCGCAGACGCTGTGAGTAGTGCGTTGGCTAAAGGTGCGTCGGTGGCAGATGCTGCAGCTCACGCCGCTGACGACGCCGAACCACAAGCCGACCTGAACGCCAGCGTGGAATATCGCACGCATCTGGCCAAAGTGCTGGTGCGTCGCGCGCTCGAAGAAGCGTCGAAATAATTACTTCGGGTTACAACAAACCCGCGTAACTGCCGCCGTCCACCGGCAGGTGGGCACCAGTGATGAATCGTGCCGACTCGCTGCACAAAAACGCCACCACTCGCCCGAAGTCGATCGGGTCGCCAACCACGCCAGCCGGAATGCCAAGTTGCTGGGCATCGGGTTGAGTGCCGTACACCTCGGTGATGCGATCGGTGGCATGAATACCTGGTTGCACCGAATTGACCGTGACACCGTCGCCCGCAATTTCGCGGGCGAGCGTTTTTAAAAAGCCGGTGACGCCGGCGCGAGCAGTGTTGGAAAGCATCAGATTGGCAATCGGCTGTCGCACTGAAATTGACGTGATTGCCACCACCCTGCCCCATTTGCGTTCGCGCATCGCGGGCACGGCGGCTTCGCACATCGCCACTACCGACAACAAACTTTGCTGCAACGCCGGCAAATAATCGTCGACGGTAAGCGACGCAAAGTTGCCGGGCTTGGGCCCACCACCGTTGGTGACCAAAATGTCGATGTGCCCCAGTTGTTTGCGGGCTAACTCGACAAACATTGTTGCCCCATCGCTGGTTGACACATCACATTCGATGCCAACTGCGTTCGGGCCGAGTGCCGCAACTGCTGCATCAACCCGGGCACTCGTGCGACCACAAATGGCTACTCGTACCCCGGCTTCGACGAGTGCCTTGGCTGACGCCAAGCCCAACCCCGCAGTAGCAGCGGCCACGGCAGCCGTACGACCGTTGAGCGATAGATCCATCACGAATTCACGGTAGCGGTTGGCGCTTCGTAGGCTGTGGCTGTGGCGGTTTCGCATGCATCGCTTGCATCGGTGAGCCATGTGCGCGACGCGTTGCAGTCGGCTGGTTATCTGGCCGATGAAGGCTTGGCCACGGCAGTGTTTTTGGCGTTGTCGCTCAAGCGACCACTGCTCCTAGAGGGCGAAGCCGGTGTCGGCAAGACCGAATTGGCCAAGGTGCTTGCCACTCTGCGCGGCAGCGAACTGATTCGCCTGCAGTGCTACGAAGGCATCGACGCCAGCCAAGCGGTCTATGACTGGGATTATTCGCGCCAACTGCTGCACTTGCGCGCCGCCGAAGCCAGCGGCGAAGCAGCAAGCAAAGCCACAGAGAGCCTCGAGAACGAGTTGTACAACGAACGCTTTCTTATTCGTCGTGCGTTGCTGCGGGCAATCGAGCCGCGTACCGGTGCAGCGCCTGTGCTGCTCATCGACGAAATTGATCGTGCCGACGACGAGTTCGAAGCCTTTCTGCTGGAGGTGCTGTCTGATTTTCAAATCACGGTTCCTGAAGTGGGAACATTTCGCGCCACCGAAATACCCGTTGTCGTGCTCACATCCAACCGCACACGCGACGTGCACGATGCGTTGAAGCGCCGCTGTTTGTATCACTGGGTAGAGCACCCAGGGTTTGAACGCGAAGTTGAGATTGTTCGCCTGCGTGTGCCGCAGGTGCACGAACGTTTGGCTCGCCAAGTGGCCGCGGCTGTCGAGCGTTTGCGTTCGCTGCAGTTGTACAAGCCACCAGGTGTTGCCGAAACCATCGACTGGGCAACGGCCCTCGGCACTCTCGGCGTAACCCAACTTGACGAAGCGGTGGTGCGCGCCACGCTGGGCACAGTGCTCAAGTATCGCGAAGACCACGAGCGCGTTACCGAACACGGCATCGCAGATTTGGTGAAGCACGCTTTCGAACGTGGTGCGTTACAAGCGTGACCGCCGAGCGCATGGCCGTTGCCTTCGGGCGCGTGCTGCGTGGTGCCGGGTTACCAGTGCCGCTGGATTCGATCGTTACTTTTGTGCAGTGTCTTGATGCCGTCGGCATCACCGACCGCAACCGTGTGTATTGGGCCGGGCGCTCCACGCTCGTGCGCCGCCCCGAAGATCGTGAGGCCTTCAATGTGGCATTCGCTGTGTTTTGGGAGCAACTCTCAAGTGACACCAGCTATGAAGAAGCCACCCCAGAAACAGTCACACTTGCTGTCGACGACCAAGATGAACAAGATGGCGGCGATGGCACGGCCGAACAGTCTGACGACACCATCACTTTGCGTTTCTCGGCAGTCGAGACGCTGAGCCAAAAAGATTTTGCCGATTACACCGATAGCGAATTAGCCGAAGCACAACAATTGATGCGGCGTCTGCGGTTCGTTGGGTCGCCACGTCGTTCCTTGCGCCAACGACCATCGCGGGCCAGGCACGGCAACGTCGACGTGCGACGCACCGTGCGCACATCGTTTGCCCATTTGGGTGAGCCAGTGCGCCGCCAGTGGCGCGAGCCCAGCGAGCGTTTGCGACGGCTCGTGGTGTTGCTCGACGTGTCAGGTTCGATGGAGCCGTATGCGCGTGCATTCCTGCGTTTCATGCATGCCGCAATGGTGGGCCGCCAGCGGGTAGAGGCGTTTACGCTCGGCACTCGCTTAACGCGCGTTACGCGCGAGCTTTCACATCGTGACCCCGACAAAGCACTGAGCCGTGCCTCGCAACAAGTCGCCGACTGGAGCGGCGGAACCCGCATCGGTGAATGTTTGCGGGCATTCAACGACCGCTGGGGGGTGCGTGGCTTGGCCCGCGGTGCAATCGTGGTGGTGCTGTCTGACGGATGGGATCGCGGCAACCCCGATGTGCTTGCCGAACAAATGCAGCGACTGGGCCGCGTGGCACACCGCATCGTGTGGGTGAACCCGCTGAAAGTAACCCCGGGTTATGCGCCACTGGCCCGCGGCATGGCGGCAGCTTTGCCCCACGTTGATGCCTTTGTCGAAGGCCATTCACTCGAAGCACTAGAACAACTAGCCGAAGTTATTCACGATGAACGGCGCGCCTATGCGTGACTTGCTCAACGACATCGACCGCTGGCGTGAGGCCAACAAGCGCTGCGTGATTGGTCGCGTGGTGGGCATCGATGGCTCGGGCCCGCGCGACCCTGGCGCAGCCATGGCGGTGAACGAAGACGGCGAAGTGGTCGGCTCGGTGAGTGGTGGTTGTGTCGAAGGTGCCGTGGTGGCTGAAGCGCTCGAGATGTTGCGCGAGCGGTCGGCGGCAAAAGTGGTGACGTTCGGTTATTCCGATGATGAAGCCTTCGCCGTGGGGTTGACTTGCGGCGGCACGATTCATTTGTTTTTGCAAGAGCTCACCTGATGAACGCTTCGCTCTACGCCGAATTAGCCCAACGACTGCGCGCCCACACCCCCACCGCCTTGGTGGTGGTGATCGATGGCCCGCACGCCGGCGCCACCATGGTGGTGTCGCCCAACCGACCTGTGCTCGGCAACTTGGGTGACGACGAACTCACGCGGGTGGCTGCCCGCGACACACTCGGTGAACTCGAAGCCGGGCGCACCAGCACCAGGCACTACGACCCACGTGGCCAAACCACACCCGAAGATCTTGCCGATTCACCCACTGTGCGGGTGTTTATCGAATCGTTTGCGCCACCGCCACATATGGTGATTTTTGGTGCGGTGGATTTCACCAGTGCGTTGGCGCGTGCAGCAAAGTTGTTGGGCTACCGCGTGTCGGTGTGTGATGCCCGCACGGTGTTTGCCACTGCCCGTCGGTTTCCGATGGCCGACGACATCATGGTGGCATGGCCCGATGAAGTGTTTGCCCGCTACGGCGCCCAACTCAGCGCGCGCGATGCCGTGTGCATTCTGACCCACGATCCAAAATTCGACGTGCCA
>JBILFO010000022.1:0-17131 GCA_044351505.1 Ilumatobacteraceae bacterium
CGTCGAGTTAGAAAAATGGGTGTCCACACCGCTCGGCGAATTTGAACTTGGTGGTTTCATCGACCGCCTCGAGCGAGACAACAGCGGTCTCGTGGTCAGCGACTATAAAACGGGTGCACCAAAACCGCTGCGGTTTTCTACCGACTACTTGCGACAGCTCACGTATTACGCCCTCATGTGCGAAACACAACTGAATGAAACACCCCACTCAGTACGCATCTATTACCTCGGTGGCGGCAAAGACGAACACACGCGCGACGAACGAGTGGTCACCCAGGCCGTCACCGGCGCAACCTTGGCGGATGTGCGCGACACCGCACGACGGGTATTTGGCGAGATCGAAGCCGGCAAGACTTCTGGCGAGTTCGCCACCAACGTCACCAAGTTGTGCAACTGGTGCGACTTCAAGCAGTGGTGTCCGGCCCACGGCGGCGACATTGGTCAGGCTCTCGCCGCGGGCACCGAGCGAGTTGCCCTGCGTCGTCGCGAAGCCGGGCTGCCGGAAAAATCATGAGCGCATTCGTGGCGCGAGTCGACCGAATCGATGAGCGCCTCGATGCTGCGTTCGAGCCGTTGCGCAATTCGCGACTCCTTGTCTATGTGTTCAACACTTCCAGCGCAGTCGGCGACTTTGGCGCAATCTGGCATGTCGTGGCTGTGGTTGGGGCCATCAACGGCACCCTCACTTGGCCCCAGGCCATTGCACTTGCCCTCTTGATGGGTGCCGAGAGTTTGCTACTGAACCAAGGCATCAAACGAATCTTTCGACGCCGGCGCCCCACGGTCTCGGGCGATGACCGCTTCACTGTGCGCCGCCCAGCAACGAGCAGTTTTCCGAGCGGGCATGCATCGTCGGCATTTTTTGCCGCCATTGTGTTGAGCGGCTGGGTGGACAGCGGATGGATGGCAGCATTCTTCGTCTTTGCAGTCATCATTGCTTTGAGCCGTGTGGTAGTACGAATTCATCACGTGAGTGACATCGTCGTAGGCTCGTTTGTCGGCGCATTGCTGGGCACCATCGCCTTGCAATTCACCGCATCAATCACGTGACCACCGACGCCACCACTCGCATCCCGCGCTTTGACGCCCGCATGACCGACGCCGAAGGGCTCATGTGGCGACTGGAGAAAGATCCGTTTCTGGCTTCAACGTTTGGCAACGTCACCTTGCTCGACCGCCCAATCAACTTTGCCCTCTTCAAAGAACGCCTGCTGCGTGCCACCATCGCTGTGCCACGTTTGCGGCAAAAAGTGCGTCCCACACCAAATGCTCTCGGTGCACCGAAGTGGGTTGACGACGACGAGTTCAACATTGACTATCACGTGCGGCGAGTCTCGCTTCCCGAGCCTGGCTCAGTTCGCCAACTCATGGATCTGGCCACACTCATCGTCAACGATCCGTTCGAACGCACACGACCGCTGTGGCAATTCACCGTGGTTGACGGGCTGGCCGGTGGCCGCGGGGCGATGATCATCAAACTGCATCACACGGTGGCCGACGGCGAAGGCAGTGTGATGCTCACCCTGCAGTTCATCGACCTGGAACGCAACGCCGCACTTCCTGCGCCGCTGCCGACCCCACCACCACCCGAGCCATCGATTACCGACGACGATGAAAACGTCGATCTCTTGCGGTCATCGGTCAGCGACGCCTTGCGGGTTCCGATTGGGCTATTGAAACAAGTTCGCGAAGTGCTGGCCAACCCGACCCGCCTGTCGTCGATCGCAACGCAAGCCAACGACTCTTTGCGCGGGCTCGTGGCGCAAATCGGCGAAGTTGACACTGCACGATCGCCACTGTGGAAGAAGCGTTCACTCCAACGTCGACTCGAAACTGTGCGCGTGCCATATCGCGAGATGCTCGATGCCAGCCGCGCGCTGGGTGGCAAGCTCAACACCGCGTTCGTCACTGCAATTGCCGATGGGGCCGGTGCGTATCACCGCGAACTTGGCGCACCAGTCGAGTCGCTGCGTACATCCATTGCAGTAAGTACTCGCAACGAGTCGTCGGGCGGTAACGCGTTTTCGCTGGCAAAACTGCTCGTGCCCACGAGCGAGATGCCAATCGCCGAGCGGTTCAGCGCAGTACACGAAGCACTCACCCAGGCTCGCGAAGGCACTAAGAGTGCTTCACTCGACACTCTTGCTTCGCTGACCACCACACTGCCAACCTCGGTGCTTACTCGAATCGCCCGCACCCAAAGTCAGTCGATTGACTTCGCGACGTCAAACGTGCGTTCCTCAGGAATTCCCCTTTACATTGCTGGCGGAATGATCACCGAGAACTACCCCATTGGGCCGCTCGGCGGGGTGGCGTTTAACGCCACGTTGTTGTCATACAACCATTCGCTCGACATCGGTATTCATATTGACTCTGCCGCCGTAGAACATCCTGAATTACTGGCCGACCACATGCAGCGCGCACTCAACCGTTTGATTGCTGCCGCGCCGCGAGTGACGGCGCCGGTCTCCACTGCTGGGCTGCCTACTTGGCGGCAGCGGTTGCGGGCTCGACTTTTTCGCTAAGCAGCTGACGCACGTCGAGGAGCAAGTCGGCCATTTCGGTGCTGCTCACCAATTGACGCCCACCAATTTCGGTGAGTGCTTTGTCGATGACCCCAATGGCCTCGGCGATCACGATCAGGTCGGTCGAGGAACTTTTTTGAATAGTTTCAGTCATCAGGTGGTATTCCTTCCTTGGGGCTTGCTGCGCAGGCTATCCACGCTGTGTTCCATGATGATGGATACGCACGTTCGTCGTAACATCGTGCTGTGAAGTTTGCTGGTTCTGTCGCTCTTGTCACTGGCGCAGGTGGTGGTATCGGTTCAGCACTTGGTGAACGTTTTCACGACGCTGGTGCAACCGTGGTGCTCAGCGACCGTGCTGGTGCAGACGTCGAGGCTGTGGTGGAACGTCTGAATGCCCGTCGCCCCGGCTCGGCCTATTCGGTAATCGCCGATGTGGCTCACGAAGAACAAAACGCGCGACTGGTGAGCCAAGCGCGTCAATTGGCCGGCCGTATCGATTTGTTTTTTGCCAACGCCGGCGTCGGTCTCGGCACCGACCTCGACTCGAGCGAATCCGACTGGTCGACATCCTTTGATGTCAACGTTCACTCACACCGCTGGGCAGCAAAGTATCTGATGCCCGAATGGCTCGCTGCTGGGCAGGGTTATTTTGCCAGTACTGCCAGTGCAGCTGGTGTGCTGGCTCAAATTGGCTCGGCGCCCTACTCAGTTACCAAACACGCTGCAGTGGCATTTGCCGAGTGGTTGTCAATCACCTACGGCTCTCGCGGTATCAAAGTGAGCTGCTTGTGCCCACAGGGTGTGAACACTGCAATGTTGCGTGGCGGAGACCGCCAAGGCATCGATACGAATGCCGGCAACGTGGTGCGTGTTGCCGGGGCCGTGCTCGAGCCGGCCCAAGTTGCCGACGTGGTGCACGATGCACTCGTCGCGGAGCGCTTTTTTATTTTTCCTCATCCCGAAGTTGGTGACTACGTAAAAATCAAAGCCACTGAACACGAGCGCTGGCTGGGCGGCATGCGCAAGCTGCAGCGTCGCGTGTTCGGCGTCTAGCGCTACTCACCACCCTCTTCCCCGCTTAGAGGAAGTCGACCCCGTGGCTACAGGTGTTTGGTCGCTGCTGCGAGTTCGCGCCACTGCCGCATCGGCAGTGCGGCAAAGTCGGCGTCAAGTACCTGCAGGCTCACATGCGAAGCACCAGCATCAAAGTGCTCCTTCACGCGGGCAACTACTTGATCCATCGTGCCCCATGCGACGACGGCATCGACCATGCGATCGCTCGGCGGTCGCTGCTTGTCGCCAAGGTCATCGTCGGTATAACCAAGTCGTCGCAGATTGTTGGCATAGTTCGGCAGACGAATGTAGGTAGCCATGAACTTGCGGGCAATCTCGCGTGCTTTCGTCGGGTCGGTTTCCAACAGCACTGCTTGTTCGGGTGCCAGCGCGGGCCCGTTGCCCATCGTGTCGCGAGCCATCTTCGTGTGTTCGGGTGGCACAAAATATGGGTGCGCTCCAAGACCTCGTTCGGCACTGAGCGCCAACATGCGTGGGCCGAGCGCAGCCAACATACGACGCGGTGCGGTCGTCGGTGCAGCGGCGAGAAACAAACCCTTGTCCATTTGGTCGAGATACTCGACCATTGCGGTGTACGGCTTGTCGTAGCTGGTCTTGTGCAATTTGGTCGCCATATGTTCATGGCTGGCCCCAATACCGAGGGTGAACCGCTCGCCGAACGCTTCAGTGAGCGTGCGCCAACCCGCTTGCATGGTTATTGCTGATCGCGCATACATCGATGCGATTCCCGTCGCCACCCCAATGCGTTGCGTGCCTGCTAATAACAGTGCACACGAAGCGAACGGCTCACGACCCACTGCCTCAGGAACCCAAATACAGCCGTAGCCGAGTTCTTCGAGTTCGTGGGCTGCCTCTTGGGCCTTGCTCATCGGCTGAAGGTCGAGAGCAGATGTCCAAATACCAACTCGACCCAGGCCATGGTTGTTGGGCGACGAAGATGTCATACCCCAACCGTACTTCGGTGGCGCATGCGCGGGGTGCTGACACACAGATCGGTGAGGATGTGCCGAACCAAGCACCTGGGTCTCGTTGTCGCTGCAGTGCTGATTGCTAGTTGCAGTGCGACGCAGCTCACTACTGCAGTTTTTTCCAGCATCGAGGTGGTTGAAGTAATCGACGGCGACACGATTCGCGCCCAGGTTGCGGGCACCACCGAAACAATTCGTCTAGTTGGCGTTGACACCCCCGAAACCAAACACCCGACCAAAGGCGTGCAGTGTTTCGGCCCGCAAGCCACCGAGTTCTTGAGCAAGATGTTGCCCGCAGGCACCACACTGCGAATCGAGCGCGACCAAGAAGCCCGTGATGCCTTCGGCCGACTCTTGCTCTATCTCTTTCGCCCCGTCAATGGTGGCGAATTGTTCGTCAACTTCGAATTGGTACGGCGCGGATACGGCAAACCATTACATATCGAACCGAACTCGCGATATCGCGACGCATTTGTGGCGGGCGCGTTTGAAGCCCAGCGCAACCAGCGTGGGCTGTGGAAATGGTGCAAGTAGCGTCACGCTGTGCCTACCGCGTCGTTTCGTTCGCTCAATGAAGCACTTGGCCACCCTGACGACGCCAAATTGGTGGTGCTGAGTTGTGATGATCTCGGGGCGTTCCACGCATCCAACGAAGGTGTTTTGCAAGCCATCCGCACAGGTGTCGCCACATGTGCGTCGCTGATGGTGCCCGCCCCTTGGGCGCGTCATGCCGTGCAGCATCTGCAACCTGGGGATGACATCGGCGTGCACCTCACCTTGGTCTCTGAACATCCCGAATATCGCTGGGGGCCACTCACATATGCGCCATCACTGCAATCGGGTGACGGTGGATTCCCTTCCACACTGGATGACCTCTGGGAACACGCTGACTCAGAAGAGGTGCTGCGCGAGTGTCGAGCCCAGGTTGAACGCGCGTTGTTGTGGGGCGTCGATGTAACGCACTTGGCACCTCATTTGACCTCCATCACCTTGCGGCCAGAATTCTTTGACATCTATCTCGAACTCGCAGCCGAGTACCGCTTACCGATTCGGCTGCCATCCTCCATTTCGCTCAACGAGGCCGGCTTCGACTTCCGTGGCCTAGCCCGCGATGAAGGCGTGCTCTTCCCCGACCACTTTGACCATGACTGGTCATCAGGTAGCCGTCAACGGGTGCTCAGCTCAATTAGCAAATTGCAGTCAGGCGTCACCGAAATTCACGTGCAACCTGTAATTGATTCACCAGAGGTGCGTGCGCTCGGCGACGTGTGCCTGGGCTGGATCGACGACTTGGCACTCATCACCGGCAGCGAAGTGCGTGAAGCGCTCGCTGCGGCGGGTGCAACTTTGATTGGCTACCGCCAAATTAGGGACGCGATGCGAGCCGCTGAATAACCGCACTCACTTCGCCCGACTGCAACAACGCAAACAACGCACCTGTGCTGCCTTGGGCTTTTAATTTGCCCTGCATATACAAACTTGTGGGATCAAGATGCGCATCGCTGGCAGCAACCGAAATCACCACCTCGGCATCATCTGGGCCGTGCACCACTTCGTCTTTTTTGCCGAAGGAGACACGAAACTGCACGTGTTCATATCTGCGCGAGTTCATGGCGTGACTCGAATGCCGGCAAACAAGTCATCTTCGTATTCGCCAGCCGCTCGTTGACTCGTCACCAGTGAGCGCGCCAGCACCCAATCTTCATAGGGGTACACGGCGGCCAACTCGGCATCATTCAGCCCGAACCAGAACGGTTCATTTTCATCCACCTGGGTTTTGTGTGCCCGCAGTGCGCCAGATCGCGCCCAGAAATAGTCACCGACATTGAGACGCGTCGTGATGCGATCATCAAGGTTCGGTCGCTCGAACCATTTTTCGTCGTATGGTGACGAGCCGCGCAGACGCAGCAACTCTTCGTGCACAAGGGTGAGTCGGGCCCGCGACCACACCGAGTAATACATCTTGAGTGGCTGCCACACCGGCCCATCGTGCGGATACCACTTTTCGTCACCAGCCCGGTCGAAAGCCAACACACTGATGTCGTGCACCTTCAGATGGTCAGGATGCGGATACCCGCGCTGATCGTCGCCGTAAGTAATGATCACTTGCGGTCGTTGGGCGCGAATGATGCGCACGAGCCGACCGACGGCTTCGTCGATGTCAGCCATGTGGAACGACGCAGGGTTGGCATTGGCGGGCGACTCGGCCATTCCTGAATCGCGATAGCCAAGCATCTCCACATGTGAAAAGCCGATCACCTTGGCGGCGGCAGCCAACTCGTGTGGGCGCATCGACTCAAGCAACTGGCGACTGGCCTCATCCGACAAACCATAAAAGGGTTGGCCGGGCTCTTTGAGCGCCGGGTTGTTCACATCACCCTCTTCGCCACCCGTGCAACACACCAGCACGGTGTGCACACCTTGTTGCGAATATTTTGCCAAAGTTGGAGCACCCTTGGATGCTTCGTCATCGGGGTGAGCGTGCACGGTCAGAACGCACAAGCGCTCGATGGATTCCGATTGCTGCCCCATGCGTTGACGCACGCTAGTGCGCGCCACCTCGTACTCTATGAAGCGATGCGTCGGAACCTTTTGCCAAGCACCATGAGTGCAGCCCGCACCAACGCTGTGGGTTTGGCGGTGGCACTCGTCATGATTCTTGGCGCCTGCTCACGTGATGGTCGCACGTTGGCGCCAGCGTTACCCGAGCAAAATGAATCCATTGCCATCGTGCCCGACGAAACTGCGCAAGCGCTCCAACCGAGTGATGCGTTCAGTGTGAGTGGCCCGTGGATCGAAGGCGCCGAAATCGATCTGGCATACACGTGTTACGGCCGCGATGTTTCGCCGCCATTGCAAATCACCGGCCAGCCCGCTGGCACCGTGACCTTGGCCGTGCTGCTGCACGACGTCGAGACACCCGAGCAGTTGTTGTGGACAATGGCCAACATCGCTGGCGGCACCGTGGCCCTCGGCGAAGGCGCCACACCACCCGATGTGGTCATCGCCACGAACAGTGAGGGCAGCGTGGGTTACGCACCCCCGTGTCCAAGCAAAGGCGAGCGTCGACAGTTCTTGCTCACCGTGTTTGCCATGGACAAAGTCATTGATCTTGCTGCGGTCACGGGCGCTAGCGGTGTCGTCGATGCGGAGTTGCTCTTGACCGAAATCGAGATGGGTACGTTCGACCTGGCCGAGAGCACCTTCTACGTCCAAGCTCCGTGAGCCAATCGTGGGCCATGCTCCCGCTTGGCGGGCACCAAACCTGAAATACTTGGCGTATCGATCGCGCGCTCGCTTCGCTTCCTGTCGCACTTTGCGAAACTGACATAGCCGGTCGCCTGACGGCGGCTAACGACGCATTCCGCATGCTCGCTTTGGGTGGTGCCCCACTCACGCTCGGTGTTGCGCCGTGGTCACATGCCCTGCCCGCCACGCGCGCTGAACTCGAGGCGCGATGGATAGCCACGCAGGCCACGCCCGACGCATTCGTTGCCCATTTTCGCTTGAACAACTTGGATGGCAGCAACGTCGTAATTGCATTTTCCGCTGCGCCAATTCGTGATGCCAGCGGCAACACGACCCGTTACGTCGGCACAGCCCAAGACATCACCACCATCGCCACCCACGATCGACTTAACGACCAACTCGTTGGTGCCCTCGATGCCGCCAGCGATGCAATCGTGGTGTTTGACGCCAACACGCAACTCATGTTTGCCAACCGCGGTGCAGCCGAAGTGCTCGGCATCACCGACACCACCAGCACGAGTGGTGGCAGCGTTGTTAACAACAGCAATGAGGCAGCCACCACGTTTTTTGATGCAGTACGCAACCAGGTGCCTCGCGATGTGCTCACTGGTGGTGTGCACAACTCGTGGTCAGGCGAGCTCGGCCATCGCAGCCCCGATGGGTTCATGCGCACGTTGTCACTCACCCTGCATGTGGTGCGTGGCGCAGATTCCACTGTCGAGCACTACTCGGTAATTGCCCGCGATATCACCGAGCACAAACAACTCCAAACCGAACTACAGCGACAAGCCACCCACGATGAGTTGACTGGTCTACCGAACCGCACACTTTTCTTGCGGCGCGTGGCCGAGGCTCTCGACCGGAGCCGCACCTTGCGCCGTGGTGTCACCGTATTGTTTCTCGACTTTGATGGCCTAAAAAATGTCAACGACACAGTCGGCCACCGCTTCGGAGATCAACTCATCGTGAGCGTTGGCAAGCGCCTCGTCACTGCAACTCGCCCATCAGACGTTGTGGCGCGATTGAGCGGTGACGAGTTCGCGGTGCTGGCCGAAGGTGTGGGTGACGAATCACTGGCGCTCGAGATTGCCGAGCGTTTGCGCGCCAGCATCACGGGCCAACATGTCATTCACGGCGTCGAAGTCACCTCGGGTGCCAGCGTCGGAGTGGCAATTGCACCACTCACACTCTTGGATGAACAATCGCCAGCCGATGCTGCACTCACATTGTTGGTAAATGCAGACACCGCGATGTATCGCGCCAAGCAACGCGGCAAGGGTCGCAGCGAGATGTTCAGTGAGGCAATGCGCACCCAGGCCCGCGACCGGCTCACATTGTCGTCACAACTTGAACGCGCGTTGGCGGGCGGCGAAATGGCCGTGGTGTACCAACCCATCGTTTCCATTCACACCGGTCGCATCGTGGGTATCGAAGCATTGTTGCGCTGGAACCATCCACAGCGCGGGCTTCTTACCCCACCGGCGTTCCTTGAAGTTGCCGAAGAGACGGGTGCCATCGGCCCGATTGGTGATTGGGTCATCAGTCAAGCCGCCAGCACATTGCGCACACTGCTCGATGACGACACGCTCGAGCGTTCAGTAGCTGTACATGTCAACGTGTCGCCGCGTCAGTTGAGCGATGTGGGGTTCGTTGAGCGCACAACCAATGCGCTTGCTGCTGCGGGTGTCGACATGCGGCAACTCGTTCTTGAGTTCACGGAATCCACCGCACTGGCCGGCAACCCGGCGGTTACTCGCAGCCTCAATGCCCTGTCGCGGCTCGACGTGAGGCTGTCAATTGACGACTTCGGCACGGGCTATTCGTCGCTGGCCCACCTGCGTGACTTTCGGGCAGCCCAACTCAAACTCGACGGCACATTCATTCGCAACATCGGTCGAGAAAACTCCGATGACCCGATTGTGCGCTCCATCGTGCAACTTGCCCATTCGCTCGACATGACCGTGGTTGCCGAGTGGGTGCAGTCGGCCGAGCAGCTACAACGTCTACGGCTCTTGGGTTGCGATCATGCGCAAGGCCACCACTTGTGTGAACCAACTGACGCAACAGGCATCCGTGAATTTGGTCAACGTACGAGCACAGTAACGAGCGAACCGGTCCGTCATTCAGGCGGTACTGGCGCTGGCCCACTACCGGCGTAAAACGCCAAGACGGGCCCAGCCGACTCGGCAATCCGCAAAACCGAGTTGCCGCGCACGGTGTCACCAAAGGTGTCTAACGAAAAGCGGCGCAATTGACCCGCTGCAGCAGGTCGCATCAACTGGGCGAATTCCACCATGTCGAGCCGCTCATCCACCAAAAGTGCCGACGTTGCCCCGCGCATGACTGCGCCAGCGCGAAACGGGTCCCCGAGAGTGCGGTTCACAGCAGTTTGCATAAGTAGTGCCGTGAAAAGTCGCTGGCGTTTGCCGCGACCAATGTCTGCGGTGCCGTCCATGCGCCACTCTCCGTCGACTTTTTCTTCAAAGGATCGACTACGCGCATAGGCCAACGAGTCGACCCCATCCAAGTTTTTACAGCCCGGGCGAATGTACAAACCCGTCTTGCGATCGCGCGTCGGATACTCGACACAAACGGTGACCCCGCCGACGGCATCAACGAGTTGTTTGAACCCCTGAAAGTCGATTTCGAGATAGTGATGAATTGGGATACCGAGGGCACGGTTGATTGTGCGCACCACCACTGCTGCACCTTCGCGATATGCAACATTGATTCGCTCAGTGTTTTCTCCGTCTCCGATGGTCACCCACAAGTCACGTGGCACCGACATGAGCGAGATGATTCCTGTTGACTTCTCTACATTGACCACTATTAACGTGTCGCTGCGGCGACCCTGCACGTCGCCTTCTCCACCGACGTTGGCAAAATCTGGGTCGTTGGGGTCAGCACCCGCCCGCGAGTCTGAACCCACGACAAGAAAGTTCACGAACTGGTCATTGGGGTCGACCAACACCGACGTCAACGAAAGTTCACGTCGTACGTCGGCCAACGAGTCATCGAGTGCTCGGGCAATACCCATGAACCCGGCCGTACCCAACATCACCACGATGGCCACTGCCACCAGCAAGTTTTGTTGGCGTTCCCGCCTGCGGCGGGCTCCGAACTCGTTTTTCATTCCTGTCTGAAGGTACAGCGCCTAACGGGCACGCAAGTGCACCACATCGCCGACATCAATCACATGCATCTGCTGATCATCACTGCGCACCAACAGTCGTCCAGCGCTATCGAGATCCTCAGCAACTCCAACCACGCTTTCACCAGCGCGTAAATCGACGCGAACACGTTGACCCAACGTGGCCAGGGCTGCTTTATGTTCAGCATGAAGGTCGGCATCACTGCGCGCCAACCGCGCATCGATCTCGTTCAGCATCACAGCCAACAGGGCAAGCGGCGTGACCGGTTCTTTGGTCACTGCTCTGTCATGCAGTGACACCGCATCTGGTGGCGACCATCGCACATTCACCCCAATGCCCACCACCACAAATCGGTCGCGCGGTGCACCGACAGCGAGCAAGCCGCCCAACTTCGCCCCGTCAATCACCAGGTCGTTGGGCCATTTCAATGCAGGTGTTACCCCACTCAGAGCGATGCAGGCGGCGCGACTGGCAAGTGCCACCACCCGCGAGAAACGAAAAACGTCCTCGTTTTCGTAACGAAAAAGCAATGACGTGAGCAGATTCGAACCACGAGTTGCCTCCCACGAGCGATCCAACCGACCTTTGCCGGCCGTCTGAAAATCGGTGACGAACGCACTGCGATGTGGTGCCCCGTTATGGGCCGCAGCAATGGCATCGTCATTCGTCGACCCCGTTTCGGCGACGTGCTGCACCGACCACCCAACCGGCCAATCAGCGAACGAACTAGTATCAGGTGATTCCATAGTGACAAAAGAGTAGGTGTTTGTGCCAAAGAAAATCCTGATTGCCAATCGCGGTGAAATCGCCGTCCGTGTCATTCGCACGGCTCGCGAAATGGGAATCGCCACGGTGGCGGTCTATTCCGAGCTCGACCGCAACGCCCTGCATGTGCGCCTGGCTGACGAGGCCTATGCCCTCGGCGGCGAGACTGCTGCGCAGAGCTATCTCAATACTGACGCCATATTGAACGTGATACGCCAGAGTGGGGCCGACGCCGTGCACCCGGGCTACGGATTCTTTTCGGAGAATGCCGACTTTGCCCAAGCCATCACCGACATGGGTGTGGCCTTCATCGGGCCACCGCCGGCGGCAATCGTGGAAATGGGTGACAAAGTTTCTTCGCGCAAAGCCGCTTTGCGGGGTGGCGCACCCATCGTGCCGGGCACCACCGAGTTCGTCCACAGCGCAGCCGAAATCGTGGAGTTTGGCGAGAGCAACGGCTGGCCAATTGCAATCAAGGCTGCATTCGGCGGCGGCGGACGCGGTATGAAAGTAGTAAAAGATGCAGCGTCAGTGCCCGAAGCGATGGATTCCGCTAAGCGTGAGTCAAAGGCTTTTTTTGGACGCGACGAAATCTATGTCGAGCGCTACCTCACGTGGCCGCGTCACGTCGAGGTGCAATTG
The DNA here is from genome assembly GCA_044351505.1 of Ilumatobacteraceae bacterium. Lineage (GTDB taxonomy): Bacteria > Actinomycetota > Acidimicrobiia > Acidimicrobiales > Ilumatobacteraceae > F1-60-MAGs027. The sequence continues at coordinate 12,379 of JBILFO010000022.1, forward strand.
GTGGGCGACAAACACGGCAACGTGGTGTGGGTCTCATCGCGCGACTGCTCGGCGCAGCGCCGCCACCAAAAACTCATCGAAGAAGCGCCAGCGCCAGCGCTGCCTGACGGTGTCGAGCAAGCCATGGGTGAAGCCGCCGTCAAGGCTGCGCGGGCGGTCGGTTACTACAACGCCGGCACCGTGGAGTTCATCTATCAAGATGGAGATTTCTTTTTCTTAGAAATGAACACTCGGTTGCAAGTAGAACACCCCGTGAGCGAAGTAATCACGGGTATCGATCTGGTGGAGTGGCAGATTCGTGTTGCTGACGGCGAAAAGTTGCCAATGACACAAGAGCAAGTCAACGCCGCTCGTCACGGACACGGCATCGAGATTCGCATCAACGCCGAAAACCCGGCGGGGGGCAAGTTCTTGCCATCGCCGGGCACCATCACCGCGCTCAAGATTCCAGATGGTTTCGGTGTGCGCTTCGACAGCGGGTACGAGTCAGGTGACACCGTGAGCCAGTACTACGACAATCTCATCGGCAAACTCATCGTGTGGGGCAAAGATCGCCCGACTGCAATCGCCCGCACTATTCGCGCTCTAGACGAGATGCAGGTTGACGGCGTACACACCACGATTCCGGCTGACCTTGCCATTCTGCGTCATCCCGATTTTGCAGCAGTGCAGCACAGCACGAAATGGGTCGAAGAAAAGCTCGACTTGTCAGCGATTGCGTCGCAGTCGCCTGCCGGCGCACCACCAGCAGCCGGGTTGGTGGAAAAAACCACCACGGTCGAAGTCAACGGCAAGCGATTCGAAGTGCGTGCATGGGTGCCTGAGTCTGGGGGCGCGGCGCCAGCAGCACGGCGCACTGCTCGCACGTCAGCAGCAGCATCCAACGCTGTTGCCACCGGCGACGTGGTTGCCCCGATGCAAGGCACGATCGTGAAAATACTCGTTGAAGTTGGCCAAGAAGTGAAGTCTGGCGATGCCGTGGCCGTTCTTGAAGCCATGAAGATGGAAAACCAGCTCCAAGCCGACAAAGATGGCACGGTGAAAGCAATCAATGTCAAGGCAGGCGACAAAGTCGGCTCAGGTGACGTACTCATTGTTATCGCATGATTGACGAGTCCAATGCACCGCAAACCGGCACGCTAGAAACCGAAGGAACCAACCTCGAAACGTACCGACAGCGCCGCTTGACCGAAATCGAACACCTGCGTGCCACTGGTACCAACCCATATCCATATCGCTTTGATCGCACACACGGCCTCGGCGAGATTCGCGCCAAGTATGGCGAGCTTGCTGCAGGCAGCGAAACCACCGACGCCGTAGCGGTGTGCGGTCGCATCATGTTGAAGCGCGACCAAGGCAAGTTGCTCTTCATCACCGTTCGCGATCGCTCCGACGACATGCAGTTGTTCGTCAGCAAGTCAGTGGTCGGCGACGACGTCTTCGACTCCATCAATTCGCTCGACCTTGGGGATTGGGTCGGGGCTCACGGTGTGGTCATGACCACTCGTAAGGGCGAGCTGTCAATCAAGACCACCACGGTGCAGCTGCTGGCTAAATCGCTGCGCCCGATGCCCGACAAATGGCACGGCCTATCTGATGTAGACACGCGTTTTCGCCAGCGCTATGCCGACCTCATCGTTAATGCCGACGCCCGTCGCGCGTTCGAAATTCGCCATGCCATCGTTTCCAGTGTGCGCTCCACCCTCGGGGGTCGCGGCTACGTAGAAGTCGAAACGCCAGTGCTGCATGTAGAGGCCGGTGGTGCGCATGCTCGCCCATTCGTCACCCATCACAACACGCTTGACATGCAATTGTTCTTGCGTATCGCGCTCGAGCTGCACCTCAAGCGACTCATCGTCGGCGGAATGGAACGTGTCTTTGAAATCGGCCGCGTATTTCGCAATGAAGGAATCTCTACCCGACATAATCCGGAATTTACAATGCTCGAGTCGTACGAAGCATTCGCTGACTACCACGACATCATGGAGCTCACCCAGGCCATCATCATCGACGCTGCCCGCGCATCACTCGGCACTACGGTCATCGATATTGGCGGGGTCGCCTGTGACCTCACCGCGCCATGGCCACGCAAACGCATGATCGACCTAGCCAGCGAAAAAGTTGGACGCGAATTGCACCCCTCACAACCCATTGCTGATGTACGCCAGGTGGCCACCGACAACGGTGTGAAGTGGGAGCAACGCTGGGGTGCTGGTCGCATCATTGAAGAAATCTTCGCCGAAAAAGCCGAAGGCGACCTCCACCTGCCCACATTCGTGACCGGCCATCCGTTAGAGATCTCACCCCTCGCCCGTGTCGACCGCAACGACCCGTATCTCACCGAACGATTTGAGTTGTTCGTGCAGGCGCGCGAGCTGGCCAATGGTTACAGCGAGTTGAATGACCCAGTCGAACAACGCAAACGCTTCGAAGCCGAGCAGCGGGCCAAAGAAGCCGGTGACGCAACTGCTGGCAGCGTTGACGAAGATTATTTGCGCGCTCTGGAATTTGGTATGCCCCCAACCGGTGGCTTAGGTGTTGGCATCGATCGTCTCACGATGCTCTTGGCTGGCGTGTCAACAATCCGCGAAGTTATTCTCTTCCCCACCCTGCGCCCTGAGGCCAGCGAATGACCCGCGCTTGGGGTGTGGGCACCACCACGGTGTCATCTGCTGGGGTCGTGCTCGACGCGCACTACCGCCATCTTGGTTGGGCCGATGCGTGTCCGCCTGACCAGCGCAACAATTTGGCGGCGCACGCCCACGATGCGCGCCGTGGTGTGGAGATCATTGCTGTTGTCACCGAGATTGACACTGCGGTTGCTCCGCAAGATGCCGCCGACGTGTATCTGCGACTGCACCTGCTGTCACACCGACTCGCCAAGCCGCGCACCTTGAACCTCGATGGTGCATTCGGCCTGCTGGCCAATGTGGCCTGGACGAGCATCGGCCCCGTTGCCCTCGACGTAGTGGATGAAGTGCGCGAAGCGTTGCGCCGCAAAGGCGAGCATCTCACCGTGCACGGGGTGGACAAGTTCCCCCGCATGACCGACTACGTGGTGCCTTCTGGTGTGCGCATTGCTGATGCCAGCCGTGTGCGCCTTGGCGCCCACCTTGCCGAAGGCACCACCGTGATGCACGAAGGATTCTGCAATTTCAACGCCGGCACGCTGGGGGCGTCGATGGTCGAAGGTCGCATCTCGGCGGGCGTCATCGTCGGCAATGGCAGCGACATCGGAGGCGGTGCATCAATCATGGGCACATTGTCTGGTGGTGGTAAAGAAATGATTACCGTCGGCGAGCGATGCTTGCTCGGTGCCAACAGTGGTTTGGGTATCAGCCTCGGTGACGACTCCATCATCGAAGCAGGTTTGTACATCACCGCCGGAACGTTGGTGCGACTACCTGATGCCACTACGGTAAAAGCGCGCGAACTCTCGGGGGTCTCCAACATGTTGTTCCGCCGCAATAGCACCACAGGCACCGTAGAAGCCGTCACCCGAACCGGCAGCTGGGGTGGCCTCAACGCCGCATTACATAGGAACTAGATCATGAACTTTGAAGAAATTGCTCAACTCGTCCGATCGCGTCGCACGAGCTTATTGATTGATCGAAATCGTGACGTAAGCCCTGAAATGGTTCAACAACTTTGTGAACTCTCCACTTGGGCCCCAAACCACAAACTCACTTGGCCCTGGATTTTTGCCGAGGTGCGCGGTGAAGCGCGCCTACGACTCGGAGATACGTGTGCCGATGTGATGAGCCGCCAAGGCGAAACTGAACCACGAGTAACCAAAACGCGCACAAAGTTTGCTCGCACACCGGTAGTGCTCGTGGTGGGCAGCGAGATCGGCGACAGTGATTTGCGCACCATCGAAAATCGCGACGCAGTTGCAGCAGCAGTGCAAACACTGCTGCTGGGTGCCACAGCACTCGGGCTGGCAAGTTTTTGGTCGTCTTGCCCGAAAGGTGCTGAGGTTGACGTGGCTCACTTCTGTGGTTTTGCGCCGGAGACCGCAGTCGTTGCAATGATTTACCTGGGGTGGCCGACGGACACACCCAAGGGTTTTGAGCGGCCTGCGCCGCGAATTAATCGCTTGGCTTAGGCGTCAGCCCGGGCGGTGCACGCCGAACACATCGCGCAGGGCATCACTCACTTCACCGAGCGTGGCGTTGGCCTGCAGCGCAGCCTTCATCGGGTACAACACGTTGTCGCTCCCCCGTGCTGCGACGCGCAAGTCTTCGAGTCGTGCCGCAACTTCCGCTGCATCTCGCTTGGCTTTGAATTCAGTCAGGCGCGCAACTTGGCTCCGTTCACGCTCAGCATCAATTTTGAGCACAGGCATGTCTGTGGCTTCGTTAGAAGTGAACTTATTGACGCCCACAATCGCACGCGTGTTGTCATCGATTGATTTGGTGTACGAATACGCCGCCTCGTCAATCTCCTCCATCTGGAAGCCGGCCTCAATGCCATTCACCGCGCCACCCATTGCGTCGATTCGCTCGATGTATTCCCACGCCAGGCGCTCGACTTCATCGGTGAGAGATTCCACGTAATACGAACCAGCCAACGGGTCGGGGGTGTCGGTTATGCCACTTTCGTATCCGATGATCTGTTGTGTTCGCAGAGCGATGCGCGCTGCTTCTTGGGTCGGCAAGCCAAGCGCTTCGTCGTATCCGTTGGTGTGCAGGCTTTGTGTGCCACCCATGACAGCGGCCATACTTTGCACCGCCACACGCACCACGTTGTTGAG
>JBILFO010000023.1:0-17123 GCA_044351505.1 Ilumatobacteraceae bacterium
CCTTTCGCCCCACGCTACGACGGCACCGACCGTTGGCTGAAGCGAGCACTCGTGGTGCAGTCACTCGATGACATTGATGCCATCGGTCGAGTTATTCAGACGCGGCTATAGCCAACAGGCCATCGCGATAGCGACGCAACACGTCAATACCTGCACCACCGAACACCACTTGTTCAAATTGTGGGTCACGTGGTGCTGGCGACAAAGTCTCGTTCGTGAGTAACGCAACCGTGTCGATCAGAGAGTCGGTCTGATGGGCTCCACCCAGTGTGTCCCAGATGGTGCGAACAGATGCATCCTGCAAGTAACGGGGGCGAACATACGGCTTGCCGAGCAGTACGGCATCAAACGCAATGCTGGAGTCAGTGTCCACCAACACATCACAGGCCTTAATCAAGCTCGGCGATGATGTGTTGTCACCCAACAGCACAATGTTGCCAGTATTTTTCAGCGACGCAACTTCTTGCTCAGTGAGCGTCGTGTCGCTGGCGCGTAGGTGCCCCCGCACTACGAGCTGGAACGAGTTGCAGGCACCAAGTTCGACGATGAGTTGCAGTGTTTGTTGTTTGTCCACCAAGTTGTGCCACTTCGGGATGAACAGTAAAACACGACGGTGCTGAGTTGGTCGCAACGGTGGCAACTCTGCGGTGGAGGTGGCTGCATATAACCGCGGTACCCACTCGTCGTTGAATCGTGCGCTACCCCAGACCTGGGTGTTATTGCCACTCATCGTGGAGTGTCCAACGATGACGTCACGGTGATACTCCGACGCAAACACATAGGCCGCATGAGAATCGCGATCTGCAAAAGGCAGACGTCCAGCGTTGCCATCCATCACGGCCTGCACATGATGGCTACGAATGATTGTGGTCTTGGTCGAGTGGCCATGTGGCAGCGCAACGGTTGCGATGCTCAGCCGCTGGGCCGCTAGTTGCAACTGCAGAAAATAGTCTGTTGCCAGCCACTGGGTGATGCGCCGCCAACGCTTGGGGCTGCGATGGGCTACACCTTCTTTCCACTCCATCACAACGAGCCGTATCTCGAGTTGTCGCAACATCCTGCGCATGAACCAGCGATTCCAGCGCAGTTGATACAACCGTTTCCGCAGGCCGGTCGAAGCACCGTACTTAATGAGTTGAATATCGACATTCGGGCACTGCGGCAGCCACCATGCCGATTGAAGATCAGCAAACACTTCTGCATCAACGACCTGAATCACCACAGCGCAGCCCTCTCGGGCAATAGACCAAATCACTGGGGCAATGTTGTCAGCGTCTGCCTTACCGGCCAGCACGAACAACACTGTTCCACCGTGATGTGTCATTCGCGGTTCAGCCTTGAGCGGCGTGGTTCATCATGGTCTGTTCGGCAAACCACAGGTCTGCATGCTCGCACTCGCGATACGACGAAAAATAGGGCCCACCAAGTGTGAAGTGAATCAACTTGGGTATCTCTGGCATGGTCATTTCGCCGACAAGATAATTCCATGTTGAGGGCAACGCCCCAATCTGGCTTTCGTTAGCAAGCCATTTGAACTGGTGCAGAAACAAGCCTGTCTCGTTGGCAACCACCTGCGGGGTGAGTGCTCGACATTGCTCGTTGTTGAACAGCATCACGCTTGACCAGTTCTTTTTTTCATACTTGGTCTGTGTTGCACCAAGAAATTTGATGTTGTCTCGAGCCACATAATCGTGCTTCACACACATCACCGCAAATTGTTCATCTTGCAACGCAAACAGCTCGGCGATGTCCGTCGTTAGCAACGCATCACAATCCATGAATATTGACCAGCCGGTGTAGTCGCTGAGATACGGCACCAAGAAACGTGTGAACGAAAAATCAGTCGACTCGATAGTTGACCGCTCGCGAGAATAAAACTCGTGCATGTGACGCTTGGCAATCGGCGTTATCGCCACTGGTTGCGAGGCATGCCGCAGAATTGAATGCGATAGCACGTGATACGCCACCGACTCGTTGTCGTCGTAACCAATGAAAACCCGAATCACTTTATCCTTGCCTTCAGGCGCAGCGCCAGTGGCAACAGCCCAACAGATGCCACGAAATGTCGGGCCATTCGTCGTAACCGAAACTTTGGCTCGATAAATCCTTTCAGCAGGAGCACGACACTCCGCACAACTGGTGCACGGACAGAAACTGGAGCAGCTTGTTGATCAGACTTTCTGAGCGCGAATAGTCCCTTTGAGACGTCGGAATGCACGATGGAAAAACTGGCTCTACTGGCTGTGTCCGCAAATGACGACGCTGAGAAATAATGAATGTGGGCAACATGAAAGAAATCTCTCCAGTGCCAATGTTTTATGGTTTCGAGAAGCGGCACACCGACAACCAAGATCGTATTTGGACCGCATAACTGTCGAAGTCGCCGTAGCAGAATTGCGGGATCGACAGAGTGTTCCAGTACATGGTTTAAAACAATGACGTCAGGGGGAGCTGTTGAGTCTGGAGTTGCATCACCAACTTTGATTTCCTGAAGATCTAGGCCGAGTTCTGATCGGCCCAGCTCAAGATAAGGACGGTCGTAGTCAAACCCAGAAACCGTCCATCCGGCATCCCGAAACGGCACAAGATTCCAACCACCACCACATCCCCACTCAACTACATTTCCACGCGGAATATTCAAGCTCGAAACGTACTTAAGAAGGGCTGATTCTGTGTTTGGTTTTGGTGTCTTGCGGAGCAGCACGTCCCGCGCGCTTTCACCCGGAAAATACATACTTCGATAATCAGATGTGCCGTAGAACCGCTGGGCTGATTGTTCAGATAGGGGATTCGCAGTTCGGACATGACCACATGACATGCACAACTTGTAATTAAAACTGAGGCCATAGCGGTCTCGGCGGCGAATGACAACTCCCCCAGATACACCACAAATACAATCAATTAAAGTTCTGTCGGACAAGTACGAAAGCGTCATCTGAAGATACCTATTACCACGCTCATGCGATTAATACGTCGTGGGTTGAGGGCCAGAAACGGCAACGGCTTGGCGAATGAGCAACAACTGCTCGAGTAGTGGCTTCATGCGATGTAGCGGAATCATGTTCGGCCCGTCACTTGGTGCCTTGTCCGGGTCGGGGTGTGTTTCCATGAACAGCCCGTCTACGCCTACCGCAACTGCGGCCCGCGCCAATGCCCCAGCGAATTCTCGCTGGCCACCCGACGACACGCCCTGGCCACCTGGCTGTTGCACTGAATGCGTTACATCGAAGATCACCGGTGCAGCAGATCGAAGTTGCGGTAAGCCTCGATAATCAACCACCAACGTGTTGTAGCCGAACGATGAACCGCGTTCAGTGACCAGCACGTTTTCGGCGTTGCCCGAGCGGAGCTTGTCGACGACATTCTTCATGTCCCACGGGGCAAGAAATTGCCCCTTCTTTACGTTGACTGCCTTGCCTGTGGCCGCGGCGGCTAGCAACAAATCGGTTTGGCGACAAAGAAAAGCAGGGATCTGCAGCACGTCCACATGTTCTGCTGCCACCGCTGCATCGCCACTTTCATGAATGTCGGTGAGCACCGGCAGATTGAATTTGGCCCCGATGGCACTCAGCATGCTGAGGCCGTCTTCGCGACCAGGCCCACGAAAACCAGCAGCTGACGTGCGGTTGGCCTTGTCGTAACTGGCTTTGAACACATACGAAATGCCCAGGCCTGCACAAATTTCTTTCATCTGACCCGCAACCTGCTCGGCGAGTGTTGCGGACTCAATCACACAGGGCCCCGCGATGAGCACAAGTGGCTGACCATCACCACATATGACACCCTTGCCAAGTTTGGCGAGCATCGGTGCACCTGCACTAGTGAGCGACATGACTACGACAACCCTGCCTGCACCAAATCATGCATTCGCAACATGCCGACAACTTTTCCATCGTCGATCACAGGCAAAACAGTAATCGCTTTTTTGTCATTGCGTTCCATCAATGTGAGTGCTTCGATTGCAGGCATACCAGATGCAACTGCAATGGGTGTGGTGGTCATTAGGTCGCGCGCTACCAACCCACCCCATCCGTCAGCAGGAGTGCGCTTTAGTGCGCGGCGCAGGTCACCGTCAGTGATGATGCCACCAAGTGCTGCGTGGTCAACAGCGTGCGCAACGAGCACCGCACCAATGGCCTGGGTGGTAAGGGCATCAACCACTTCGGGTAGTCGCGCATCGGCGTTGATCATCATTAACTTTTCACGCGGAATCATCAAGTCACGCACCATCAACGTGAGTCGGCGACCAATGGAGCCAGCCGGATGATTCATGGCAAAGTCGTTGACCGACACACCTTTGGCCGTCATCCATGCCACGGTGAGTGCATCGCCGATCGCCATGGCCACTGCGGTGCTTGAGGTTGGCACTTGGTCAATTGGTGAGGCCTCACGCTCAACTGAAGCGTCAAGCGTCAGGTCGCATCGTTCGCCAATCGCCGACTTGGTTTTGCCAAGAATGCCAAGTAGTTGCACATTGCGCTTCTTTATATAAGGAATCACGGCAAGCAGTTCGGTTGTTTCACCACTGTTGCTAATCATGATGATGACGTCGCCGTCGCGCACGACTCCGATATCGCCATGCAGCGCATCAAGTGGATTCAGGTATACCGACATCAAGCCCACTGAGGTAAGGCTGGCGGCAATCTTTTGGGCAACGAGTCCGGATTTGCCTACGCCCGTCACCAACACCTTGCCGGTGCAAGCCACCAACATGTCGACGGCTCGTTGGGCTTGCGCGGCATCCAGGCGCTGCGCGGCAACAGTGATGGCTTGCGCCTCGGCCAACATCACTTCAGCAATCGGTGGTGGAGTCGTCATTGATTCACCAGTTCTCGGGCACGCTGAAGGTCGCTCGGGCTATCGACTGACAGTGTGTTGCGGGAGTGAGCAATAATCTCGTAGGTCTCAATGGTAATTCCATTGTCCAGCAGGCGGAGCTGTTCAAGTTTCTCGGCGTCTTCAAGAACTGATGGCAACAACTGCGACCAGCCAGCAAGAACATCGGCGCGATATCCATACATACCAACGTGTCCCCAGTGCACTGCCTGCTGGTGCCACTCGGCTTGCTCTTGGCCGCGCACAAATGGCACCGCTGCTCGACTGAAATACAACGCTCGTTGCTTGGCGCTCACCACCACTTTGACCACATCCGGGTTGGCAAGTTTTTCAGCCGGCAACCGATAAATCGGGGTCACCACCGCAGGCGTCGGGGTGCGTTCACGAAACACATTGCACATTGACTCGATCACCAGTGGGTCTACGAATGGTTGGTCACCCTGCACGTTGATGACGACATCACTGTTCAGTTCACCGACAACCGACGCGATGCGCTCAGAACCTGATGAACATGATGGTGAAGTCAGCAGGACGCGATAACCCCACGTGGTGCCGAGGTCAACAATTTCTGGCGAGTCGGTGCACAACACCACCTCGCTGATTGATTGCGCTGTACGCGCTGCGTCCAACACCCGACGCAACATTGGCTGGCCGCCGATGTCGGCAAGAACTTTGCGGGGCAACCGAGTGGACTCAAGTCGCGCTGGTACCGCGACGACAAACTTCAACGGCGGCAAACCTTTAGCGGCCGCCGGCGACGGCAGGCACGATGGAAACGGTCTGGCCACCCGACACTTCAGTGTCAAGACCCTTCAGATAACGCACATCATCGTCGGCCACGAAAACATTCACAAACTTGTGCAGGTTGCCGTCGACGTCAAGCAACTTGGCTGCAAAACCTGGGTGTGCTTTTTCTAAACCCTGCAGCACATCGCGCAGTGTTGCGCCAGCAACCGAAACCGTGCTTGCGCCGCCCGAAAGTGGTCGCAATGTGGTGGGGATCCGAACGGTTATTGATGCTGTTGCCGACATGGCTTCAGGCTATCGCTGGCGGTGTGAACGAAGAATCAGTTGTGTGACGATGCGCGAGCTCAACGTGACAAGCGGAAGCCCACCACCCGGGTGTGTGGCCCCACCCACGAGGAAAAGACCGCGACGGGGGCCGCGCATGGCGGGTCGACGAAATGCAGCGCGCCGCCCGTTGGACGATGTTCCATAGATTGCTCCACCAGGTGAGCGGTATCGCTCGGCCAAATCGCGCGGCCCGATTACTTCAGCAAACCGTGCGCGGTCGCGCAGGTCTGGCCCAACGGCTGCAAGTTTTTCTAACATCCACGGGCCGACGTCACGCGCGTTGATCGTGTCATCAGAGGGCGTATTGATGAGAAGGAACCAGTTTTCGCACCCCGCTGGTGCTTGTGATGCATCCGTAACACTCGACACACACCCATAAATTGTCGGGTCGCTCGGCACTCGTTTGGCGCTGATGTCGTTGAACTCGCGCGCATAGTCGCGCGAAAACCACACATTGTGATGTTCAATCAACGGTGTGCGCCCGTCAACACCAACAAGTACCGCAACACCGCTGGTCGAGCGTTCAGTTTGTTGCACGGCGCGCAACCGCTTGGTGTCGGGTAACAAATCCCGATACAAATGTTCGGCGTCGGCATTCACGACCACTACCGGTGCAGCGATGGATTCGCCAGCAAGTCGCACGCCAGTAACCCGACGACGAGTCGCTTCAAATCCCGTCACCTCGCTCTGGGTGCGAATCTCTACCCCGACTCGTTGGGCCACTCGCACGATGGCGTCACGCAGTGTGCCCAAACCACCTTGCACATACCACGAACCAAAATCTGCCTCGACGGCAGCGATACATGCCAAAGTTGCCGGGCTACGTGATGGGTCAGAGCCACTGTAGGTGGCATACCGCCCCAGCCACTGCTGCAATCGTGGGTCGTCGAACATCTTTTTGCCACGCGCGTTCAAGGTGCGCAGCGCATCGATTTGGGTGAAGTCGCGTGGCGAACGCAGCCGTCGCAACAACGACCACGGCGAAGCCATGTCGCCGGCAAAAAATGTTCGCTCGCTGATCTTCCAGATGTTGCGGGCATGCCCGAGGAACGCGAGGTACTGCGCACCAGCCCCTGGGCTGAACGCTTCAAGTGCCTCTGCCGTTGCAATTGGTTGGTCGCGAAAGGTCACGGTTGTTGCATCTGGCCAGAAATAGCGAAACGACGGGTCGAGACGATGCAACTGCACTTCATCAGCCAGCGACGTGCCCGCCAATTGGAACACCTCGTCAATCAACGATGGCAGTGTGAGCAACGATGGCCCCGTATCAAAGCTGAATCCGTCACGAGTGCGGGTGGACAACTTGCCGCCTAGGTCATCATTGCGTTCGAGCACCACCACATGCCGCCCCGCAGCAGCGAGACGAGTTGCGGTGAGCAACCCGCCGACACCGCCACCCACCACAGCCACGTCAAACGGCGAGGTCATGTGAGACCGATCGCCGAACGACGCGACCTGAGCAGGCCCCACCACAAACATGTGCCCATCGCAACGGCACCAACCGCCGCCACAACCACATCATCAAAAAAGAACAAAAACCCAATCGTTGACAAGACAGTGAGCGTGGCATACGTAATGACCGAGAGCCGTGATCTCACAGCGTGTGGTGCCCGACAAATGACCATCACCAGTGCCGAGTTGATGAGCGCTGTTACAAACCAACCCGCATAGTTGACCAACGGGATTCCTCGAAATGTCAGCGACGCAGGCTCCCACTGCCAGTAGCCCTCGCCCACCATCTGCGGGTCAAGAAACACATCCCATGCGGTGATCGACGCTGCCATTATCGCCAACTGCACCCATCGAGCACCGCCGCCAGCGAACATTCCATATACCACGAGGGTGACGCCAGCCCAAGCAAACGACACTAAGAGTGGAACCCCGGCAACTTGTGGTGTGAGCGCACTCGCGTAGTCATAAGTGCCGAACGGAAACCCAGTGGTGCTCCCTATCAGTTCGATGAAATACGTGGTCACGACCACTGCCCCTGCAGCCACGATTGCTCGCATTCGATGCACGGCCCACGTGGTGAGTAATCCAACTGCAAACAAGCTCAACACCACCACATTGGCGAGCGCCCGTCGTTGCTCACCGCCCTGGTCGAACAACGGTGTGGCAATCATCGCCGCCACCATCACACCAAGCGACACGCGCGCCGCAATTGGTGGGCGAACGAGCGAGGTCACGATCCGAAAGTCAGCACAAGTCGCGCCACCATGAGCGCTTTTTGCGAAGTTGGCACCGACACCCGTTTAGCGAACACATCGTGGTGTTGGGCTTCAATGCGATCCAAAATTCGCGAATACAGCGTGCGTGCAGCACGAATGCAACGAGCCGAGCGATCGGGCAACATGGCGATGCCGATATCGGCTGATGTATACAGGTCGCGACAACGAGCAATTTCAAACTTCATCAATTCCACAAATTCTGGCGTGCATGTTCTCTGGCTGAGATCTACACCGAAGCGCCGCACGTCTTGCTGGGGAATGTACACCCGACCCCGATCTAAGTCTTCGTTGACATCACGCAAGAAGTTGGTGAGTTGAAACGCGTTTCCTAGATCACGGGCGTGACCGAACGCAGCCGGGTCGTGCGGTTCAAGAATCGGCAACATCATTTCGCCGATCACCGCCGCCGAGCCATCCATATAGTCGAGCAAATCTGCCCACGTTTCATAGGTGGCGACCGTGAGGTCCATCGTCATGCTGCGCAAAAATCGGCGAAAGCATTCCGGGTCGATCGGAAACTTGCGCACCGTGTCAACAACGGCCATCAACACCGGGTCGGTTGACGAACCTGCAGCCAGGTCGCTGAAGAAACGGTCACCAAAACTTGCCAGTGCTGCTTGACGCTGTGCCGTCGGCACCGGCCCAAGGTCGTCGACGATGTCGTCGGCATAACGACAAAAGCCATATAAGGCATGAACGTGCGGACGTTTGTCGGCCGGCAGCACCTTGGTGGACCAGTAATACGTCGTTCCGTGTCGTTTATTGAACTCTTTGCACAACGCATAACTCTCGGCAATGGTCACCGGGCCAGTAGGCAACAAATGTGTGGTGGGTGTTGGCGACGACTTTGAAGACGACTTTCGCGACGATGATGGTGTCAACGCTCACCTACCATTGCGCTCGGCGGCATAATCTGCAATACGCCGAGCCGCAAGTTTGCCCGACACCAACACCATTGGCACGCCAACACCAGGCACCGTTGATGAGCCAACGAAAAACAGTCCGGGTACGCGCTTGTCTTTGTTATTTGGGCGAAATGGACCAGTCTGAAAAAACGTGTGAGCCAACGCAAACGGCGTTCCGCGCTCCATACCCAATCGCTCCCAATCCAGCGGGTCATAAATTCGCTCCACCACCACTTCGGTCGGGTATCCGAGTCGAGCAACCCGTTCGCGCACGTCACCCATAATGCGGTCGCGCTCACGCGACCAATCGATCTTGCCGTCAAGGTTTGGTGTGGGTTCCAAAACATACAACGTGCTGTGGCCGTCGGGTGCCAAGCCAGGTGTGTCGATGGAGTGCAGCGTTACCAAAATTGACGGGTCAGGCATTCGCACACCATCTTCGATGAGTGCTTTAAACGAACCATTCCAATCAGCGCCAAAATGGATGTTGTGGTGCGCCGCGTTAACCGCCGGAACACCCTTGACTCCTGCTATCCACAACAAACAGCTGGGGCTGTATTTTCCGTTACGAGCCGCTCGTGGGGCGTCAACGCCACCCAACAGGGTGCGATACGCAACAGGCAGGTCGGGGTTGCACACCACGGCATTACAAGAGATGCGCTCACCGTTTTCGAGCTCGACACCGGTTACATAACCACGCGAGCCACTGGATCGCAGAATACGCGACACCGATGAGCCGTATTGAATGCGTACACCCGCCTTCTCCACCGCTGCTGCCAAACCCGTGGCCATGGCATGCATGCCGCCTTCGGGAAAATACACACCCTCAACGGAGTCCATATATGTGATGACTGCGTACAGCGACAGCGCCTCGTATGGCGCCAACCCGGCATACATCGATTGAAAACTAAAGATGCGCTGCAAGCGGTCATCTTTGAAAAAGCCACCAATTTTTTTGTCGAGTTTACGAAATGCCCCCATCTGCACTAACCGCAAACCATCGCGCCAGGGCTTGGCCAAATCAAGCACCGAGTCGTAGTTGGTGTCGATGAACGACGACATCTCGGCTTTGTACAGATCTTCAAGCCAGTTGCAAAATTTGATAAAGGCAGCGGCCTCAACTTTGTTGGAAAACTTGGCGATTTCTTCGGCCATCGCCTCACGCCCATGGCGCACCATAAGTTCGCTTCCGTCTTCATACACAGCGCGATACATCGGGTCGACTTTTTTGATGGTGACAAAGTCGGCCATGTTGGCACCCGCTGCTGCAAAGGCATCTTCCAACAGCCCTGGCATCGTGAGCACGGTGGGGCCGTTGTCCAAGCGAAAACCGTGCGACTCAATAATCCCGGCGCGACCACCCGGAATATCGTCGCGTTCCAGCAGCGTCACGTTGTGACCACTACGCGACAAATATGCAGCCGAAGAAAGACCACCGAGACCCGCCCCGATTACAACAACATGCATAGGACTACTCATGCTCGTCGGTCGCTCACGAAATGTGCAAGTTCTACGAGATGATTACGCACCGACTGATCAATCGCTGCGTCTGAAATCGCCGCGATGGCCTCAGTGGTGAGGTGCTCGATCGTTGACTCCATCTCAGTTAGCGCCCCACAATCGACGATCGCTTCTTGCACGCGGGCGACATCTGTGTCACTGAGCACACCACCTCCTACTTGCTTGAGCACGACGCGCTGTGCCGGGTTGGCCCGTTGCAGTGCCATTGCCATGAGTGGTGTCGGTTTGGCCTCGCGCAGGTCGTCGCCTACTGGCTTGCCGGTCAGTGCAGAATCGCCGAATGCGCCGAGCACATCATCACGCAACTGAAACGCGTCACCGAGTGGCAGGCCGTACGCAGAGTAAGTGGGCAGTAGCGCTGTCGCCTCGTCGGCGAGGAGTGCACCAAGGTGCAGCGGCCGCTCGATGGTGTATTTGCCACTCTTGTAGCGACAGATGCGCGCTGCTTTGTCGGGGCGGCGCTCGTTTTGGGCCGAGCCGAGCATGTCGAGATACTGGCCAATATTGAGTTCGACTCGTAGTTCATTCCACATTTGCCAACCGCGCACGCCGAGACTGGCGAGCAGCATGTCGGCGTAGACAAACGACAAGTCACCGATCAAAATTGCTGCACCGTCGCCGAACCGACGCGCATCTCCCGACCAACCGCGGGAGCGATGCTCGGCTTGCATCGACTCGTGTGTGGTAATGGCCCCGCGCCGTGTTGTCGAGCCGTCCATGATGTCGTCATGAAACAGCGCAAAAGCGTGCAACAACTCGAACGCTGCCCCGGCGTCGATGACCCGTGCATCAGTCGAGGCGCCACCAGCCCCGACGAACCCCCAATAGGTAAACACCGGTCGCAACCGCTTACCCCCACCCACCACCATGCGTTCGAGTTCATCGAACGGCGCGGCAAGGTCAGCGTCGAAAGTGGTCCAGCGTTGACGCTCGGTGGCCAAAAATGCGCGCAATCGCTCGTCGACACGACCCGCGATATCGCGGATTGATGCTGGCGCGGTAGTCACGAGACGAGACTACGCCAGCGTCAACGTGAATCTTCTGGAAGCTGAATCTCTTTTACTTCTAACCGCGCTGCTGCAATGCGATCACGACAAATCTTCACCAGTTCGGTGGCCCGTTTCACCTGCTCGGCCAGGTGGTCGACATCGATGTCGTCGTCTGATAACGCGTCAAGAATCTCTTCGAGTTCGGTGACTGCCTGCTCGTAGCCGACACTGGCGGGATCATTTTTGCGAGCCATTTGTGCTCTCCTTTGTTGACTGTTTTGTTGACGTGTTTTTTGCGATGTCGGTAATAGTGCTCACCAGCGTGCCGTCAGCCAGGCGCGTGGTTACCTCGGTGCGTGTGTCGAGACCTTCTACTGACTTGAGCACCTTTCCGTTGGCGCCATAAGTGATGCTCCATCCGCGACGCATCAACACCACTGGGTCGTAGCCGACGATTTGGGCAGCCAACTCGTTGATTCTTGCCTTCGCACTTTCCAGTGCTGTGGTACGCAAGGTACCCAAGCGTCCGACGGCGTTCGCCACACGACGTTCGCTGTTGGCAAGTGCAGCCAATACCACCGTGGCAATGCGCTGCGCTGCTTCGTCGACTTGGCGCATGAATTCTTCGACCTTGCCGATGATGGCAACGGCGCAAGCGGTAGGTGTCTTGTTCCACGAGTAAGCCACTTCGTCGGCGATGCTGGTGTCAACTTCGTGGCCGATACCAGTGAATACGGGTTTGGTGCATGCGGCAATGGCGCGCGCGATGGATTCGTCATCGAAAGTGGCGAGATCAACTCGCGACCCACCACCACGAATCACCACCACCACGTCGATATCTGCTTGGGCCGAAAACATCGCGATGGCACCCACAACCGCCGGTGCTGCCCCATCGCCTTGCACTCGCACGTCACACAAGGTGACATGAAATCCGATGCCTGACTCCTCCAAGGTCTTCATGAAGTCGGCGTGCGCCGCCGAGCCTTTGCTGGCCACCAAGCCGATGGCCAGTGGCATCACCGGCAACATGGTGCGGCGATTACGGTCGTACAAACCTTCTTTTTTCAGCCGAGCAATAATCTCGTCGCGTTTAGCTGCCAGGTCGCCCAGCGTGAAGCGCGGATCGATATCGGTCATTTTGAAGCCAAACGAACCGGATGGCGCATACACGTCTGGCGTGCCACGAATCCGCACTTTGATGCCACTGATGATGTCCATTTCGTGCTGCTTCATCTTGGACATCAGCCGCTGTCGCACACCCTTGAACAACTTCACGGCAATCACCTTTTTCTCACCGTCAACATCTTCGACGAGGTCGAAATAGCAGTGGCCGCTACTTGGATTACTCACCTTGGTGACCTCGCCGTACACCCACACGTCGCGAAACTCGCGCACCAGCACCATATTGATGTCGTCAATGAGTTGCGAGACACTGCGAGCCGCGTCGTCAAGCTCACCGTCTTGATCGCCAAAGGATTCATCAAAGGGCTTGTCAAAGTTGGTCATGTGATGTAGTCGATACCTCGGCGCTGTGCAGGTTGGTCGGAGTGCTCCCGCAAATCTAGGCTGACGGTCTCATGTTGAAACTGCAACGGCTGGGTGTTGTGGTTGCGCTGGTCATTGCCACCACCGCCTGCGGTGAGCGACTGGTGTACGAGGCTTCGTCTGACCCCACTATCGCCGAGTCGAACGTCTCAACCTCGATCACCACGGATGACTCCACTGACGACCCGGCATCCGGCTCGGCAACCGACACAACGGTCAGTAGCGACACGATCAGCTGGGCTGCATGTCCCGAGTCACCAGCTCCGTTCGAATGCGGGCAACTTGCGGTGCCATTCGACTACGACAATCCCGGTACTGGCTCATTCGTGTTGTCGCTAATGCGACGGCCAGCAGAGATTCCCGAGTCACGCATTGGTTCACTGTTGGTGAACCCTGGCGGCCCCGGCTTTGGTGGCACGACGGTTGCCGAGCAAGCCGAATGGTATTTCAGCACGGAGCTGCTCGAGCAATTTGATGTTGTCGGATGGGATCCGCGCGGCACTGGTGCATCTACGCCTGCAGTGGACTGCACCGAGGACTATGACCGCTACTTTGGCATCGACTCTCCACCCAACGACGACGACGCAAAGCAGAAGATGATTGATCTCACGCAGGAGTTCGTAGACCTTTGCGTCGCGCGCAACGGTGAGATGCTCAAATACATCTCTACCGAGGCGTCTGCGCGCGACATGGATTCAATTCGAAACGCATTGAACGAAGACAAGATTTCTTACTTTGGCTTTTCTTATGGTTCAGAACTCGGTGCAACTTGGGTGACGCTGTTCCCCGACACGGTTCGCGCCGCCGTCTTTGACGGTGCGTCAGACCCCAACGCCAGTGGCTTCGATCAGTCAATGGCACAACTCAAGGGTTTTGAGCAACAACTCGATGCGTTCTTGGCAAATTGCGCTAAGCGTGTTGCTTGCAAGATTTACAACAACGGTAAACCTGCCGCATTGTTCGACCAACTGGCCATCGTTATCGATACCAAACCCATCGTGGTGTCTAGTGATCGCACGCCAGTAACCCAAGGTGTCTTTTACACCGCTGTAGTGCAAGCGATGTACAGCAATACGTTGTGGCCCCAACTTGAAACTGCGCTTGCCGATGCGGCCAAAGGCAACGGTGCGCAGCTCCTTGCACTTTATGACGACTACTTCCAGCGGCAGCCCGACGGGTCTTACGGCAACGAACTTGAAGCATTTTTGGCAATCTCGTGTTTGGACGACCCCGAAGGCTCGACCGTCGCTGATGTTGATGCCGACGTTGCAAGGTTTGCTGCCGCAGCCAAACGACTTGGTGAAAACTTTGGCTACGGCTATGCCTGCGCACTCTGGCCACATCGTGTAGCCGAGCGAGTGGTCGTGACTGGAAAAGGCGCCGGGCCAATAGTGGTCATCGGCACGACGGGTGATGCCGCAACACCGCTGGCCAGCACTCGCAAGGCTGCCAACAATCTCGAGCAAGGTGTGCTCGTAATTGTTGAGGCTGATCGCCATACGGGATACGGTCTCAACTCATGCGTGGTGCAAAACGTCGACGCGTACCTTATTTCACTCAAAGCCCCCAAAAATGAGACCTACTGCAAATAACGGCAGGCTTGCTAGCGACGTTCAATTACTACAGTTGGTCTGCGCCAAGAACGTACACGCTTCTGGCCCATGTCGGTTTTGTCAGGCTCAAGACACGCCCAAACAGTAATGACGCCCAAACAGGCAGCCGTTGAGAAATTCGCGGTGTGGCAACTTGGAATCTTCGAATAGGAAATGTCTCTCGTAGTTGGGCGAACGTGGAATTGATCGACTCAATATTCGCGGTCGAAACTGTGATGACAGCTACGCCATGAGAACTCAGACTAAGCAACAGAAACTTCAGCCATTTCTCATGTTCTGCTATCGACTCGGTTCGTGTGAATGGATAAAACTCCTGACACAAAATAAAGTCGTATTTGCGCGCCGAGAGCGGCTCACTCGGATTAATTGCCTTCGCAGTGAAGTTGCAATCGGTCCACTGTATTTTGGCGAACCGAACCGCATCATGCGAAACGTCAATACCTTCAACCGTCGATTCTGGCCACGCGCGCTTCAAACCTGCAGTGGTGTACCCCGCCCCGCAACCGAGGTCGGCAATACTTTCGATCTTTGAAACGTTCAAGCGTTGGAGAAGATTGTGATAATCCTCGCAAAGTGCCGCAATCTGTTCGGGTTTGTACGGATTGTGGTGATGTAACCCGGCTGAAATTGGATCTGCACCGTCTGCCAAGGCATGATACGAAGCAAAATCATTCCTTGTATCAAGGTGGCCTTGCTCGGCCAACGCTCTAATGCGTGATTCTTGTTGGGAAATGGCCTGAGGTGACCACCACTCATCTTCGATGTTTGAGTTCGTCATTCCTGCCTTGTCTCTGCAGCTCAAAGAAGCTAGTTAACAAAATAGCGCATTCTTCGGCGAGCACACCATGACGCACCACAGGTTCGTGGTTCAATCGTGGGTCGGCTGCAATGTTGTACAACGAACCCAGCGCACCTGCTTTCAGATCTGGCGCCCCAAACACCACGGTGCCCACCCGGGCGTTGATGATTGCGCCGGCGCACATCACACAGGGCTCGAGCGTTACATACAGCGTGCAGTCGTCAAGCCGCCACGTGCCCAAGTGCGCAGCAGCTGCGCGAAGTGCAAGAACTTCTGCATGTGCTGATGGATCGTTGAGTTGCTCGCGCTGATTGCCAGCACTTGCGATCACAACCCCATCGCGAACGACAATCGCCCCGACAGGAACATCGCCATGCTCTGTGGCCCGGCGCGCTTCGACCAGGGCCGCACGCATCGCGGTCACATCATCCATAGCTGTGTGTCCATATCACCACGGTAGACCTCATCGTGGTGCGAATCATCAGTACGCTAAAGATGTGGCAACGCGTCCCGAGCGGGGAGCACCGTCCAACGTGCTCATTCTTGACTGCACCTTGCGTGACGGCGGCTATTACAACGACTGGGACTACTCATTTGACTTGGTCAAGCGATATTGCGATGCCATGGCTGCGGCAAAAATTGACATTGTTGAACTCGGCTTTCGCACCTTGCAAAGTACCCAGTATCTAGGCGCTACTGCCTACACCACCGACGCTTTCATCGAGCGATTGGCAATTCCGCAGAGTCTGCAATTAGCGGTCATGTTGAATGCCAAAGAATTGCTCAACGCAGCCGACCAACGCACAGCAATTCGCAGCACCTTCGCCCGGCGTGCCAACTCGCAGGTGTCAATGGTTCGCATTGCTGCGAACCGCAACGAAGTTGCAACCCTTGGCCCAGCCATCGAAGAACTGCGCGAGCTCGGTTACCAGGTGGCGCTCAACTTGATGCAGATTTCCGAGATCGCACTCGAGCACATCACGGCATTCGGTCAACAAGCCAAATCATTCGATGTTGCCTATGCCTACATTGCCGACTCGTTCGGCTCGCTGCGCCCAGCGAATTTGCCACCCATCATGCGTGCCCTCGGCGACGGGTTCGGAGCCGCAATCGGCTGCCACTTGCACGACAACATGTCGTATGCGCTTGCCAACACGATCGAAGCAATCGATGCTGGTGCGGTGATTGTCGACTCCACTATTCAGGGCATGGGGCGTGGGCCTGGCAATGTGCGCACCGAATACTTGGTGATGGAACTTGCCCGGCGTGGGCAAACCCAGGCTGTGGTGCAACCGCTCGTCAACCTTGTCGAACAGGAGTTTGCCGAGATGAAAAAAACGTACGGGTGGGGCTCGAGCCTGTATTACTTCCAGTCAGCCAACTTGTCGGTGCATCCGACCTATGTGATGGAACTCACCAAAGACGACCGTTATTCGCCATCCGAAATCGTCACAGCACTCGACCGCCTCAATGAGCGTGGTGCTACCAGTTTTGATGTGCGCCGGCTGACCGAAGCCGTGCACGGCGAACCATTGCGCTTTGCCGGCGGCACCAATGTTGATGACTGGTGCACCGCTCGCGATGTGCTGATTGTTGCCAATGGCCCCGAGGCA
>JBILFO010000106.1:0-5006 GCA_044351505.1 Ilumatobacteraceae bacterium
AATCGTGCCGGCTTTAACGCTGCCACCATATTGAATACGAACTGCCTCAGCAGCTGGTCGCGAGATGAGGGTTGCTACTTCCTCACGAATGGCTGCAGCCACTTCTTGGGCCTGATCGGGCGAAGCATTTTTGCCGGTGCCAATAGCCCAAATTGGTTCATACGCAATCACCATCGACTTCACCTGATCGCTGGAGCGTTTATCGAGCCCTGCACGCACCTGACGCTTTACTTTGTCCAGAGTCAGACCGGATTCGTGTTCGGCCAATGTCTCGCCAACACACAAAATCGGAAACATTCCGTGCTTGAGCACGCTTGCTACTTTTTGAGCGACAAAATCGTCGGTCTCTCCGAACATCTCGCGCCGCTCACTATGGCCGACGATGACGTACTGCACACCTAATTTGGCCAAGAACACTGGCGAAACTTCTCCGGTGAAAGCTCCTTTTTCGTCGGAGTGACAATTTTGGGCACCCAACTTGAAGCGAAGTTGATCAGCATCGATCAAGGTCTGCAGACTCCGCAGGTCGGTGAACGGTGGATGCACGCTCACTTCGACTTCGTCGAAGTCTTGTTTTTGCAACAGGTATGCCAGTTTCTGAATGAACTGAATTGCTTCGAAGTGATTGTGATTCATCTTCCAGTTGCCGCTGATCAACGGGATACGGTTCGTGCTAGACGTGTTGTTCAACGTGGTGCCTCGCGCAGTGCTTGCAAGCCGGGAAGATCGCCAAACTCCAAGAACTCGAGCGATGCTCCGCCACCTGTGGATACGTGGTTCACTTCGTCTGCAAGCCCGAACTCGGCCATCGCTGCCGCCGAGTCGCCGCCGCCCACCACGGTGAATGCTTTGCTGTCGGCCATTGCCTGAGCAACAGTACGGGTTCCTTTGGCGAAACGTGCGTCTTCAAATACACCCATCGGACCATTCCACAACACGGTGCGGGCATCCATGATGACGTCAGTAAACGCTGCCGCGGTGCCAGGCCCAATATCCATGCCCTTGGCACCTGCAGGAAGCCGTCGCCCAAAGGTGGCATACACCCCGTCGGCATCTAGCCCGATGATGTCTTCGGGCAGCAAAATCGTCGAATACTTAGCGAGCAATGCTGCACAGTGATCTACTTGGTCGCGTTCGCACAATGAATCGCCGATCGGATGGCCCTGTGCAGCGAGAAACGTAAAGCACATCCCACCTCCAATCAGTAACTGGTCCACCATGCCGACCAAAGTTTCGATCACACCCAGCTTGTCGCTCACCTTGGCACCACCGAGCACCGCAACGAACGGCCGCTTTGGGCTATTGCGCAAACCACTGAGCACAGACACCTCGTGTTCGATCAATCGACCTGCTGCTGAACGAAGAGTCCGCGGTGGGCCAACAATCGAACCGTGGGCGCGATGGGCAGCACCGAACGCATCATTGACGTACAAGTCCACGCCCTGCACAAGTTGCTCGATGAATTCAGCATCGTTGCCTTCTTCACCTGGCGAGAACCGCAGATTTTCTAGGAGCTCAACCCCGGGCGCCAATTCAGCGAGTCGAGCTCGCACTGGCGCCATGGAATATTTAGGGTTCGCTGAGCCCTTAGGACGACCGAGATGACTTGCACACACGACGCGTGCACCTCGGTCAGTAAGCCAGGTAATGGTCGGCAAGGCAGCCCGAATGCGAAAGTCATCAGTGATGGTTCGCGCATCATCAGGCCCGACCATCGGCACGTTGAAGTCGGTGCGGACCAGAACCGTCTTGCCGCGCACCTCGCCGAGGTCTTCTAAAACAGGAAGTTTCACGCCGGATTTCAGGACAGCGAACGGCCGATATGCACCGACAAATCAGCGAGGCGACTGCTGTATCCCCACTCGTTGTCGTACCAACCGAACACCTTCACCATTGATCCCCCATCGCCCGATGCCATGCTCATGGTGAGATCGGCATCAAAGACGCAACTGTGCGGGTTACCCACCACGTCGCTCGAGACGATCGGGTCTGTGCAATATTCCAGCACACCGCGCAACGGGCCGTTGGCCGCCGCTGCGAACGCGGCTTTAATTTCTTCGACCGATGCCTGCGTCTTGAGGTTGGCAACAAAATCGGTAATCGATCCTGTTGGCAACGGCACCCGCAACGAAGTCCCATCAAGTTTGCCCTTCATCGACTCCATCACCAGGCTGGTTGCCCGAGCGGCACCTGTTGAGGTGGGTGTGATGTTGATTGCTGCACCGCGAGCACGTCGCAGATCTTTGTGTGGCCCATCCACCAACATTTGGTCGCCGGTATACGCGTGCACGGTCGTCATCATTCCATTGATAACTCCGAATGCGTCATCCAACACCTTCACCAGCGGCACGAAGCAGTTGGTGGTGCAACTGGCATTAGATATCACTTGATGCTTCGCTGCGTCGAAGTCGGTGTGGTTCACGCCATAAACAAACGTGGCATCTGCTCCGGTGGCGGGCGCGGAAATGATAACCACTCGCGCACCAGCCGCGAGGTGCGCAGCAGCTTTGTCTCGTTCGGTGAAAAAACCAGTCGACTCGACCACCACATCAACACCAAGTTGCTTCCACGGCAGCTTGGCCGGGTCTCGTTCTGAGAGCACCTGCAACTTTTTGCCGTTGATAACAATGCCGTCATCGGTTGACGTCACCGTGTCGGCGAGTACACCCATCACCGAGTCGTACTTCAACAAGTGAGCCATCGTCTTTTTGTCGCCCAAGTCGTTAACAGCAACAATGTCGATGTCGGCCCCATTCTTTTGCACCGCCCGCCAGAAGCTGCGTCCAATACGACCAAAACCGTTGATGCCTACACGTACTGTCATGGCAGAGAGCCTAGTTTTTTTCGATGTCGCGATGCGCCACGCGGGCTTCGACACCACGATTCGCCAGACGCAGGCTTAATGCCTCGGCAATCGCCACCGAACGATGCTGCCCACCCGTGCAACCCACCGCGATGGTTAAATAGCTCTTGCCCTCGTTGCGGTAGGCCGGAATGAGCGACTCAAACAAGCCCTCGACTCGACCCAGGAAATCCTGCGTTGCGGCTTGGTCAAGCACAAATCGACGCACCGCTTCGTCGCGGCCGGTGAGCGGACGCAGGGCTTCGTCGTAATACGGATTCGGAATAAACCGCACATCAAACATCGTGTCAACATCTAGCGGGATGCCGTGCTTGAAGCCAAACGAAACCACTGATACTTGGAGGGTGTCGGGAAGATCATCAAAAGAAAACAGCTCAGTCAGCTGCGTCTTGAACTGACCCAATTGCAACGCCGTTGTATCAATCACCTTGTCGGCCACCTCGCGCACGGGCTCGAGCAGATCGCGCTCGTGTTCAATGGCCTCTGACACCGTGCCTGTTTCGGTGCGCAACGGATGCTTGCGACGTGACTCGGTGTAGCGCTTGACGAGTGACTGGGTCGACGCTTCCAAAAACAGCACCCGCACGTCGTGCCCTGCTCCGCGCAAATGAGGCACTGACTTAACGGCATCGGTTTGTTGCGACGCAACACCAATGACCAGTGCGAGACGCGATGGTTGATCTACCGAGACCCCGGCGAGTTCGACGAACTTATCCACTAGCTCCACTGGCATGTTGTCGACCACAAACCAGCCGAGATCTTCTAACGCGTCAGCAGCCTGCGAGCGTCCAGCACCGGATAGCCCGGTGATAAGCAGTATCTCTGCCACGTGCCGAGACTACTGAGCGCCGTTGAAGCGGTCATACACAGCGTCTGCCACTGGGTTGGGCAGCCAAGTGAGTTCATTCAGTGCTTCGCGCGAAGCCTGCTTAACGCCAGCAATTCCCCCGAAATGTTTCACTAAGCGCTCTTTGCGCGCGGCACCCAAACCGCGTACCCCATCCAGCTCGCTGGCTCGCATCCGCTTGGAACGTTGCTGGCGATGAAATGTGTTGGCAAATCGATGCGCCTCGTCGCGCACTACCTGCAACATGTAGAGCGCCTGACTGCCCCGCGGGATACGCACGGGCTCACTTTGGTCGGGCAAAAAGACCTCTTCGAAGCGCTTAGCGAGTGCAGCAACATTGATTTCGTCCTCTAGGTCAAGCTCTCGAACCACTTCGATTGCCACATTGAGTTGCCCCTTGCCACCATCCACGAGCAACAGCTGCGGTGGATACGCAAATCGCCCGGGCCGCTCACCGCGTTCGCTCGCTGGTGCATCACGTTCAGCCACATACGCCGAGAGCCGCCTGGTAAGCACTTCGCGCATGGCTGCATAGTCGTCATTGCCCTCGACGTGCTTCACATTGAACTTGCGATACTCGCGCTTTTGCGGGATTCCGTCCTCGAGCACGACCATCGAGCCGACATAGTCGGTGCCATGGAGGTGAGCCATGTCAAAACACTCGATACGCAAAGGCGCCTGCGACAAAGACAGGTGATCTTGCAATTCAGAAATCGCCCGACTGCGGGCGTTGTGGTCGCTTGCCCGGCGCATCTTGTGACGTATGAGCGCGTCGGTGGCGTTCTTCAACACCGTCGCCATCAATTCGCGGCGATCACCGCGCTGGGGTACCCGAATCTCCACTTGTGATCCACGACTGGCTCCCAACATTGCTTGGCAAGCGACGAGGTCTTCTGGCTCGCACGAAACCATGACTTCTTTCGGCCAACCCAAGGCAGGTTCGTCAGCGTAGAGATCCACAATCACTCGACGCATCAACTGCGCAGCCGTCAAATCCTCAGACTTATCCACGACATACCCGTTGTTGCCCAGCACCCGACCTTTGCGCACATAGAACACGTGCACGCTGGCTTCGAGCTCGGCATCGCTAAGGGCGATTACATCAAAATCTTCGCCTCGCTCTCCCACCATGAGTTGCCGCTCGAGAGCGCGATCTATAGCGCCAAGGCGGTCGCGCAGACGGGCTGCATCCTCGAACGCTTGATTCTTGGCCGCGGCTTCCATCGCCGAGCCAAGTTCAGCTCGCACGGAGTCGGTGTCGCCACCCAAAAACCGCACCAAACCTTGTACGTGGTT
>JBILFO010000107.1:0-4965 GCA_044351505.1 Ilumatobacteraceae bacterium
AGCGAGAAACGAAACCAAATTTGCAATATCTTCGGCCTTGCCAAGTCGCCGAGCTGGAATCTTTGCCTCTCGAGACTTCCTGATTTCTGGGTCAGCATGAATCGCATTACTCATTCCGGCGTCCATAAGCCCGGGAGCTATTGCGTTGACCCGAATTCCAAATGGCCCCCATTCGACTGCCATTTGTTTTGTGAGCATGGCGAGCCCTGCCTTTGCAGATGTGTACGCGCCGCTGTTTGGCCCAGGCACGACGCCGTTCATGGAAGTGATATTGATAATCACTCCATTTGTTTTGGCGTTGCGCATGGCGACGGCACAGTGCTGCGCGACGATGAAGGCGCCCACAAGATTCACCCGAATCACTGAGTCGAAGTCGTCTTGGGACAGGTCAATGAGCGGCCCAAAGCGAACGATGCCAGCATTGTTGACCACGAGGTCCGGGGCAGTGCCGAACTGCTCAAGTGCTTTTGCCACCGACGTAGGGTTGCCCACATCGCAGGCGATCGCCTGGCAGTGCTTTCGGATCGGCCCCGCTTTTTCAATTGCAGCCTGGTTCATATCTAAAAGACCGACTGCCCAGCCCTCATCGGCAAGCTGGTCGGCGATTGTTCTGCCAAGTCCACCTGCTGCGCCGGTCACAATTGCATGTTTCATCTCAACCCCCTGCAATCGTAAGGTAGTTGTCAATGGACGAGATCACCAAATCAACTCAGAATGCAGTGTCTCATTTTCTTCGGGCCGTTGAAGCGCGCAATGTTGACGATGTGGTCATGAGTTTCACGGAACAAGCGGAGTACCAAAATGTTCCTTACGAGTCGTACGTTGGACGTGACGCGATAAGAGCCCTATTCGCCCCGATTCTGACTCGGTCGTCACGGGTTCAGTGGGAAATTGTGAGCGAGGTATACATTCCAGGTCGCGCGCATCTTGAACGAATTGATCGATTTTGGATTGACGGATCCGAGTATTCGGTGCCTTGCCACGGCGTAGTACACGTAGACCAAGACTCCAGATTGATCAGTGGATTCTTTGACTATCTAGATCTCGGTCTATGGCGAGAAAAAGTTAAGAGTGTGCTAGCTCCCAGGTCACCGGCACAGTAGACCAAGACGAAATTTTCTCGCCGGGCAGGAAAGAGCGTTCTGGAACCGGCGTGAGATCAACTTTGCGCCCACGACACCACAAGTGACGGAATGTCTTTTTGTCACCCAGCAGCGAGATATTTTTGCTCGGGTCACCCTCAAGTACAAGTACGTCTGCATGGTAATTCGGAGCAAGGACTCCGGTCTTGCCGAATTCGCCAACAGCAACGGCATTGTCCATGGTTGCACAGCGAATTGCCTCAAGGGGTGTGAGGCCGAGATGCTGAACGAACACCTCCATCTCGCGCGCATGCCAGTTGCCGTATGGCGTCATGGAGAATCCACTCTCTGAGCCGCAAAGCAATTTGACGCCAGCGTCAAAGGCCCGGCGTAGTTTTTTGCCAGTGTCTTCAAGTTCTCCTTCGAAGATCTTCTTGGCAGCAGGGGATGCTCCGGCTTTGTCGCCATAGTCGTAAACGTTTGCCAGGAATGTGAAGACTGGTCCGACTGGAACCTTCTTGTCGATAATTGCTGCGAGCGCCTCTTCGCCGAGGTTGGAGGCGTGCCAGATGATGTCGACTCCAGCCATGACACAGTCGAGTGTTGCCTGGTCGCCACGACAATGAGCCGTCACAGGAACTTCAAGTGCGTGTGCGGTATCGCAGACAATTTTGAGTTCCTCGCGGGTCCAGACTTGTACCTCGCCACGTCGTGTTGGCACCGACCCAGTGACGTGAATTTTGATGATGTCTGCGCCATCTTTAATCTGACGTCGCACGACTCGAACCATTTCATCTTTATCGCGCACCACTTCGGCGTATCCAGCAGTGCCGTGGTCGGGAATGAGGCGACCTGCGGTTCCGCCTACTGCAGTCATGAGGGCGAAAGACCCACTACGCATGTTGGGGCCCTCGATGATTCCGGCATTGACGCAGTCACGAAGCGCCGGACCGATATTGAATATTCCATCTACGTCGAGCATCGAAGTGACGCCCGATTTGAGGATTTTGCGCAGGTTGTATGCGGCAATAATTGCAGCCGTGGCGGGTTCGCGGTGCCCGAAGAGCTCGTCGTTGGTTGATGGCTCACCGAGCGTCACGTGCACGTGGGCATCGATTAAGCCAGGCATAACAGTGAACTTGGAGCAGTCGACAATCTCGGCTCGGCTCTGAACACTGGCATCGAGTTGCAGGTTTTTGCCAACGGCGGCTATCTGTTTATCGATGAGCAAAACATCGGTATTCGGTTGGGGTGCAGAACCCGTGCCGTCGATGACGAGCCCGCCTTTCAGCAAAGTTACTGACGCTGCTGTTGTCGTGTTGATCATCGAAGGAATTTGATGTGCCGACATTGCTACCTCACTTTGTGAAAGAACACTCTTTCGGTAAGGGTAACTGACTCTCGTCGACGGTGTCTCACTCTGCACAGAGTGGCACTGTGCCTGTTGCTACGCTCTGATGATGCTCACGTCCAATTTTCCGAGTTTGAGTGCCGAACACGACGCTTTTCGTGAGTCGGTGCGCAGTTTTGCACTCCGCGAAGTGGCACCCAACGTCGCCCAATGGGACAAAGACGAGTACTTTCCCCTCGAGTTAGTCGCCCGTCTCGGCGAGCTGGGCTACTTTGGGCTTGTTTTTCCAGAATCCTGGGGTGGCTCGGGCGGTGACTTTACGTCGCTGTGTATAGCCATCGAAGAGCTGGGTCGCATCGACCAGTCGGTCGGAATCACATTGGCTGCCGGGGTCGGGCTTGGAATCAACCCGATTTTCACTTTTGGTTCAGACGAGCAAAAGTCGAAGTACCTGCCAGACCTCATCGCCGGGCGGGCGCTCGGTGCATTCGGCTTGACCGAGCCAGACGCCGGTAGCGATGCTGGGGCGACGCGGACACGCGCGGATGTTGACACTGAGCGCGGGGTCTGGGTCATCAACGGCCAAAAGGCCTTTATCACGAATTCGGGTACGCCGATTACCAGTGTCATCACCGTGACAGCGCGAACCGCAGTCAATGAGATTTCTGCCTTTCTCGTTCCGTCTTCGACCAAGGGCCTCATTGTGGAGCCGTCCTACCGAAAACTTGGTTGGCATGCGAGTGACACTCATGGTTTGGTTTTTGACAATTGTGAGGTTCCACAAGCGGCACTGCTCGGAGAAGTGGGCCGCGGCTTCAAGAATTTTCTGGCCATCCTCGACGATGGGCGAATTACCGTCGCAGCGCTCGCTCTTGGATTAAGTCGCGCCTGTCTTGAAGCATCAATTGACTACGCGAAGTCTCGCAATGCTTTCGGAGGACCTATCGGTCGGTTCCAAGGCCTTGCTTTTTCGTTGAGTGATCTTGCTGTAAAAGTGGAGAACTCGCACAATCTTGTGTATAAGGCCGCGTGGCTCAAAGACAGCGGTCTGCCGTTTCGCAATGCAGCGGCAATGGCAAAACTGTATGCAACAGAAGCAGCCGTAGATGCAACGCGTCTGGCAGTTCAGGTTTTTGGCGGCGCGGGCTTCATCGAAGACTCGCCGGTGGCTCGTTTCTATCGAGATGCAAAGATCCTCGAAATTGGTGAGGGCACCAGCGAAATTCAGCGGTTGGTTTTGGCCCGCGCACTGGGGTTGCCAGTCGAATAGAACAAGTGCGGAACCTCAACTCTTGAGTTGAGGTTCTACTGATCGAGTGCGGCGAAAAGGTCCGGATCAGACAGTCGTAGCCGGCGGTAATTAGCGAGCCACATCTGTTCGCGGAAACCATATTTGTAGTAGGCGTCTTTGTAGGAACTTGCCGACTCACGGCTCATCGGCTCGCCACCGAAGCGAATTGCATCAAGCTGGTATTCGCAAGCCATGCCGAACGAAATCGTCTCGGCAACGGTGTTTTCCAGGCTGTCGCCACAATGCACCGATCCGTGGTGCGGCATCATGGCCACCTTGTTTTTGCCGAGAGCCGACGCAATAGCTTCACCCTCGGCGTCAGGGGTGAGGGTCGGGTCGTCGACGAACTTCGTCACGAGATCTGCGAACATGCAGCCGTAGACGTAGTAAACATCAAACGGCACGCCGGTTGTAGCGAGCGTGGAGATGCTTTTGGCATGAGTATGAATGGTGCAGTTGACGTCGGGTCTGGCTTGCATGATTGATGCGTGAAAATTGATGCCCGGTGAGGCTGGAAGAGTGCCTGCTTCGCGCACCACGAGGTCAAAGCCAACTTTCGATACGTGTTCGGGCAACGTCTCGTCAAAGTACTGAAAAGGGGTTGTCCAAAAGGCGTCCTCGCCAGGCACTCGCACACTGACGTGTCCGCCCACTTGGCTATCCAGACCTGCCCGAAAGAGCATGCGGCGCGCTGCTGCGATCTTGAAATGAATCGATTCCTCGGTAAAACGTTGGCCTGTTCGATGTAGCGAGTGAATAGTCATTCCTGCCCCTCCAGCTTCAGAAACATTGGTTTTACCTACCTAGCGCAGAGTATCAGTTCGACACCCTCGGCTAGGTTGAGGTTATCCCTAGACGAAATAAGGAGCCGCGAGATGACGACACTAGAAAACCTCTCATTGGGCGTTGGCAAAGGCCGCAACAACACCGTCACCTTTCTTCCAGAACCCGAACCCCGTGCAACTAAATATGTGGTTGTCTCCGTAGATGACCACATCGTGGAACCACGGGATGCTTTCGAAGGTCGGTTTCCGGCTCACTTGGCTGATCGAGCCCCGCGCATTATCGAAACTGAGACGGGTGCCGAGTCGTGGCTTTTCGAAGATCGCATCATCCCCAACGTGGGCACGAATGCCGTAATCGGACGCCCTCCGTCGGAATATTCCATGGAGCCTGCGCGATTCGATTACATGCGACCCGGTTGCTACGACGTCGATCAGCGCGTCAAAGATATGGACACG
>JBILFO010000109.1:0-4767 GCA_044351505.1 Ilumatobacteraceae bacterium
ACAATAATTCGAGCCGCAATAAGGTCGCGATGTGTTGCTGCGCCAACCACCAAAGAATGTGTGGTCAGCCGTCGCAGTAGGCGCTCAATGGTGTTGAAGATTCCCGAGACTGGTGCGGCAAAATAGCCGTGCAGCAGATGCCCATGAAAAGTGTGCACCCGCACTGGCACCCGAGCCATGACTGCTGCGAGTCGACCAGTGACCCCGGCCTTGGCCATGTGGGTGTGCACGATGTCGGGTTGCAGTCGTCGCAGGGTGCGGGTGAGTTGCATGAGCGATCGCAACTCGCGCCACAAACCAATCGAGCGTCGCAGCTGGCCGAGGGTGATGACATCATTGCTCACTAGGTGATCAGCCAAGTAGTCGCCCTCTGAATCAACGACGGCGCCACGAATAATGGTGTGCTTGTAGCGAGTTGGGTCGAGCCCGTGTAATAAGTCGACCAGCATCACTGACGGGCCGCCGACGTTGGTCCGCGTAATCACGTGGACGACGTGAATCATCGGTGCGTTGCTCGCCACCATGCGAGAGTGCGTTGCAAACCGTCTTGCAATGAAATACCCGCGTTGAAGTCGAGCACTGTGCGAGCCCGTTGCACGTCGGGAATACGACGCTTGGTGTCTTCGAACCCTTTGCCGAAACGTTGTTCGTACGAAACATGTTGCACTGTTGATGACGACCCCGTCATGGCGATGATGGCCGTTGCCAGATCAATAATGGATGTTTCATGATCATTGCCGACGTTGAATATCTGCCCCTCACCGCGCAAATCGAGTGCCGCACGCAGGGTGCCTTCGACCGTGTCATCAACATAGGTAAAGCAGCGAGTTTGTGACCCGTCACCGTGCACGGTGAGCGGTTCATTGTCGATTGCTTGACGCATGAGGTTGGCCACTACCGAGCCATAGCCGCGGGGGTCAAGCCGTGGTCCGTACGAATTAAAATAGCGCACGATGGACATCCGCAATCCGTGTTGGGCATGAGCAAGGGCGAGATGTTCATCGATTGCCTTTGCCGTTGAGTAACCCCAGCGGGCAATTGTGGTTGAGCCAAGCACGCGATCGTCATCTTCAGACATTGGCATCTTGGCAGTTTTTCCATAGATCTCACTGGTGGATGCCAAGAGCAATTTGCGGTCATGTTTGACACAGGCAGCAATCACATTCTCGGCACCTTTGGTGTTGATCATGAGCGAACGCAGCGGCTGTTCGATGATGTGGCCAACGCCAACCGCGGCGGCCAAATGGAATACGACGTCGGCACCAGCCACCAATGTGTCCACGATGTCGGCATCCAGGATGGTTGCTTCAACGAATCGAATGTCGCCACGCACCGCGGTGAGGTTGGCCAGGTTGCCCGTCGACAGGTCGTCGATCACCGTCACTTCATGATTGAGGTGAACGAGACGGTCAACGAGATGCGAGCCGATGTATCCGGCCCCGCCGGTTACTAGTATGCGCATTTCAGCGTCTCACGCTAGTTGTGAAGGCGTCCACTATGGCCGCAATAGTGTGGGGTTATGAACCCAGCGTGGCTGTATCTCGCCACATTTGTTGGGGCAATCGGGTTGTCGTTGATGTTGGTGCCCGCTGTGCGCGAGTATGCGCGAAACCGCGAAATAATCGACGCGCCAGGTGGCCACAAATCCCACCGCACTCCAGTGCCGTATCTCGGCGGGGTGGCGATGGTGGCGGCATTTTCCGTGGCGATGGTGATTGGTGTCGTGCTGCGCCGCAGTGCTCAGTTTGATGATGGCCAGATCAGCATCACCTTTGGCAACCTTTTTACCCAAGGTGATGGTTTGGTGCGCGAACTCGCCGTTGTGCTGGGGTTGGCGCTGGTGTTTGCGGCGATGGGTTTGATAGATGATCTCCACGGGTTAAGCCCAGTGTTGCGCTTCGTCGTGGGTTTGGGGCTTGCCACTGTGCTTGTGTCGTATGGAGTTGTGCTGGAATCCCCGCTGCCCGACTGGCTCGACATGATCATTTCTGTCGTGTGGATTCTGGGGATGACGAACGCATTCAATTTGCTCGACAACATCGACGGGTTGGCAGCGGGTACGGCGGCTATTGCAGCGGGTGCATTTTTTGTGATTGCCATTCTCAACGACCAGCAGTACAGCGCACTTTTGGCAATTGGGTTGGCGGGGGCGATGCTCGGGTTTCTGCGCAGCAACTTTGCACCCGCAACCATCTACATGGGTGACGCTGGGAGTTTGTTCATTGGGTTCATGATGGCGTATATGGGTTTGAAGATGCGCACAAATATCGCCGAGATTCCCCAACTCTTTGCTCCAGTACTGGTGCTCGGAGTAGCGATGCTCGATACAACTGTGGTCGTGGTGTCGCGTTTGCGCCGCGGGCTGAGCCCTTTCACCGGCGGCCAAGACCATCTCAGCCATCGTTTCTTGCGCCTGGGTTTGTCGGTGCGTCGTTCGGTGACGGTGCTGCTCGTCGCTACCTTTGCTCTCGGTGTATTGGCCGTTGGTTTGTCGGACGCACCTGCCGGGGTTGGCTATTGGGTGTTGGCTGCAGCGGTAATTTCGGGTGCTATGGCCACCATCGTGCTTACCACCAAAGTAGCGCGTGTCAACGAAGCGACCGATTCTGGCGAACTTGTTGCAGAGGAAAAACCAAACGTGACTCCGATTCGCCGCAATTTGGGCTAGTACTGGTTCACCGACTTTGCTCGATTACCGACATTGTCGGGTCACATGAGGGCGGGTAATAGGGCGCGGGTTTCTACTCGCGTAAACGGATCACGTCCCGATAAGTGACCCCATCGCTGAGCGAGCGTTGAGCGTTCGGCGGCCAATTCACGAACATCAGCAGAGGTTCGCACGTTGACCAAGGGTGTCACGATGGCGTGCAACCCTGCACCATGTAATTTTGCCGCCAGGTCAAAGTCGAACAGTCGCGTAGAAAATTCTGTGCTGAACCCACCGACAGACTTCACGGCGTCGACATCAACTAGTGCACAGTGCGTACTGACACCAAGACATTCGCGGGCAATAGCAAACATGCCGACCGGGCCAAGTTCGGCGACATAGTGACCGGCTGCTATGTGCTGTGGCTCTGGGCTGAATGCCAACCCGGCAGAAACAATCATGCTGGACCCGTCAAGCAGAACTGGTGCTACGGCGGCTACATGTTCGTGCTCGATATAGCCAAGCAAGGTTTCGAGCCAGTTGCTCTGGATAAATTCGCAATGTTGGTCGATGAGCACTGCCTGCTGCGAGCGGGCAGCGATCAGACCCACATTGAAATAGTGCCCCTGAGCGAATACAGAATTTTCACGCACGACACGCAGCGGCTTGTCACACTGGGTAGCAAGCTGGTGAAGCACATCGTTGCTTAGGTCGGCTGGCGCCACGAGTACCACCTCAAAATTGTCATATGCGGTGATGTCAGTTAATGAGGTCAGGACGTTGGAGGCCAATGAAATTTCGCGACCGTCCGTGCGCATCGTTGAGCCATCAATCGGCACGATCACCGACACGTGGGGTTGTCGTGTTGGGTGACGTCGTATCCGCGCAAGTGAAGGACCAGCCACAGTCACTTCAGCAGGGGTGTGACAGCGCTGTAGATGCTCAGTGACTGCTTTGACGGCTGCCACAAACGCATACGGTTTTGCCGATGCATTTGATGCCGTTGATGTCGGCAGTGATCGCCAGTGGTACAGCACGTGGGGAACATATTGAATGTGTCGCGCTTGTTCAATAACGCGTAACACCAAGTCGTAATCTTGTGATCCGTCAAAGCCTGTGCGAAACCGGCCGACATCATTGACGACCGATCGTCGCAAAACGGAGAGATGGCTCGTGTAATTCTGGGCCAGTAGCCGCTCTGGCGACCACACAGGCTTGCGAAACTCGTCGTAACGAGTTCCATCAAGGGCAATTTTGTCCTCGTCAGAATAAACATAATCGGTGAACGGCGAAGCCGCGACCGCCGCAGCAACAAGTGCAATCGCATCGGCGTGCAACATGTCATCGTTATCGAGTAGCACCAGAAACTCGCCAGTGGCGATCGAAATTGCATCATTTGACGCCGCCACGATGCCACCGTTGGTTGGTCGACGTACGACCTTGATGCGCACATCTTCGTTCTGCAGTTCGGCCAGACGCTGGGCCACCCAAGCTTGTGTTGAGCCGTCATCACACAGACACCACTCCCAGTCACCAGCAGATTGTGCCCGCACCGAATCGATACAGGATTCAAAAGCATCCCGCGGTGGGTTGTACACCGGCGTGATAATGCTAAAAAGTGACATCACCGCTCAGCAGTGTGGTGCAAGTCGCTTGGTCGTTCGCATTGCGGATGATGCTAGACGTCTCAAGTGTCATCTGGAGAAAATGTTCAAGTGGAAGCGCAGTCACCCAAAGAGCTTTAACGTCGGCCAATGCGCCGAAGTACTCGTATCGGCAACATGAAACATCGTCCAATTTTCCATGTCGTAGATGAGCGAACAGCTGCGAGTTCCTGACGAACTGCTGCGGTTTCTTGCCGGAGTGCATGTCGGACGGTTGCGAGTTCATGTCGGACGGTTGCAAGTTCAGCGGTCTGACCGATTGCGTGATCTCGACCATTGAGTATCTCTAGTTCAAGCGCAGCCAGACGTGCCTTGGCAAATCGCAATTCGTTTACCAGACGAAGCTTTTCTGGGTCAAATTCTGCAGCTTCGTCGTTTTCTTGATTACTCACAAACAGCACACTACTTACTTGCTACCGTGTTGACAGGTGAAACAAGTCGTCGACATCGTGCGTT
>JBILFO010000110.1:0-4763 GCA_044351505.1 Ilumatobacteraceae bacterium
AGTGGCATCTGGGTTTTTGATCGTGTTCTTAGTGGTCGGAATCATCTCCCGAATCTTTACTAACTGGATCGAAGCCAATGCCAAGTATCCGGCGTTGGTCATCGGCATCGCACTCATCATCATGGGAGTCCGCATGGTGTTTGGCTGGCGACCAAAGCTGTGGGTGCCTTCATTGAGCGGTGCGTCACGACGCGACAGTTATGTCGGCATGTTTGGTTTCGGCGTTGTTTATGCCATCGCATCAATTGGTTGCACCATCGGTCTACTTACTACTGCAGTTATGGGAAGCTTTTCGCGTGATGGTGTGGTTTCGGGTGTACTGAGCGTGGCGTTGTACGGCCTCGGGATGGGCGTGTTTGTGGTGGCCCTCACCACCACACTTGCTTTTGCCAAAACGGCGCTCGTTCGTGGGGGCCGTGGCGTTATGCAGACAATTGATCGCGTGTCCAGCATGCTCGTGCTGGCGACAGGTGTGTATCTCACTTGGTACTGGTACATCGCAATCACCTCACGAACAGGAAGCGACCCACTACTTTCCACATTGGGCAATTGGCAAACCAGCATTGTGTCGCGCATCGCCGACATCGGTACTGTGCCGTTGCTCGCGATTTTTGTGCTGGTAATCACCATCGCACTAGTCATCATGGTGCAACAACGTAAAACCTCCGACAAAATCAAGCAGTCGTCATGAATCTGCTGCATTTGCTCGCCCAGCCAGGGGTCGAAGAGGTGCTTGAGCTTCGTGGTCAATTCGGCTTTATGGCATTTCATGGCGGTGCACTAGAGGAACGTACCGATCTCATTGCCCGTAGTGCAGCAGAGCGCTCGGGGGCTTCGTACTATGGCGTGCATCAACCAGCAGGAATGCGTGAGCATGTTCCCTCGCACCGTTTCACCGCCGAACAATCACCAGCCTTGGCTCAATATCTCGCCCATGTGGATGTTGTGGTCACCGTGCACGGCTATGGCCGACGCGGGCTCTTCACCACGATGCTGCTCGGCGGCAGCAACCGAGCACTCGCTGCCCATGTTGCACCGTGTTTGCGCCGTGCACTACCGGCCTATCTAGTCGAAGACGACATGGAGCGCATTCCTAAAGAGTTGCGTGGCTTGCATCCGAACAACCCGGTGAACTCCACTCGTAGCGGTGGTGTGCAACTCGAATTACCACCCCGAGTACGCGGCACAAGCCCGTTGTGGTGGGATTGGGAAGGCCCGCATCCCACCCCGCATACCCAATCACTCATTGATGGATTGGTTGATGCCGCCCAGACCTGGTCGATCTCGACGCCTGTGCCGTCAACTACTGCCAACTGAATTCACGGGGCCAGGCGGGCGATGCTCCACTGCTGATCCACTCGCTCATAGCGAAATCTGTCGTGCAGTCGACTCGGGCGGCCTTGCCAAAACTCCCACACTGAAACGTTGATCAACCAGCCACCCCAAAATGGCGGACGCATCACTGGACCGTCACCAAATCTGCTGCGTACTTCGGCGAGTCGTTGTTCTAACACACTGCGATCAGCAATCTCTTCAGATTGCGGCGATGCCCATGCCCCCAACTGCGATTCACGCGGTCGCGAGGCGAAATACTGATCACTTTCCGACTCGCTCAGGCGCTGCACTTCGCCCCGCAAGCGCACTTGTCGATGAAGATCAAGCCAAGCAAACGTGCCTGACACACACGGCGCAGCAGCGACTTCACGGCTTTTTGCACTGTCGTAGTTGGTGAAGAATGTGACACCACGGACGTCGACGCCACGTGCCAAGACCACGCGGGCGTTGGGCCAACCAGTGTGATCAACACTTGCCAAGGTGAACGCGTTTGGCTCGGCCACACCGGCTGACAATGCTTCGTTGTACCACTGGCTGAACTGTTGAGTGGGATCTGCTGCGAGATCGGCACGTTCGAGACCAGCTGTTTCGTATTGCACTCGGCGGTCACGCAGGCTCATGTTGAATGAGTTGCTGATGCAGATACAACAGGAATTGCTGTCGCACCCCGCATGTACGGGTGCAGCACTGCCGGAATAGTGACCGAACCGTCAGCATTGCGGAAGTTTTCCAAAATCGCTGCCCAGACTCGCGGCACTGCCAATGCCGAAGCATTCAACGTGTGCGCAAAGTCGGTGCCTTTCTTGCCCTCCCGGCGAAACCGAATCTCGCCACGTCGCGCTTGATAGTCACTGAACCAACTAATGGAACTTACTTCCAGCCATTGATCACAGCCTGGGGCATACACCTCGACGTCGTAGCTGCGATAGTGGCTTTGACCCAAATCCCCTGAACAGATTTCCAGAACGCGATACGGCATTCCCAAGGCTGCGATGGTGCTGGTAACGCGCTCGACGAAGTCATCCAACATTGCGCTAGCCGTTTCGGGTGTGGTCACGGCAAAAATCTCAACTTTGTCGAATTCGTGGCTACGCAACATACCGCGGGTATCGCGGCCTGCCGAACCTGCTTCGCGACGAAAGCACGGCGAGAACGCCATGTATCGCAACGGCAGCGCCGACTCGTGAAGGATCTCGCCTGCATGCAGCGATGTCAGCGGGGCTTCAGCGGTGGGGATCGCCCACAAATCATCACGACCGATGTTGTAGGCATCGTCGGCAAACTTCGGCAATTGCCCCGTCACGGTCAAGGTTTGGGTCGTCACCAACGATGGTGGGCGAATCTCTTCAAAAGCATCCGCATTGCGATCGAGCGCAAATTGGCACAATGCCCGAGCCATCGTTGCCCCGAGCCCGCGTTGCATGGTGAACATTGCCCCAGAAATTTTCACGGCACGTTCAGCATCCAAGATGCCGAGCTCAACCCCGGTCTCCCAATGCGGCACCCGTTGATGCGATGCGAACGCCGCGGGCATCTGTAGCGGCCCGCGCACCACGACGTTGTCGTGGCTCCCCGTACCACTGCTTACATCAGGGTGGGGAAGATTCGGAATCTGCAGCAACAGCTCCCGCAAAACCGCTTCGACTTCTCCGTATTCGCCATCCAGAACTTTTTCTTGCTCACCAAGGCTCCGGCTTTCGACTACGAGATGCTCGGCGTCCTGCTTGTCTCGACGCAATGCTGCGACTTGTTTGGAAACATCATTGATTCGCGCGCGGGCAGTGTCGCGTTCGGCAACGATGTCGCGCAAGCGCACATCCAGCCGAATGGCGTGGTCGAGTTGTTCAAGTAGTTCGGGCTTGGCCCGCCGCGCAAGGGCCGTGCGCACCACGTCGGGTTGCGAACGCAGCAACCGGACATCTATCACGCCTGCCAAGGCTAGTGCTGTGGTGCAGCGCGAGTGTTTCATGTCTACTGTGTTCGTAGTGAATCAGCATCAACACAGCAACGCATTGGAAGTACAAGACCTGGTCATTCGCTACGGCGATGTCACGGCGGTCAATGCCGTTTCATTTAGTGCGGCCTTCGGTGAAGTCACGGCAGTGTTGGGGCGTAATGGTGCGGGTAAGACCTCCACATTGGAAGCATGTGAAGGGGTCCGCCGTGCAGCATCCGGCACGATTCGAGTGTTGGGTGCCGATATCTCCTCCATCAACAACAGCGTTCGTGCGCGCATCGGCGTCATGCTGCAAGACGGCGGTATCGCACCTAACGCCCGCGTGCACTCGCTGGTTCGTCACTATTGCGCCCTGTATGCACGCGGTGTTGACGCCGACGAACTCGTAGCCAAGGTTGGTCTGCACGACCGACGTAGTTCCACATGGCGACGGTTGTCTGGTGGCGAGCGACAGCGGTTCTCACTCGCTCTTGCACTGGCGGCCGCCCCCGAGATTGCCTTTCTTGATGAACCAACAGCAGGTGTCGACCTTGATGGTCGCGAGATGATTCGCGGCATCATCGCTGATTTGGTGCAGGGTGGCTGCGGTGTGGTGCTGGCAACTCACGACTTGGATGAAGCCGAGCGAGTAGCGCACCGGGCGGTGGTGTTGCATCGGGGCAAGGTGACACTCAATGACACCATCGCATCGTTGTGTGCAGGTGGGCGACGTCTAGAAGATGTTGTACGTGAGGCAACCCGATGAAACTCGTGTTAGCCCAGATACGAATAGAGCTCACCACCTTGGTGCGCAACTACGAACAATTGCTGCTCATCATGGTGATTCCCATTGGGGTGCTGGTCTTTTTTGGCAACGTCGCAGTGCTACCTGACAGCATCACACTCACCCGCTTGGTGGCATCAGTGCTCACCTTGTCGCTGATCTCCACCGCAATGGTGAGCACGGGTATCGCAACCGGTTTTGAACGCTCGTACCACGTGCTAAAACGCCTCGGGGTCACACCGCTCGGGCGTGGTCGCCTCATTTGGGCCAAAGCAGGATCAGTCAGTGTGGTTGAACTCGTGCAGGTCACAGTTCTGGTTGCCATTGCAGTTGGCTTGGGCTGGTCGATGGCCGACTTGTCGTGGTGGCGTCTCGCGCTGGCTTTATTACTGGGCACCGCAGCCTTTGCCGGAATCGGACTGTGCCTTGCTGGTCGTTTGCGCGCCGAAGCAAACCTTGCAGCACAAAACGGGTTATACCTTGTTCTGCTCGCACTCGGTGGTGTCATCGTGCCCGTGGATGATTTGCCAGACAGCCTTGGTGCCGTGGCTCGGTACTTGCCATCTGGCGCACTCGCCGAGGTCATGCATGCTTCGCTCGGTGGTACGCCAAACGGCGTGTGGCTGTTTATTGATGCACCACTTGGTGCATGGCTAGTGCTTGCTATCTGGGCGCTGATTGCGCCATTGGCTGCAGCGCGACTGTTTC
>JBILFO010000116.1:0-4423 GCA_044351505.1 Ilumatobacteraceae bacterium
CTGCGGGATGTGTTGCTTGCGGTACTTGCCCAAATAACGACCATCGGCATCGATGACTGCG
The DNA here is from genome assembly GCA_044351505.1 of Ilumatobacteraceae bacterium. Lineage (GTDB taxonomy): Bacteria > Actinomycetota > Acidimicrobiia > Acidimicrobiales > Ilumatobacteraceae > F1-60-MAGs027. Next base: position 62 of record JBILFO010000116.1, read on the forward strand.
GCCGTGTTGTAATACAAACCAGGCTGCACGATTTCGTACATCGGCAACACGAGCACCATTCCCAACTCTTTGGCGATGCTTTGGAAGCGCTTGGTGGTCGGGCCGTCAGGAATTTGCTCGGTGTAGTCGTAATACTTCGCATCCTGCACCTGGCAGAAGTACGGGCCATAGAACAGTTCCTGAAAACACATCACTTGTGCACCCTGTTTGGCAGCCTCGCGGGCCGCCACTTCGTGCTTATCGATCATCTTGTCCTTGCTGCCCGCCCAATCGGTCTGCAACAGTGCTGCTTTTACTACTCGGCCCATGCCGTATTCCCCCTGTTTGATATGTAGACCTCCCAAGGTAGCGGCGCTGCGACGCCAGCGGAAGGTCTGGGCTGCCTTCGTTGCACAGCACTCACACTGGCTACGGTTTTGAGGTATGGCACCGACCTCGCGCAAAGCATTCGGGGGCTCGATCGGCAGAACATTCGCAGACTCCACACCATCGTGGCCCGATCTAGATGTCGCCGCACCGGGGTCGCCCAACATCGTGGTGGTATTGCTCGATGATGTGGGTTTTGCCCAATTCGGTTGTTACGGCAGCGACATTCGCACACCAACTTTTGATGCTCTTGCTGCTGCAGGCCTGCGATACAGCAATTTTCACACCACGGCTCTTTGTTCGCCGACTCGTGCAGCATTGCTGACGGGCCGCAATCACCACACCGTCGGCATGGGACGTGTCGCTGAAATTGCATCGGGTTTCCCTGGCTACAACGCCGAGATGTCACACAATGACGGAATGATCTCAGAAATTCTCGTTCGCAACGGCTATTCCACTTTTGCGGTCGGCAAATGGCATCTCACCCCTTCACACGAAGCGCAGATGGGTGCACCTCGCTGGCGCTGGCCACTCGGGCGGGGCTTCGAACGCTTCTATGGGTTTCTCGGTGGCGAAACCGATCAGTACCACCCCGATCTGGTGTACGACAATCACGAAGTTGATCCACCGAAAACACCCGACGAGGGCTATCACCTCACCCAAGACATGGCCGACAAAGCCATCACCTTCATGAATGATGCACGCGCTGCGCACCAAACCAAGCCGTTCTTTTTGTGGTTTGCTCCTGGCGCCTGTCATGCGCCGCACCAAGCACCCAAACCATTCGTCGACGCCTACCGCGATCAGTTCAACCAAGGTTGGGACACGTGGCGAGAAGAAGTTTTTGCCCGACAGCTGACGGCAGGCCTCATGCCCGCAGGCACCACGTTGAGCGAACGACCACATTGGGTGCCGGCCTGGGATTCGCTCAGTGCCGACGAACGCCGTTTGTATTCGCGCATGATGGAGGTCTACGCCGGCTTTCTCACTCATACCGATGCTCAAGTTGGACGCCTCGTTGAGCATGTGAAGTCGCTCGGCGAGTTTGATAACACGATCTTCATCGTGATGAGCGACAACGGTGCTTCGGCTGAGGGTGGCCCGAAAGGTTCGTACAACGAAGTGTTCTTTTTCAACTTCGTTCCAGAAAACCTCGAAGAAAACTTAAAGCGCATCGATTTACTTGGCACACCCGAAGCCCACAATCACTACCCATGGGGCTGGGCATGGGCCGGCAACACACCGTTCAAACGTGGGAAGCGTGAAACCCACGAAGGTGGCGTGACCGACCCGTTGATCGTGCATTGGCCACAAGGCATCAAACAAGGCGGGGGCGTTCGCCATCAATACACCCACGCAGTGGATCTCATGCCCACATTGCTTGAGCTTTTACAGATTGCACCACCTGCCGAGATTGCCGGCGTGCCCCAGTCGCCGATCGAGGGCGTAAGTTTTGCCCACACGTTGAATCAACCGGATGCAGCCACCAAACACCTCACGCAATATTTCGAGATGATGGGCTCGCGGGCGTTGTATCACGACGGTTGGAAAGCGGTCGTGTTTCATCCAATCATGGGGTTTGTCTACGACGGCGGCGACGCAAGTCTGCCGTTTGATCGCGACGAGTGGGAGCTCTACAACATTGACAAAGATCGCGCCGAGATTCATAACTTGGCCGAGACACATCCCGAAAAGCTGCAAGAGATGATTGCTCTCTGGTGGCGCGAAGCCGAGGCGCATCGCGTGCTGCCACTGAACAATCAACCCGGCAAGTTCGGCGATCGTCGCCACCGACGTGAGCGATACGAATACCGCCCAGGCATCGGTTCGCTACCGCGCGCCGTGGCGCCCAACCTACACAATCGTGGTTTTCGCATTATCGCCGAGGTCAATTCACCCGGCGAAGTGTCTGGTGCAATTTGCGCTCACGGTTCGGCCTCGGCTGGCTATGCCGTCTACGTGCGTGACAACCGGTTGCATTACGTGCACAACTTTCTCGGGCTGCAGCGCTTCGTTGCGGCTGCTTCGGTGCCAATTCCCCGTGGTGCGCACCGATTAGTGGTCGAGTTCACCATGTCGGCTCGATTCAAAGGCAACGTCGAATTATTTTACGACGATCTACCAGTGGGTGCTGCCGAGATTCCGATGACGGTGCCGTTTTTCTATGGCACTGCTGGGTTCACCGTCGGCTACCTACGTGGCCACTCGGTGATTCATGAAGAACATGTTCCGTTCGCCTTCACCGACGGAGCACTGCATCGTGTGATCATCGAACCCGAGAGCCGAACCTGGCGCGACCCGGTGCTTGACCCCAAGAATGCAGACCGCGCTGCTCTCGGCACGCAATAATTCATGCCGCAAAACATTCTGCTCGTCACCCTCGACCAGTTTCGGGGCGACTGTTTATCGCTGCTAGGTCACCCCGTGGTGCGCACACCCAACCTTGATGCGCTCTCGCGTGACGCAACCACATTCACCCGGCACTACAGCCAGGCTGCGCCGTGCTCGCCAGGTCGCGCGAGTTTGTACACCGGGATGTATCTCATGAACCACCGCGTGTGCTTCAATGGCTCGCCACTCGACGACCGCTTCGACAATGTGGCCCGAGTCGCGCGACGCCATGGCTATGCCCCAGCGTTGTTCGGTTACACCGATCAAGGTGTCGACCCGCGAGCCACCACCAATGCCAACGACACACGGCTGTCGACATATCAAGGCGTGTTACCTGGGTTCGACTGCGTGCTTGACCTCAGCGAACCGTATACGCCATGGCTTGCCCACCTGCGCACGCACGGGCACACGCCGGCTGATCACATCGTGGCTCTTGAAACTGAGCCTGACCGAGATGAGTCGCTCAGCATCTCCACTTTTCTTACCGACCAATTTTTGAGTTGGCATGCCGATGCACGCCGAGCAACCACGGGCGATGCACCATGGTTTGCCCACCTCAGTTATCTGCGACCGCACCCGCCCTATACCGCTGCCGGTCGCTGGGCGCACGAGTACGACCCCGAGCAGGTCGATCTGCCAACTGCACCGAGCAACGAGCGTCACGACTTTCATGAAGCAGTCATGCAGTTGCCCGAAACCAAGGCACCGTCCACCGAGGCTGGCATGCGTCGCCTGCGCGCGCAGTACTACGGGATGATCAGCGCGGTCGATGCACAACTTGGTCGTATCTTTGCTGCACTGCGTGAGCGAGGCGAATGGGAGAACACCATCGTCGTAATCACCGCTGACCACGGCGAACAACTCGGCGATCACGGCCTGCGCGAAAAGGTTGGGTTCTTCGAACAGAGTTACCGCATCGTCGGCATGGTTCGCGCACCGCAACTTGCTGGCGGTCACGGTCGACTAGTCGACGCATTCACCGAGAACGTCGACATCTTGCCTACGTTGTGCGACTTGATTGCTGCCCCAATTCCGGCACAGTGCGACGGGCGCTCACTCGTGCCCTGGCTGGCTGGCGACACGCCCGCTGATTGGCGCGAAATGGCCACGTGGGAATACGACTGGCGACAGTTGTACGTTTCTGATGACGCAAACAGCTCGGCTCTGCAATGGCCGCACGATCGTCGGCTCGAGCGACAACATCTCTGCACTCAACGCGATGCACACACTGCCTATGTGCAGTTTGGCAACGGAGACTGGCTGGCGTTTGACTTGGCTGTCGACCCCACCTGGCGCACACCCATCACCGATACCGCACGCGTGTTGCCACTTGCCCAACGCATGCTCACCTGGCGATCGCAGCACGCCAATCGCGAACTGAGCGGGTTCAAACTCGAAGACGGTGGCGTCGGGCGTTGGCCGGCAAATGTGCCTTGGCGTTCAGCGGCGAATTGACCGCCACAGCAATACCACTAGCGCAACTCCAAACGTGACGGCCGCCAGCCAGTCAGTGAATGCTTCATTGGCTAGTCGCCAAAGCACGACTGCCATCAGTGCAATCGAACCACTCGAGACACCACGCAAAAATGCGCCGAATGCCCGGTG
>JBILFO010000024.1:0-15913 GCA_044351505.1 Ilumatobacteraceae bacterium
CCGAGATGACGAGAATGTGTTTAGTCACGTCGATTGATGAATTTTCCAGGCGCCATAGCCACCGACGATATCGGAGACGTCGTTAAAGCCAAGCGAGCGCAACGTGCTCGCTGCGATGCTCGATCGATATCCACCTGCGCAATACACCACAGTTGGCACCGCGGGGTCGAGTTCACTTGCTCGCTGCAACAAACTGGCCAACTGCAGATGCACAGCACCTGCAACCATGCCTTCGCCAACTTCCCCGGGGCCGCGCACGTCGACGATTGCCAGATTGGGCACCACTGCGCGGCGGGATTCGAGTTGTTCAGCACTCAATCGAGAGGCGATTTGCACGTGGTCGGGGTGCTCGAGCATGGCTCGCACGGGGTCGACCAATACTCCGATGACCGAGTCGTAGCCGATGCGAGCAAGCCGCACCTTGGCTTCGTGCTCGGTGCCTGGCGTGGCGACCAACACGATGGCTTCACCAGGTCGCACCACTTCACCGACATATTCAGCAAATCGCCCACTGAGCCCCACGTTGCGCGAACCACGTAGATGCCCACGAGCAAACTCGTCGGGCTCGCGTGTGTCGATGGCTACGGCACCGTTGGCAACGTGTTGGGTGAACTCGGCCCACGACAATGCTGTTGGCAACTCAGCTTCGTCGAGGTGGTCACGAGCGGCGCGGTTGCGCATTGCAGCAAACGAAAAATACAGAGGCGCTGCGGCTTGGCCTTCGGTCACGATGTCGACGAATTCTTTCTCGGTCATCTTCGCCAATGCGTAGTTGGTACGACGCTGCTCGCCGATGGTTGACACAGTTTCAGTAGACAGATTTTTGCCGCATGCCGAGCCAGCCCCGTGCGCCGGATACACCTTTGTGGTGTCAGGCAGGGTCAGTAGGCGGTCATGCAACGAGTGATACAAACTGCGAGCCATTTCGTCTTGCGTGCGACCAAATGCCGACAACAAGTCGGGGCGCCCGACATCACCGATGAATAACGTGTCGCCGGTCAACACTGCGTGCGGCGCGATATCGGCTGATTCGCGCACCACGATACAAATGGATTCGGGGGTGTGGCCAGGAGTCTCGAAGATCTCGAGTTCGACTTGACCTAACGACAGGCGCTGACCGTGCACGAGCGGGTCAATCTCAAAGTCAGTCAAACCGGCAGCAGCTGAGCCGTACGAAATCTTGGCACCCGTTTCGCCAGCCAACTCTAAGTGTCCACTCAAGAAATCGGCATGAAAGTGTGTTTCGATTACGCGTTCAATCTTGAGGCCTTGTTCTTTGGCATCGGCGAGATACTGCGCCACGTCACGTTGTGGGTCAACAACGACTGCTCGGCCGCTGACCGTGTCGCCAACAAGATACGACGCGTGCGACAAACAAGCCAGGTAGTACTGCTTCAACATCAACGCCATACGGCCACCACCAATACACCCACGGCCATCAACGCTACGAGTACGACTGCTGCTGCGGCGTAGCGACGATCACCAGCGCGAGCCCAACTCACCGCCAAAGCAACAACGCGCAACACGGGAAGCGTGCTGAGCAGCACTAACGCCATGGCGCTGAGCGTGCGGGCAATGTCACCACGCGCAATCACCCCAGCAGAGGCCGTCAACGCTGCCAGCACCACTGCAGTTGTTGTCCATTTCGCCACGAAACTGCTGAGCGAATTCATGCCCGCACCACGAGCACGACGGCAATCACAGTCAGCACTAACGCTGTTGCGCGTCGCACGACGGGTGGCGACAGATATCGCTGCAATCGTGAACCCAACGTGCCACCCACAATCGAACCGATGACCACCAGCGCACTGTCAGACACCACTACTCGCCCATCTATTGCCATGAGCAGCAAGGCAGTCGATGCGGTGAGCCCGATGGTGAACGTGCTGGTTGCGGCCGCGACTTTTGCCGGCAAGCGCATGACCTCGCTCGACAGCGGAGTCTTGAGAAACCCGCCGCCGACACCCGCCAAACCGGTGACTACACCCGCAATAGCCATAAGACTCACGCCGAGCCCCATGCGTGTTGGCTGATACGGCACGGCCTGATCGTTGAGTCGGTACACACCTGAAAGCGACCCGTGATGCTCACCAATTGAGTCGGCGCCCAATGATGGGTCAGGCCTCCAGCGCACCCCTTTGCGAATCGCACCGCCGCCAGCCGCCAGCAGGGCAAGCGTTGCCAAAAAATATGTGAGCACTCGATCAGATATAGAGCCAGCCAAAATCACCCCGACAATCACCCCGGCGGTGGCGCCAAGTTCAGTAACGACCGCAAAGCGATGGTTAACTGCCCCGTCGCGCAGTTGCGTTCGCCCGGCAGCAACCGAACCTGCAATCACACTCACCAAACCAAGTGGGGCGGCTTCGGCAATGGTCATATCGCCGAATGTCAGGAGGGGCACCAGCAAAATAGCCCCACCAAGCCCGCCGAGCGAGCCCACAGTTGATGTTGCGAATGCCAGCGCAACGATCAACACATCTCGCGCTACGTCGGTCACAAAAGCGAGCCTAGGGTGAAGCGCATGCGGAACCCGTTTCCATTCCCCCATCCGGTCAACGAAACATCGGCGCGCCTCGTTGCCTTTGGTGCATTGCTCATGAGTGCCACGTTTGCCGCCACTGGTGCTGCATGGATTCTGATTCCACTCACGTACGGCTTTGTCGCACGGGTGCTCACCGGGCCCGCCCTTAGCCCACTGGGGTTGTTGTCCACCAAAATAATTACACCGCGTCTACATATTCAGCATCGATTCGTTGCCGGCCCACCAAAGCGTTTTGCCCAGTTTGTGGGTCTGCTGTTTTCTACAACTGCCAGCGTGTTGTGGCTGCTTGATTTCACGGCAGCATCGAGAGTGGTGGCCGCCATGTTGGCTGCGGCGGCGTTTTTAGAAGCGGTGTTTGCCGTGTGCCTCGGTTGCATCATGTTTGGTTGGATGATTCGCTGGGGTGTTATTCCCGATCAAGTGTGCGAGCAATGCAGCAATCTCAATCTCGGGACACAACCCACCCATCTAGCCTGAGCTCATGACGCTCGAGCGTTTTGATGTGGTCGTCGTTGGTGCAGGCATTTCAGGCATCGGTGCTGGTGTGCACCTGCAAGACAAGTCACCGGACCGCAGTTTTGTGATTCTGGAAGGCCGCGAAAATATTGGCGGCACCTGGGACTTGTTTAAGTATCCAGGCGTTCGCTCAGACAGCGACATGCACACACTGGGCTTTGAGTTCAAGCCATGGAAAGCCGACAAGTCGATTGCCGACGGCCCATCAATCATGGAGTATTTGCGCGAAACGGTAGCCGAGCATGACTTGCAGCGTCATATGCGATTTGGCGAACGCGTGGTGCGAGCCGAGTGGTCGACCCCACTCGCCACCTGGACGGTGCACACCGCCCGCAGTGATGGCTCGCACGGTGTCTTTGAGTGTAATTACTTGTTCATGTGTGCTGGCTACTACTCATACAAGTCGGGCTACCTACCCGAGTTTCGCGGGCTTGATCGATTCACTGGGCAGATAGTTCACCCCCAGCAATGGCCCGATGATCTTGACTACACCGACAAGCGCGTGGTGGTAATTGGCTCGGGGGCAACCGCAGTCACGTTGGTGCCAGCGATGGCTGAGCGTGCCGCACACGTGACGATGTTGCAACGCTCACCCACCTATATGGTGGCGCGGCCCGACCGTGATGCTTTCGCCAACTTGTTGCGCAAGGTGCTTCCGGCAAAGTTGGCATACAACATCACTCGCGCTAAGAACACCTGGCGACAGCAGTTGGTGTACAACCGCACACGCAGCCACCCAGACGACATAAAGAACCTGCTCATTGGTGGAGTCCGGATGGAACTTGGCGGCGACTACCCGGTCGACAAACACTTCACCCCCAGGTACAACCCATGGGATCAACGTTTGTGTTTGGTGCCGAACGCCGATTTGTTTGCCGCCATTCGCAGCGGCCGCGCTTCGGTGGTGACTGACACGATTGAAACTTTTACCGAAACAGGAATCTTGCTTTCTTCGGGTCAGCACCTTCCTGCTGATGTGATCGTGACCGCTACTGGATTGCAGTTGGTAACGCTGGGCGAAGCCGAATTCAGTGTGGATGGCCAACCTGTCGACTTCTCACAAACCCGCACATATAAAGGCATGTCATATTCAGATGTGCCCAACTTGGCCACCAGCTTCGGCTATATCAATGCGTCGTGGACGCTGCGCGCCGACCTCATATGCACCTACGTGTGTCGATTGCTCAACCACATGCGCGATACCGGCACTCGTCAGTGCACACCACGCTTGCGTGATGACGAATACAGCATGCCGCGCCGACCGTGGATCGACGGGTTCTCATCGGGCTATATGCAACGTGTAATGCACCTCATGCCCAGCCAAGGTGACCGCGAGCCATGGATCAACCCGCAGAACTACGACAAAGACAAAAAGATGTTTCGCGAAGGTGCCGTGAACGACGGCGTCATGCAGTTCACCAACCCTGCCGCGTCAAGCAATCACACACATACCGCTTCACGCGTGGCTGCGTCGTAGCTCTCGATGTCACGAGCACTCGTCGGCGGAGTCAGCACAGCGATTGTTGTCGCATATGCCATTGGCGCAGGCCGCTGGGTTTCGACCGATGCCGACTGGTATCAATCGCTGAGCAAACCACCGTGGCAACCGCCTGATGTGGTCTTCGGGATGATCTGGCCATATAACTTCGTGATGCTTGCGGTGGCGGGATGGGCAGTGGCAGGTCGAGACTCTCGAACCGGGCACGTGGTATGGCTCGCGTCACTAGCGCTGAGCGTGATTGCAGCACTCACATGGGCCTATTTGTTTTATGTGCCGCACTCGTTGTTTACATCGGGGTTTGCTCTGACAGTTGCAACATTGCTCACACTGCCGCTCGTCGCTGTCACCTTTCAGGCATCGACCCCACTCGGGTTGGCGCTGCTGCCCTACCAACTGTGGCTGGCCGTGGCGACATCACTTGCCTTCGGCTACGCCTCGCGCAACTAAAGAACAGGTCGAGACCGTAACGGTACCTAAGACAGTATTTTTCTCAGGAACTTTCTCAATAACGAGAAAGATGATCGGCTTTGCGGTGCATGCTGGCTCGACACGGGCTTAATGCCACGGTGTGGTGCTCGATGCAGCGTTGGTGATTCATGATTGCCGCGTACTGGGCCGAATCGATTACCACCAAAATCACCCTTTGCGCAAAACCAAACTGTAAGCAAAACGTACCCAACAATCGGTGTAAACCAAAACAATGCGTAAATTCCAGGTTTGTCTGTGTCATGAAGACGTCGCACGACTCTAGACAAAGTCGGACTTATCGATGACAAAACAAAAACGGCGAGAAGCATCTCCTTGTAAATCTGGGTTGAACCATCAAAAGATGCCACAACAGCGAGCCCGAATGTAGTCAAAGCAACGAAGAGGACCCAATACCAAAACTCTGAACGGGATGCGCGCCCTTGAAAATTTGAATAATTCTGGTACGAAAATTTTATCGTTTCCAGAAATTTCATTGCCTTTGGTGCATTGACAAAGTCGATCTCGACTACAGGTTTGTGGCTTCCTGACTTCGATGGACCGTAGATTGATTTCCAGTGTTCATATTTTGCAGCAATATTCTTTTTCTCTTGGTCTTGTGCTGCACTTTTGACGAGAGCCTCATATTCGTTGTCTATCTTCCGGACTTCTCGTAAAACCTTGAGTTCATTGTCTATTTTTTTTATTTGTCGTGAAACCTTGAGTTCGTTGAGTCGCTTTAAAAGTCCCACAAATCCGAGCCTAACAATTGCGGATTCCATGAAACTCTCCTACTGCCAGCTCACCGAACAATGCGCGCAGGTACCGAGCGATCACCAAAGGCAACAGCGAGGACAAGCCACGAAGTATCTGGTGGGCGTTGAGGGACTCGAACCCCCGACCCTCTCCTTGTAAGGGTCACAAGACCGTATAAGCAGGAAGCGATAAGAAGCAGTCGCGTTCATGATTCACTGGCTAGATGAATTTGCAAGGCTCACCGGCGCCCATCGAATCGGCGTCGAATGGCTAGGTGTGGCAGATCGAGCTATGGCCGCCGGAGGAAGCCGAGACGCTGGTCTTCAAGGCGGAGATGTTCCACACACCAATCTTGTTGAACCTCTGATGTAACGGTAATGCATTGGAGCGACCCTATTTACCAATTTCACGTTGAAGGTTCAATTCTGATTTGGTCATTATCGCCTGACTTGATGAGAGTGATCTTGATTCCATCCGTCGTAAAAGTCTGACCAACTTTCAAAAAATCAAGCGAATGTTCTCCTACCGGAACCAAGTATTTCCCTGTCGAATTGCCCTGATCAAAGACCGTGTCGACGCGCGTATCAACTCTCATTACAGATACACCAGAAGTACCAATTGACCAACGTTCAGACCATTTGTCTTTGCGATGCGATTCGATTACTAACGCTTCATGCTCGGACAGTTTAATAATGACACTCCTGAGACCGACCTGCTCACGCTCGATCGGAGCCAACGTCATTGATTGAGTGATCAAACTTTCCTTTGCGACGCAATAAATGCTTTCTTGCTTCATCCAGCCCAAGGTCATTGCATCCCATGAATTCAAAGATGCTCCTGTTGCACCAGTATTCCAAAACAATCCAATTTGAGAGTTCTTCGGCGAATGACCGAGTGCGCCATGAGAATGAAGTGTCTCGTGAACGAAATGCTGCCAGATCGGAATCCTCGACGAATACGTTGACCCACCAGTAGAAAACACACTCGGCCTATCGCGAAGGGCAAACCCTTCGTCAATCGTTGTAGCCGTTTTCGGAGTAACCACCCAGACTGAAGTAATGCCGCTGGTATCAACGACTGTCGCTGCCAATGATCGATATGTTTCAGCAATTTCTTGACTGGTCTGCAGTTGAACTCCAGGTTTACCAGGATGCAGCCAGTAATAGCTATTAGATGTTTTGGGCGCCCTCACCCATCGGTCAGCAATACGCAATGTATAGGTGACACTTCCTTGAGAGAACCATGAATACCAGGCTGAAGCCTTTTTCACATCCAGGGTCGCTTCGCTCAACTCGGATGCGGTTCCCGACGCATCCGAAAAATCAACAAAGATGACCGCAACATTCACATTCCCCGCATTGGTGAATCCTCCTGTTGCGATTGCAGGATAAGTAATGGCTTGCCACTCTCCGCCTGTCTTGAATGTTCTCGCATCAGTGAGACGACAATTGCTCAATGGCTGAGGTGACGGAGGATTGGTAAGCAACAGATCGGCCATTGACAATGGCACCGAGGTAGTCGTTGTGCTCTGCTGGGTATTCTTCCTCGCCCACTTAAGCAATTTCCCAGTTCTTACACATGTGTAAGTGATGCCCTTCGTCTTTTGAATAACGCCGGCCTTAGCACATTTGCCACCACTCGTAGCTGAAAAACTTGGTGCTCCAACAAAAACGATTGCCACGACAACGCAAAGTGCGAATACCGAAAATGCGTGCCAGCGCCGAATCATCACCCAAAACTTACTTCTATACCTGGTGGGCGTTGAGGGACTCGAACCCCCGACCCTCTCCTTGTAAGGGAGATGCTCTAACCAACTGAGCTAAACGCCCGCAAATCGTTATGCAACGCTGCGTCGAGCATTGAGCCTACGACCATCGGGTCAGCCACTTGTGGCGCGACAATTCGACGGTGTCCGCTTGGTCAGCTGAGTTTGAAGCGCAGTACTCGGTTGCCGAACTTCTGTTCACCAACCCACAAGTACCCACGCGTGACCATAAGCGATCGCGGCATGCGGAATTTGCTACCACTCAAACCCGAGTTCGCTTTGGTAGCCCCAGTTGATGCTCCGAGCACCGCGGTTGGCGCACCACCTGCAAGTGCCGTTGACATGCTCGACCACCACACCACACGGTCGAAACCGGTATCGGCAACAAAGAGACCACCGTTCACGGGCAAACCACCCATTGGCAAATTGAATTGTGTTCCCGTCACTGTCGTGCCCGCCTGATTATTGGCGAGCGCGCTGACAGTCCACACGAAAGTGCCTGGGTTGGCGATGCAGGTGAGCACTAAGTAATTGCCGTCTGATCGAAGTTGCGTTGCGGCTGGGCAGCCGGGCAATGTAAAGACTGGTGCACTCGTCGCCGTCGGAATCTGGTTGAACACATACACCTTTGCCGCCTGCTTGTCTGCCAGGTAGATGTAGTTGTTGTCAGCGGCTACTGCAGTGAGCCCCGACATAACAATGCCACCAATGTTGTTGTCGAGCTGAGTCGTGGGAAGCGTGGTTTTGCTCAGCGGAATGCCTCCCGACCAAATATGCAGTTTGCCTTCGCCAGCAACCGCATAGATCTTGGTGCCCTTGAATGTTGCAGCAACAGAATCCCATGGCTGGAACGGAACGATGAACGAGTGGTCGGGCTTGGCATTGTTGTCGCCCGGCAGCTTCTTCCACACATACACGCGGCGCTCAAAGTCGCTGTTGACTGCCAGCGACACACCGTCGGATGCCATTACTGGATTGGTAATCATGAATGCAGCACGGTTGGAGTTATCCGCTGGCCCAGATGAGCCGATGTAAAAGTCGGCGGCTTGACTCGCGGTTTTTGGCACCGTATTCCACGCTGCGATGCGATTGGCGTTGTATTCGAGCACATAGATGCGATCGCCAAGCTTCACCACGTCGCCACCGTCACCACCTTGCAAACCAACATCTTGCGGCGCAACAGATAGTTCTGACTGAGTGGGGTTGCTCGTGGGGAATGTGCGCAAGATCTCCAGATCGCGTTGCAGGAGATACACGCCGGTCGAATCAATGTGGCCGTTGTACCAACCTGCATTGCGATCGCGGCCAAACAACATGAAGTAGTCGGGGTTCGAACTCGCCGACGTGGGGAATGTATTCCACACATGCGAACCGCGATTGCCGAGCGGTGATCGCGAGTTTTCGTCGCCGATAATCACTCGTGAGCCGTCAGAAGTAATTTGACGAGGGGTTCCCATGATTTCCGGATCAATCGTGAACGAAGCAGGGGTCTGGCCCGACGCGGCAGGAATGGTGTTCCACACCTTTACGTCTCCGGCTTCAGTACGTGACACCATCATCTTGGTGCCATCCGTCCACACACCCCACGGCCACGAACCCCCACCAAGGTCGAGTGAAATATCGGCAGCCTGACCATTTACCGTAGGAAATGTGCGCCAAATGAGAATGCGATCATTACTGGAGTCGGCAACCATCAACATGCCCGATGCGGAAATTGAAAGATCGCTCGGCCAGTTCATCTCATTGAGTGCCGAGCCGGAATTATTGGTAGAGAAATTTGGTTGACCCAACACCAAATTCGGTGCAGTGTTGCGCGTCGGCGCCGATGTCCAGATAAGGACTCGATTGTTATTGCGGTCGGCAACAGCTAGACGCGTTCCATCTGTTGCCATGCCGGCTGGGTGGTTGAAGAACAGTGCCCCGCCCGATTCATTAGCCCCACCAGGCATGCTCAGGAAGCCAGCGGCAGATTGTCCGCTTGCAACTGAAGTACCAGCGGTGACCGTTAGTTCGGAATACGCCGTGCTGTGATCGCAACCGACGATGTTGTTGACGCCGCTGTTCGTCGCCGTGTATCGCGCCTTGGTGCAATCAGCGGCCGTGGCCGTACCGGTTGGGCCGTCACCGGGCCTGGCTTCGCCGCCACCTGGGGCAACGAATCCGCCGGGCGCTGCACCAACACGCACACGCCACACTCGACGCTCGCCTTCTTTAACGCAAACGAAGTCAGTGGACGTCTTTTTCTTCTTGATGGTGGCCATCTGCCCCACCTTGGAACACTTGGCACCGTTCTTGACACTTGCTTCGGCGGCGACTGGTGTGAGGGCCACCGAGAGAGCGGCGATCACGAGCACACGGCGAACATGGCGAGAAGATGTGAGGGTCATATTCTCACAATAGCGGTTATTTCTAAAAAGCGGTATGAACTTCTTACTGAAATTGCTACGAGAACGCCTCGACTGGCAGGTCACGTTCGCCAGCCGCGATGGCCGCAACAATGCGAGCTGCCACCACCTCGGGGGCCAGGCCTTGTGGAAACTTCGGTGCTTGGCCGGCGATTGGCCGGGTCGCAAGACCAGTTTCGGTATGTGGTGGACGTGCGTCAATCACATCAATGCGACGGCGGCGCAGTTCGCGTGCCGCAGCGCCCATGGCCGCCCATGCTGCTGCTTTTGATGCGCTATAGGCCGCCATGCCAGCAACTGGTTGAGTCGCCACAACACCAGAGAGGTTCACAAAAAATCCACCGTCGGCGATGTGCGGTGCACTCTCGCGCAACATCACGATTGGGGCGATGGCATTGACGGCAAACAGTTGCGACAACGTCGCAGCGTCAAGATCCGCAACATTGCCGAAGGCCACAACCCCAGTGGCATTCACCACGCCGTCAAACGGTGCCACCGAGGCGAATGCGGTGTGCATCGCAACATGGTCGGTCACATCGGCCAGCGCATACTGCGCAACACTGGCACCGTTAAGCCGCGTATGGTCGCGCACGATTGCCGACACCCGCGCACCAGCCGCGGTCAACTGCTGGGCAATGCTGGCACCCAAGACACCAGTGGCCCCAACGACAACGACGTGGGCACCGTTCGAGTCACGAGGCATCAGATTCGCCTTTGTTCGCCGTAAGGCGACCTGCGCCGACACCCAGAACGAAAGCTATTGCCGTCGCCATCAGAATGCCAAGGCTGACTGCTTGTTCGTATGGCGTGTTGTCCAACGTTGCAGCCACGCCGATAAGTGCCACAGTGAGTGCTGCAGCAGCAGCGCAACCAACTGCAACGGCTTCACTCACTGCAATGTCCAGTCGCCTACTCAAAACAATCAGAACACCACCCACACCCAGCACCTTGCCCAGCACGATTGCGACAACAGTCGTCCAGACGAGTGACATCGGCGCATCTGTGGGTGTAGCGATGGGCACAAGGGTGTGTAAGAACACGAAGATGGGCAGGAAGATTGCCGCAATCCATGGATGGACACGCTCTTGCACTCGTTCAGACACGCTTGGGTTGTGGGGGTCGAAGTTAGGCGCACAAAAGCCAACGGCAAACGCCCCCAACGACGGATGTAGCCCGGCACGCAACATCAGCACCACCACTACGGCGGTCGCCACGATGACCGTCACGACACCAAGATTGAACTGACGAATAACCCATGCATAAATTGCGACACTGGCAATAGCAAGCGCCAGCCACAACAACTCGGGGCTTTTGCCCGTGGTGGCCAGTGCGATAAGGCCACCAAGGTCATCCAACACCGCCACTGTCAATAGCAGCGTGCGCACCTTGCGCGAAAAACCACCGAGGGTCATAACCGCAGCGGCAAGTGCAATATCGGTTGCTACAACAGCCACCCAACCATCGCGTGCCGCGGCTGGCGCCTGCGAAGCGTAAATTATGGCCGGCAGTGCCATACCCATCGCTGCAGCGGCCACACTCGCCCACAGAGTTAACCCCGACAACACACCACTGGCGAATTCGCGACGCAGTTCGAGACCCACCAGCAAAAAGAAACCACCGATCGCGATTTCTGATAGCACGTGGGTGAATTGGTTTTCTATGTGCACGTTGCCGAATGTGGCAAAACCAACGCCGAGTAAGGCCGCAGCCACAATCAAACCAGCTGCCCGCGTCTCGACTGCTACGAAACGCTCGAGGAACGCTGCTGGCGAACGCGGATTACTCACGTAGGGACCGCAGAGATGCGAACAGTTCAGAAGTTGCTGCCACCACAGGCGAGCGGCGCTCGGCGTGTTCCGTCACGATCAGTTCGCGGTCGAGTGCTTCACCCACCACGGCCCCAGCTTCACGACAGATGTGCACGCTGGCGAGATAATCCCACACGCCATGTGATGATAAATCCACCCAGCCGTCGAGAGTTCCTTGCGCTACCAGACAAATATCTAGTGCTGCTGCGCCGAGCGCGCGAAACTGTGCCCAGCCAGGGTGCTTTTTTGGCAGGCCCGACACACCCACCACTGCCTGGGATAGCTGGGCACACGAAGAAGGACGAATCTGATTGCCGTTGTGAAATGCCCCGCCGCCGGTGGTGGCAGTCCAGCGATCGGTGTTGGTGAATTGATTGGCCACCAACGAAGCGCGCTGACCGCTGGCATCAATCGCCGCCAAAGCCGTGGCGTACCACGGCACGCGACGACTGGCATTGGTCGAGCCGTCGAGGGGGTCCATCACCACGATGATGGCGTCATCGTGCCAATCCCCCGTGCGACCACTTTCTTCAGACAACACTGCACAACCCGCGCCATGCAGCACTTCAAGCGCTGCGGCGTCGGCGCGCAAATCAATCGAATATTGCGTCGGGCGCTGCCCTGACAAACCCCAATCGGTGTTGGTGCTCAGCACCGCATACGTGGCATCGGCAACTTCGTGCAACACACGCAAGATGTCTTCGTTGGATGATGCAACAGAAAGTGTGGTCATGTGCACCAATCAGCGTTCGTCACGCACGAACGGTTGACCAAGCATCTTTGGCGCACCAAGCAGACGTCGGGCGCGCGGGGTGGACAACAACACCAACACCGCCAAAGTGATGAGATACGGAAACATCGCCACGATGGTCGGCGGCAAGGTACGAATCTGCAAGGCCTGCAGCGTAAACGGCACCTGCAGTGAAAACCCGAACAACACCGCCCCGCCGATTGCTCGCAGTGGTCGCCACGAGGCAAACACCACGAGTGCGAGTGCAATCCAGCCGATGCCGTTAGTGGTTGCGGCCTGATTCCACGCTGCAGCCCGAGCGAACATGTACCACGCGCCAGCAAACGTCATGAGTGCCCCGCCCACCATCGTGTGCACCCAACGAATGCGTGCCACGGATCCGCCTTGAGCATCGACCGTAGCTGGTGCGTCGCCCGTGGCGCGCAACAACAAACCCGGGCGGGTGCGATGCATATAAAACGACGCCCCGCCAGCCGCTGCCCAAGTGAGATAGGTAAACAAGTCATGGCCAAACACCACGGGCCCGACGACCGGCAGGTCTGCTAGCCAACCCAGTTCAAGAGGTCGAATCACCACCGGTAGCGGGTCACCTTCAATGGGTTTGCCGATGAAACTCGATAAACCTGTTCCAAAGATCACCATTGCCAAACCTGACACGATTTGATTGGCGCGCAACCCCACCGTGAGCGCGGCATGAATTGAAGACAGCACTATGCCAACGAGCACTGCGAGGAGCAATGCCAACCACAAGTTGCCGGTGCTGTCGGCCACCACAAACCCTGTGACTGCCCCCATCAATAACATGCCCTCAACGCCCAGGTTGATTACCCCGCTTCGTTCGGTGATCATCGCCCCCAACGAAGCAAGAATCAACGTGGTGGCGATGCTGATGGCATCAGCGAATGTAAGCAACCAAATGTTGGAGTTCACGTGGTGGCTCGCTGCACTCGCACCAAGGTGACTTTGTTGCGTCGAAACAGTTCGCCGCCGAGGGCAAACAACAGCACCGCGCCTTGTAGCACCACAGCAATGGCAATCGGCACCGGATCATTCGACACTTGCAGTGCGTTACCGCCCGTGCGCAGGCCAGCAAACAACACAGCGGCCAACACCACCGCCAAAAAGTTGTAGCGCGCCAGCGCTGCCACCACGATGCCGGCGTATCCCAACCCCACTTGCAGCAAGCCGGGGTCAACTTTGCCGGCTGGGCCGACCACATACATCGCTCCGCCAACACCCGCCAGTGCACCTGACACCAACAACACCGACGACTGCAACCAAGCCGAGCTCATGCCGGCGTAGCGGGCCGTGTTGGGCGAATCGGCATACACCGCAGTTTCGTATCCATAGTTGGATACCCGCATAAACCAAAACAACATCACAGCCAGCAGCACAGCCATAAAAAACGTCGGATACGTATTCGTAGTTTTTTCGGTGAAGAATGACAGAGGCGAAAGTCGTGCACTCTCTGTGACGGCACGACCCTGCGGAAACGACGTGGTCGCGTCACGAAAAAACCCTTGCGACCCAAAGATGAAGTAGTTCACCAAATTGAGCGCCACATAGTTGAGCAGCAACGTGCTGACAATTTCGCTTGTGCCAAGCCGCGCGCGCAGAAACGCAGGCACTGCAATCCACGCTGCGCCTGCCAGGGCGCCAAAGACCAGCACGCTCGGCACCGCAATCAGCGGAGGCAACGCATCAGCCAGCACGATGCCCGCCCAGGTGCCACCAATCATGCCGAGATACATCTGGCCTTCTTGACCGATGCTGTACAAATTCATGCGAAATGCAAAGGCCGCAGCCAACCCTGTGCAAATCAGCGGCGTCGCCAAACCGAGGGTGTCAGTAATGCCATAAAAACTGGTGTAGCCGTTATCCAAAAGGTCGAGGTAGGTGCGAACCGGTGGGTGCCCAGTGAGTGCCAAAAACACCCCACCGACGATCAATGCAGCAATCACCGACACCAACGGCACAATCACCACTGCCGACTTGGGCACTGCCATGCGCTGCTCCACTTGAACTCGTCGGCCCAGCACAATCATGTGGCGATACCAGCCATGGCTTGGCCTACGCGATCCACATTGGTGTCGACCCCCGATTGCTCAAGCGTGATACGGCCGCGGTACAACACCATCACGCGATCAGCCAGTGTCATGACCTCGTCGAGGTCTTCGCTCACCAGCAAAATGGCCTTGCCGGCGTCACGGGCCTCATCCAACAATGCATGCACCGTTTCGACTGCCCCCACATCTAGCCCGCGGGTTGGTGAGCACACCACCAGCACCCGGGCCCCACTCACGGCAAATAGTTCGCGAGCCAACAACACTTTCTGGGCGTTGCCACCCGACAACTTGCGAGTCGGGGTGAGCGGCCCCGGAGTTTTTATTTCAAGTTGCTTAATGAAGGTTTCAGCTTCGAGCAATGCCGACTTGCGATCCACCAAAAAATTGCGCTCGCGCGTCAATAGCAAGTTGTCCCTGATCGACATCGAAGGCGCCAAACCTGTACCAAGTCGATCTTCGGGCACATACGCCAAGCCTGCTCGCCGCGCCCCGCTCGCCCCATGCCCCGCCGTTGGTGTGCCACACACCGTTACGTTGCCCTGCTGGGGTGTGCGCAGACCAGCGATCACTTCGGCAAGATCACGTTGACCATTGCCCGCCACACCGGCCACACCGACGATTTCGCCACCCCGCACCTCGAGATTGATATCGGTCAACATTGCTGCACCGTCTTGTTCTAGATGCACCTGCGATGCCGACAACAGCACATCTCCCACCGGCGATTTGGCGCGTCGCGGCACGATGTTGATCTCTCGACCCACCATCAACTCGGCCAAGCGGCGCACATCGGCCTCACCCCGTCGCACTGAACCAGTCACCTTGCCACCCCGCATCACCGTGATGCGATCAGAGATGTCGACGACTTCGCCCAACTTGTGGCTCACAAACACCACCGACTTACCCACATGTGTCATCGCGCGAACGGTGCTAA
Organism: Ilumatobacteraceae bacterium; assembly: GCA_044351505.1. Taxonomy (GTDB): domain Bacteria; phylum Actinomycetota; class Acidimicrobiia; order Acidimicrobiales; family Ilumatobacteraceae; genus F1-60-MAGs027. Next base: position 15,510 of record JBILFO010000024.1, read on the forward strand.
AGAGTTTTTCTACTTCAGGTGGCGCTAACAGTGCAGTGGGTTCGTCCAACAACAAAATTTCAGCACCCTGATACAACGCCTTCACAATTTCCACCCGTTGCCGCTCGCCCGCCGACAACTCGCCCACCACTGCCCGAGGGTCGAGTGGCAGGCCGAACTCTTCGGTGATTACTGCCACCTTGGCTTCGATCTCTGCAGTTGCCAACACGAACGACAGCGACTTGTGGCCGAGCACCACGTTTTCGGCAACCGTAAAACGATCAACCAGGCGAAAGTGCTGATGCACCATGGCGATGCCGTGGGTCAAGCCATCACGCGGGCTGTTGAGCCGAATCTCTTTGCCGTCTCGCAGCACTTGCCCGGCCTCGGGTCGATACAAACCACACAGCACCGACGCCAACGTG
>JBILFO010000051.1:0-10649 GCA_044351505.1 Ilumatobacteraceae bacterium
CCGACGGTGGCATCAACACCAAATTCGCGTTGCATGCGGTCAACAAGAATTTCCAAGTGCAACTCGCCCATGCCTGAAATTACGGTTTGGCCGGTCTCGTGATCGGTGCGTACGCGGAACGTTGGGTCTTCATCCGACAACGACTTGAGGGCCTTGCCCAACTTGTCTTGGTCGTTCTTGGTCTTTGGCTCGATGGCCACGTGAATCACCGGATCGGGGAAGATCATCCGCTCCAAAACGATTGGATGCTCGCGGTCGCACAGAGTGTCACCCGTGGTGACTTCTTTGAACCCGAGACCTGCGACGATGTCGCCAGCGCGGGCCACATCGACGTCTTCGCGTTGGTTGGCATGCATCAACAGCAGTCGACCGACTCGCTCACGCTTTTCTTTCACCGAGTTGTACAACTCTTCGCCTTTGGCGATTTTGCCTGAGTACACGCGGAAGTAAGTGAGCTTGCCGAATGGGTCGGCAACGATCTTGAAAGCGAGAGCGGCGAATGGTGCGTCTTCGCTCGCTTCGCGGGTCATGTTCTCGTCGCCCTTGACGTTTGTGCCCACGGCGGGTGGGATGTCCATCGGTGACGGCAGATAATCGACGATGCAGTCGAGCATTTGCTGCACGCCTTTGTTCTTGAACGCCGAGCCACACATGATGGGCACGAAACTGAATGCCAGAGTGCCAGTACGAATTGCCAGACGCAGATCGTCTTCGCTCAAGTCACCGTTGGCCAAGTAACGCTCCATCACTTCTTCGACTTCGCCGGCTGCCAGCTCGAGCAATTCAGCGCGATACTGCTTGGCTTTTTCTACATAATCGGCTGGAATCTCAGACTCGAAGTACTTCGAGTCTTTGTCGTCGCCATCCCACTCAATGGCTTTCATCTTGACGATGTCGATGATGCCGCGGTACTCCTGCTCGCCACCCAAAGGCAGCTGGATGATGGCCGGAACAGCCTGCAAACGATCTTTGATCATGTCGACGGTGCGATAGAAGTTGGCGCCGGTGCGGTCCATTTTGTTGATGAAGCACAAGCGTGGCACCTTGTATTTGTTGGCCTGGCGCCACACGGTTTCGGTTTGCGGCTCGACACCGGCAACGGAGTCGAACACGGCTACTGCACCGTCCAACACGCGCAACGAGCGCTCGACTTCGATGGTGAAGTCCACGTGGCCTGGGGTGTCAATGATGTTGATGCGATGATCGCGCCACATGGCAGTGGTGGCAGCCGCAGTAATGGTGATACCACGCTCTTGTTCTTGCACCATGTGGTCCATGATCGCTGCACCTTCGTGCACTTCGCCGATCTTGTAGGTCTTGCCGGTGTAATACAACACGCGCTCGGTCGTGGTGGTTTTGCCTGCATCGATGTGCGCCATGATGCCGATGTTGCGATATTGCCCGAGTGGAAACTCTCTTTCAGACATGGGGAAATACTCCGTGCGTTGCCTAGTGGGGGTTTCGGTTTACCAGCGGTAGTGGGCGAAGGCCTTGTTGGCTTCAGCCATCTTCTGCATGTCTTCGCGCTTTTTCATCGACGCGCCAACACCATTGGACGCATCCATCAATTCGTTGGCCAAGCACTCGGCCATGGTCTTTTCACGACGTCCACGCGAGTTGTCAACGACCCAGCGAATTGCCAAGGTCATGGAGCGACGCGGTTTGACTTCGACCGGCACTTGATAGGTGGCACCACCGACACGACGGCTGCGCACTTCGAGTGGCGGCTTGACGTTATCGATTGCCCGCTTGACGGTGGCTAATGGTTCGGTGCTGGTCTTTTGTTCGATCAGCTTGAGCGCGCCGTAAACGATTTGTTCGGCGGTGCTCTTTTTGCCGTGCAACATCACCTTGTTGACCAATTGCGTGATGAGCGTTGACTGGAATACTGGGTCGGCGACCAATTCGGCGCGGACTGTTGGGCCTTTACGAGTCATGGTGCTACTTCGATCGCTTTGCGCCGTAACGGCTGCGGGCTTGCTTGCGGTCTTTTACACCCGATGCATCGAGCGCACCACGAATGACTTTGTAGCGCACACCTGGCAGGTCACGCACGCGGCCACCACGCACGAGCACAATCGAGTGCTCTTGCAAGTTGTGGCCTTCACCTGGAATGTAGGCAGTGATTTCGATGCCGCTCGTGAGGCGCACGCGGGCAACTTTGCGCAACGCTGAGTTGGGCTTTTTAGGAGTGGTGGTGAACACGCGCGTGCACACGCCACGACGCTGTGGTGAACCCTTCAGGGCAGGCGTCTTGGTCTTTGACGACTTCGAGCTGCGACCTTGGCGGATCAGCTGTTGGATAGTTGGCACGCGAACCGAATGCTTTCTTTCGTAGAGATGACTAAAACGACTTCTGCCCCGTTGCAACAACCGTGAACGGCTGCGACTAGCGAGCGCTCCAGCCTATGGGGCAGCCCGTCATGTCGCCAACCCCCTCATGGTTAATGAGGTCGCCCCTTACGGCCTGACTTGTAACCGCTTTACGGACTACAAGGCTTCGGTGTCGTCAGCTGGCTCGTCCGACTGCGGGTCGGCTGCCACGTGGTCGCCAGACGGCAACGATTCAGCACCGCTGTGGTCGGCCACACTCACCCCGAGCACCGATTCCACATCGCTGGCATCCAACTCGCTCGCCGAGCGGGCTGGCGCGGCGAATGCGGCTGGATCAACTTCGATGCCTTCGTCACCCTCGGTCGTGTGCGACTGTGCACGCACGTACCCCGGGTAGTCGATGCCGAACAAGTTGTAGGCATCCATGCCCGTACCTGCAGGGATGACTTTGCCGATGATGATGTTTTCTTTCAGGCCGATCAGCGAGTCGCTCTTGGCGTCGATGGCAGCTTCGGTAAGCACGCGAGTCGTTTCTTGGAACGACGCCGCCGACAACCACGAATCCGTGGAGATCGCTGCTTTGGTGATGCCCATCAATTCGGGGCGACCTTCAGCAGTGCGCTTGCCTTCTTTGGACAAACGCTCGTTGGCTTCACGCAGCACGCGGGCATCGATTCGCTCGCCGGGCAAGAACGGTGTGTCACCCGGATCTTGCACGATGTAACGACGCGTCATTTGACGCAGAATCAATTCGATGTGCTTGTCGTGAATGGCTACGCCTTGGTCGCGATACACGCGCTGCACTTCTTCGACGATGTACGCCTGTGCGTCGCGGATACCACTGATTTCCAGCAGTTCCTTGGGGTCAATTGGCCCGTCGGTGAGCAGCTGTCCGGCAACGACGGAGTCGCCGTCTTTCACCTTCAATTTGCTGCCAAGCGGCAAGATGACAGGCACTTCGGTGCCACTGTCGTCAATCACGTTGACAACGAGGCCCTTGCTGTCGTCGGCGCCAATGCGCACCACACCTGTGGCGCGGGCCAACGATGCCGAACCGCGTGGGTGACGCGCTTCAAACAGTTCCACGACTCGCGGCAGACCACCAGCAATGTCTTTACCAGCGACACCACCCGTGTGGAAGGTACGCATGGTCAACTGGGTTCCAGGCTCGCCAATTGACTGAGCTGCAATCACGCCGACTGCTTCGCCCAACTCAATTTCGTTACCCGTGGCCAACGAACGGCCGTAGCACTTGGCGCAAATACCGTTCTTGGATTCGCACGTGAGCACCGACCGCACGCGCACGCGCATGATCTTTTCGTCCTCGCGCAACATAGCCATCTCGGCGTCGCCGACGATGCTGTTGCGAGGCAATACGGTGCCATTCGACAGGGTCACGTCGGTGTGCAGAGCGCGGCCAAACAGGCGTGTTTCTAGCCAGTTTCGCTTGTTTGGGGTATCGGCGGTGACGTCTTCGACCCATGCTCCTTGGCTGGTGCCACAGTCGTCTTCGCGCACGATGAGTTCTTGAGCAACGTCGTGCAGACGTCGGGTCAGATAACCCGAGTCGGCAGTACGCAACGCGGTGTCAACCAAGCCCTTGCGCGCACCAGGAGTGGCGATGAAGTATTCGAGTGTCGCCAAACCTTCACGGAAGTTGCTCTTGATTGGGCGCGGAATCATGTCACCACGAGGGTTGGCCACGAGACCACGCATACCGGCGATCTGGGTCAACTGCGTCATGTTGCCACGCGCACCCGAACCGACCATCATGTCGATGGGGTTGAACTTGTCATCTTTGAATGCCTGTTGCATCGCGGCCATGACTTCGGCTTTGGCATCCGACCAGATACGCACTTCTTGTTGACGTCGCTCTTGGTCGGTGATGATGCCGCGGCGGAATTGGTTCTCCACCTTTTCGGCTTTGTCTTCGTAACCCTCGAGAATTTGGGCCTTGTTGGTAGGAGCCTTGATGTCATCGATCGAGAACGTGAGACCGCTCTTGCTGGCATAGCGATAGCACAGCGATTTGATGCGGTCGAGCGCAACAGCCACGACTGCCTTTGAAAAGTGGTCACTCAGGCGTTCCACGATTTCGGACAACGCCGACTTACCGAGGGCCTTATCGATGTGGCCGAAGCGAGCAACGTAGCCATCTGGCAACGCTTCTTCGAGAATCAAACGGCCTGGTGTGGTGTTCAGCGGCTTGGTGACGGTGGAGCCGTACCAAACGATCGACGAGTGCAACGTGACGTTGTTGTTGTCGAGCGCATTGATGAGCTCGGACATCGTGCGATAAGCACGACCCTCGCCTTCTCGTCCGTCGATCTGCTGGGTGAGGTAATAGCCACCGATGATGAGGTCTTGGTTCGGCGCCACGATTGGACGACCCGATGCTGGCGACAACAAGTTGTTGGCCGACAACATGAGCACGCGTGCTTCGGCTTGGGCTTCAACCGACAACGGCAAGTGCACTGCCATCTGGTCGCCGTCGAAGTCAGCGTTGAACGCGGTGCACACGAGTGGGTGCAAGTGAATGGCTTTGCCTTCCACCAGCTGTGGTTCGAATGCCTGAATACCCAGACGGTGCAGGGTTGGTGCACGGTTGAGCAACACGGGGTGTTCTTTAATGACTTCTTCGAGCACGTCCCACACGAGAGGGTGACGACGCTCGACCATGCGCTTGGCACTCTTGATGTTCTGGGCCAAACCACGATCATCCAACTTGCGCATCACGAATGGCTTGAACAACTCGAGCGCCATCAACTTCGGCAAACCACACTGGTGCAAACGCAGTGTTGGGCCGGCGACGATAACCGAGCGGCCGGAATAGTCAACACGCTTGCCGAGCAAGTTCTGGCGGAAACGGCCTTGCTTGCCCTTCAACATGTCCGACAGCGACTTGAGCGGACGGTTGCCTGCACCCGTGACCGGGCGACCACGACGGCCGTTGTCGAACAAGGCGTCGGCTGCTTCTTGCAGCATGCGGCGTTCGTTGTTGAGAATGATTTCTGGCGTCGCCAACTCCAACAAGCGCTCAAGGCGGTTGTTGCGGTTGATGAGGCGGCGATAGAGGTCGTTCAAGTCGCTCGTTGCGAATCGGCCACCGTCGAGCTGCACCATTGGGCGCAAATCTGGCGGAATCACCGGAATGGCATCGAGAATCATGGCTTTCGGATCATTGACCAAACGGCCTTGATCATCGCGCTTGTTGAACGATGCAACAATCTTGAGTCGCTTGATGGCCTTGGTCTTGCGCTGCGATGACAGCGGCTTGCCCTTGTAGCCATTGGTGATTGCGTCACGCAGTTCGATTTCGTCTTTGTGGAAATCCAAGTTGTCGATCAACGCCTTGATCGACTCAGCACCCGTGCCACCAGTGAAATAGTCGGCATAGCGATCAACGAGTTCACGCCACAGGTTTTCATCGTCGATGATCATGCGCGGGTACAGGTCGTCAAGAGTGGTCCACGCGCGATCGAGCAAGTCGATTTCTTCGGTGGTGGTCTTGGTGAGTGATTCGAGATCTTTTTCAATTTGCTTTTGGCGGTTCTTCACCTCGGCATCTTTGGCACCATCGGCAGCCAACTGGGCCAGTTCAGCATCAGCGTCTTTTTGGCGCTGCTTCAAGTGCGCGTCACGGCGCTTCATGAGCTCTTGGCGATCCTCGAGGTATTCCTTTTCGAGTTCGGGCTTCATTTCATGCAGTTCGTCTTTGTTCACCGAGCTCACCAGCCAGGCCGACAAGTAAATGACTTTCTCCAACTGCTTGGCCTTCATCTCATCGCGTGGCTCGAGGCCGCTGAGCAAGTAGGCCAACCAAGAACGAGTGCCCTTTAGGTACCAAATGTGCACCACTGGTGCGGCGAGTTCGATGTGACCCATGCGGTCACGACGCACGCGCGAACGAGTTACTTCAACACCGCACTTGTCGCAGATAATGCCCTTGAACTTGACTCGCTTGTATTTTCCGCAGGCGCACTCGAAGTCACGGGTTGGCCCGAAGATTTTTTCACAGAACAACCCGTCGCGCTCGGGGCGCAAGGTGCGGTAGTTGATGGTCTCGGGCTTTTTTACCTCGCCAAACGACCACTGACGGATGTCTTGCGCAGTGGCCAAGCCAATGCGCATCTGTCGGAAGTCGTTGACTTCCGTTGCTGGTGTGACTGCGGGTGCTGCCGTATCGGTCATGGTTCTGTTCGTCCTTCTCGTTAGAACGTGTTCTGGCGAAGACGGTCGTCTGCGTCAGAACCGCGCTCGGGGCGGGTGAGGTTGATGCCAAGTTCTTTTTGCGTCTTGTAGATGTCGTCGTCAAGATCGGCCAGCTCCACTGGGCGGCCATCTTCACGCAACACTTCAACGTCGAGACACAAGGCTTTCATTTCTTTCATGAGCACCTTGAAGCTCTCCGGCACGCCTGGTTCGGGCAGGTTGGAGCCCTTCACGATGGACTCGTACACGTGCACGCGTCCGAACACGTCGTCGCTCTTTAGGGTGAGGATTTCTTGCAAGCAATATGCCGCACCGTAAGCCTCGAGTGCCCACACTTCCATTTCACCGAAGCGCTGGCCACCGAATTGCGCCTTACCGCCGAGTGGTTGCTGGGTGATCATCGAGTATGGCCCAGTTGAACGCGCGTGAATCTTGTCGTCGACCAAGTGGTGCAACTTCAAGATGTACATGTAGCCAACGGTGATTGAGCTGTCGTAGTACTCACCCGTGCGGCCGTTGCGCAAGCGCACCTTGCCGTCTTTGCCAACGAGGCGTGTGCCATCGACGCTTTCTGGGTTGATGCTGCCGAGCACGTCTTGGATAGTTGGGTGGTCGTAGGTTGCCGATGTTTCGTCCCAATGGGCGCCATCGAACACTGGAGTCGCGACGTAGACCGAAGGCTTGGTCACAGGACGAGTCTTGGTTTCGGTGCCGCGCAATGGTGGGTCACCAACGGCCTTGCCGGTCTTGGGGTCGACCCAACCCCAACGAGCGCCATAGCCAAGGTGTGCTTCAAGCACTTGACCGATGTTCATACGGCTCGGCACGCCGAGCGGGTTCAAGATGATGTCGACTGGGGTTCCGTCATCCAAGTACGGCATGTCTTCGATCGGCAAAATCTTGGAGATGACGCCCTTGTTGCCGTGACGACCAGCCAGCTTGTCGCCGACGCTGATCTTGCGCTTTTGCGCCACGTAGACACGCACCAATTCGTTGACACCTGGTGGCAATTCATCGCCGTCAGAACCGTCTTGCTTGACGCGCTGCAACACTTCGATGTTGATGACCTTGCCGGTCTCACCGTGCGGCACGTTCAAACTCGTGTTGCGCACTTCACGGGCTTTTTCACCGAAGATGGCGCGCAAGAGGCGCTCTTCTGGGGTCAGTTCGGTCTCGCCCTTCGGGCTGACCTTGCCGACCAACACATCGCCAGGGGCCACATCGGCACCCACGCGAATGATGCCGCGATCGTCGAGGTCCGCCACGATGTCTTCGCTCAAGTTCGGGATGTCACGGGTAATTTCTTCTGGCCCGAGCTTGGTGTCGCGTGAGTCGACTTCGTGTTCCTTCACGTGAATTGAGGTGAGTACGTCTTCTTTAACGAGACGCTCGGAAATGATGATGGCGTCTTCGTAGTTGTAGCCCTCCCATGGCATAAGCGCCACGAGCAAGTTCTTGCCGAGTGCCAATTCGCCTTGGTCGGTGCTGGGGCCGTCGGCGAGCAGGTCGCCTTTCTTAACTTTCTGGCCTTCACGCACGCGGGGCAACTGGTTGATGGTGGTGTCTTGGTTGGAACGACGGAACTTAACGAGCACGTGTTCATGATCTTTTTTCGGCAGGTTCTCGTAGCGCACGACGATGTTGACGCCGGTAACGGTCTCGACGACACCGTCGTCTTTGGCCAGTACTAGATCTGCACCGTCACGGGCAGCGCGTGCTTCGACACCGGTGCCGACAAACGGCGCCTCGGCACGAATCAATGGAACTGCTTGACGCTGCATGTTGGCACCCATCAACGCACGGTTGGCGTCGTCGTGCTCAAGGAATGGAATGAGCGACGTTGCTACCGACACGATTTGACGTGGTGAAACGTCGATGAAGTCGACTTCTTGTGGGGTCACCAACGCAAGGTCGGTGGTGGAACCGAAGAATGACTCGGCTTCGAGCATTTTCTTCAAGTCTTCAAGCGTTGCTGCCTGAGGCGAACGACGAACGAGCACCTTTTCATCGACGAACGAGCCGTCTTTGTTAAGTGCCGTGTTGGCCTCGGCGATGACGTATTCCTCTTCTTCGTCAGCAGCCATGTAACGCACTTCATTGGTGACGCGACCGTTCTTTACACGGCGGTAAGGCGTTTCGATGAAACCGAATGGGTTGATCTGGCCATAGGTCGCCAGCGCACCTTGCAGACCGATGTTTGGGCCTTCTGGTGTTTCGATTGGGCACATGCGGCCATAGTGCGAAAAGTGCACGTCGCGCACTTCGAAGCCGGCACGCTCACGTGACAGACCGCCTGGTCCGAGCGCCGACAAACGGCGTCGGTGGGTCAAGCCCGACAAAGCATTGGTTTGGTCCATGAACTGCGACAACTGCGACGAGTTAAAGAACTCTTTGATGGCACCCACGAGCGGACGCACGTTGATGAGCGTCAGCGGCGAAATACCGTCTTGATCTTGCGAACTCATGCGTTCGCGAACCACGCGCTCCATGCGCGAAAGACCAATGCGTACTTGGTTTTGGATGAGTTCACCGACTGGACGAACACGACGGTTGGCGAAGTGGTCTTGGTCGTCGAGGCGATAACCAGGCTCTTGCTTCACGAGGTGCAACAAATAGGTGATGGTGGCGAGCACTTCGCTGCGGGCCAACACCGTTTGTGATTCGGTCGGGATGTCGATCTGGCCGAGTTCGTTACCGACTTGCAAGCCGAAAGTGTCGGCAAGTTTGCGAACTTCGGCACCAATTTTGCGGTTCAACTTGTAGCGACCAACACGTGATGTGTCGTAGCGACGCGACTCGAAGAATGCACCTTCGAAGTTGATGCGTGCGGTATCGACGGTGGCCGGCTCGCTTGGGCGCGTACGGCGCATGATTTCGATCATCGCTTCGTCGCGGGTTGGGGCGACATGCTTTTCACGCAGCCACTGCTCTTCGAGGAAGTCGAAGTACTTCACGAAGCGCTCCAAGAAACCTGGTGCGTTTTGCTCGTCGTAGCCGAGTGCGCGCAGGATGAGGAAGATGCTGAGGCGGCGCTTGCGGGCGATGCGAGCACCAGCGGTTGGGTTCTTGCCGGGCTTGTGCTCGACGTCGAATTCAAGCCATTCACCACGCTGTGGGTGGATCGTGCCTTTCACCAACTGGTGCTTGGCGAGGTTACGCAAACGGTAACGCTCTCCTGCTTCAAAGATCACGCCTGGCGAACGCACGAGCTGGGAAACAATGACCTTTTCGATGCCGTTCACGAGGAACGTGCCGCGCTCGGTCATCTTTGGGAACTCACCGATGTAGACGACTTGTTCTTTGATTTCACCCGTATCGCGGTTGGAAAAACGGGCCTTTACGAAGCGCGACACCGCGTAGGTGTGGTGCTTAATACGACATTCAGTCTCGGTGAATTTTGGTCCGGGTGTGAGTTCGCGATCATCGGGGTCAAATTCCAACTCGAGCTGCAAGCTGCCATCAGTGGTTTTGATTGGCGAGATGTCAGAGAACACATCCTGCAAGCCGTGGCGCATGAACCACTCGAAGCTGTCTTTTTGCACCGCCAAGAGGTCGGGCATTTCCAAAATTTCTTCGAGTGACGCGAACGAATAACGTTCGCGTGCGGCGGCGCGAGACGGCACGAGATAGGACTCCTACTTGCTGGCGGGTGGAATTGCGGGGACTAACGAATTGCGACGTGGTGATGTGGGCTTTTCGCCAATGCACGGTCGCTTGGCCTCTGGAGAGAGGTTTGGCGGGGGCGTTGCACGGCGACTCGTCACGCTACCCGTGCGGGGCCGACTTTCCACCCGACAAACGTGTCGAGCGGGCGAGTTCGGCCCCGCCGCGGTAACGCGAATCAATTGGCAGGGCTGCCCGAAAGGCAGCCGCTGACCGGTGTGAACCGATCAGGCCAATTCGACTGTGGCGCCTACTTCTTCGAGCTTGGCTTTTGCCTTGTTGGCATCGTCCTTGCTGACTTTTTCCAAGATGGGCTTCGGTGCGGCATCGACCAATTCCTTGGCTTCTTTCAGACCAAGGTTGGTGAGCTCACGAACGACCTTGATGACTTGGATGGGCTGGCCACCCTTGTCCTTCAAGACCACTGAAAACTCGTCTTT
>JBILFO010000103.1:0-5226 GCA_044351505.1 Ilumatobacteraceae bacterium
TGCTGGAGCGCCTCCACCGGCGGCGGCAACGGCCACTGGGGCGGCTGCAGTGACGCCGAACTTCTCTTCGAACGCGTCGAGCAGGTCTTTCAGTTCGAGCACGGTCAACGCGCCGATCCCGTCGAGGATCTCTTCCTTCGTGAGTGCCATATGTGTTTCCTCTTTCTCTCTTGGTATTGGTTTGGTTACTGGATTCGATCTCGCAGGTGGCTTACGCCGCTTGCTTTTGCTCAACGAGCGCCTTCAAGCCATAGGCGGCTTTACGCGGCAATGCTGAGAGCAGGTAGGCGGTGTTCGACATCGGGGCCTTGAGCAGGCCGGCGAACTTGGCGAGCATGACTTCGCGCGATGGCAAATCGGCGAGCGCCTTCACGCCCTTGGCGTCAACTGCCTTGCCGTCAACAACGGCACCCATCAACTTGAGCGCGGTATTTTCTTTGGCGAAGTCGCGCAACGCTTTGGCGACTGCCGAAACCTCGCCATTGACGAAGGCAATTGCCACCGGGCCACCGACCATGCCGTCGATGGCGGCCATTTCGCCGTCACGGGCAGCGATCTTTACGAGGGTGTTCTTATAGACCTTGTATTCAGCACCAAGTGGGCGCAGGGCACGACGCAAGTTGGCGAGGGCACCAACGGACAAGCCGCGGTACTCGGTGACAATGACGGAGTTCGACGCGGCAAACTTTTCGCGAACTTCAGCAACGACTGCAGCTTTTTCAGTACGTGCAACTGACATGTGGATTCCTTCCTCGTGTGGCCAGGTTTCCCCGATTATTCACCCCGGTGGGGCGAACCACATTTCTATGGTTGGTAGTGCGTGGGGCACGCTATCGGCGCTCGGCGCCAGATTGCTACCCCGCTGGGGCTGTACTAACTACGCCGACTCGGTCACGCTGGGGTCGATGCGCACGGCTGGGCTCATGGTTGACGACAACGTGATGCGCTTCATGTAGCGACCCTTGGCGGCTGCAGGCTTTGACCGCACGAGTTCGTCCAACACGGCTTTCACGTTGGCGACCAACGCAGACACTTCGAAACTGGCCTTGCCGACTGGTACGTGCACGTTGCCGTAGCGATCCGTGCGGTATTCCACTTTGCCACCTTTGAATTCGGTGACGGCACGGGCCACGTCAGTGGTGACGGTTCCTGTCTTCGGGTTGGGCATCAAGCCACGTGGACCGAGCGCACGACCGAGTTTGCCGACCATCGGCATGAGGTCGGGCGTAGCGATCACGATGTCGAAGTTCATGTTGCCTTTTTCGATATCGGCGGCCAAATCATCGGCCCCCACCACGTCTGCCCCTGCATCGCGAGCCAACTTGGCGTTATCGCCTTGGGCGAACACTGCCACGCGCACGGTTTTGCCGGTGCCGGACGGCATCGAGATGGTGCCGCGAATGGTTTGTTCGCTCTTTTTGGTGTCCAAGCCAAGGCGCACCGCAAGATCGAGTGTTTCGTCAAACTTGGCTTTCGCCATCGACTTCACTTTGGTGACTGCGGCGGTCATGTCGTGCAGTTCGTCGCGATTCAGGCCTGTGACCGATGCGACATACTTTTTACCGCGGTTATTTTCTGTGGCCATAAGGCCTCCCTCGTTGTAGTGGCTGTCGGATGAGGTGATACCGACAAGCCGTTGTTGAAACCCCGACGCTATCGGCGCCGATCTTGTTGTCACCACGCCTGCGACGTGGCTCGGGCGTTGCGCGCCTTATGGCGTGACGGTCAGCCCCATGCTGCGGGCGGTACCGCGCACTTGCTGCTTGGCGGCTTCCAAATCATTGGCGTTTAAGTCGGGCATCTTGCGCTTGGCGATGTCTTCGATGTCTTTTTCATTCACCGAACCGGCCACTTCTTTGCCTGGGTTCTTAGCGGCTTTGTCGATGCCGGCCTTTTCACGCAACAACACCGGAGTCGGCGGTGTCTTCAACTTGAACTCGAACGAGCGGTCGTCGAAAATCGTGATTTCTACTGGGATAACGGTGCCTACTTGGCTTTCGGTTGCAGCGTTGTACTGCTTCACGAACTCCATGATTTGGATGCCGTGGGGTCCGAGTGCGGTACCCACTGGTGGTGCAGGTGTTGCCTTACCTGCTGGAATCTGAATCTTGACGATTGCGGAGACTTCTTTTTTTGCCATGTGGAAAGTGATCCTTTGCTGAGAGTTATCTGGAGATGTACTGGGTGGATGATGAGTTGATTAGAGCTTGGCTACTTGACCGAAGTCCATTTCGACCAATGTGTCGCGGCCGAAAATGTTGACGAGCACTTTCAACTTCATGTGGTCACCGTTGATTTCGGCAATCTGGCCCTGGAAGTCGGCGAATGGGCCTTCCTTTACGCGCACTGCTTCGCCAACGTCGTATTCCATCTTTGGTGCTTTGCGCTTGGGCTGGACTTCGCCTTCTTCTTTTGGTGCAAAGAAGTGCTGAACTTCCTTCTTTGACAGCGGTGTCGGGCGCTGACCACGCTGGTTTTGCCCGACGAAGCCGGTGATGCCTGGGGTTTGGCGAACACAAAGCCACGACTCGTCGTCAAGTTCGCAACGCACGAGGATGTAACCAGGGAACATCTTTTTCTGCACGGTCTGCTTGCGGCCGTTCTTGAACTCCACCACGTCTTCCATCGGGATGACGATTTCGTAGATTTTTTGCTCGAGGTGCATGGTCTGCACGCGCGCTTGCATCGCTTGTTCAGCCTTCTTTTCATAGCCAGATTGGCTATGCACGACATACCACTTGCCAGGGCGCAACCAGGGGCGTTCGATGATTTCTTCGTCGGCCCCGTCGGTGGTGAGGTCGAACTCAGAATCGACGAGTGATTCGGTGGTGTTGTCTGTGTTCATAGTTGTTAGTCCTTATACAGCCAGCCGGAGAGAACTCCGAACAATGAATCGAGCCCGAAAATGTAACTCGTCACAATGACCACCGCAACGAGCACGATGACTGAATAGCGACGAACCTCAGGCCACTTGGGCCACGAAACTTTGCGCATCTCGTCGCGCACCTCGCGGATGTAACGAAAGACACCGACACGTTCACGACTCTGGGATGGGGCAACCGGGGCGCGAACAGGGGCGCCCTGCTCGTTGACTGCACCCATGCGACGCATGGAGCGTTTCTGCTGCCGGTTGAGATCCATTGACATACGGGTGTCAAAGGCTATCGGGATGCCGCAATTACCTTGCAGGGCAGGAGGGACTTGAACCCCCGACCGTCGGTTTTGGAGACCGATGCTCTACCAACTGAGCTACTGCCCTTCGGATTCGGTAACGGGCAGGCTACCAATCACTTCTGCAAAGGTTCCGTCCTGCACGATGCGACCACCATCTAGACGAATGAGGCGACTGCAGTACGCCAGCGTCGTCGTGCGATGGGCCACGACGATCAGCGTGTGGTCATGGGCGATGGCCCGCAACGACTCGACGATCTCGCGTTCGGTTTCGCCATCAAGAGCCGACGTGGCTTCATCCAGCACGATGACCTCGGGGTTGCCATACAGCGCACGCGCGATGCCCAGCCGTTGACGCTGGCCGCCTGACAACCGCACGCCACGCTCGCCCACCACGGTGTCAAGCCCGTCGGGCAACGCCTGCACGAACTCCCACAAGTTGGCCAGGCGCAACGCTTTTTCAACATCAGCATTGCTAATTGATTTTTCGGCCAGACCAAATGCGACATTGCGACGCAGCGAGGTATCCATCAAATACACGTGTTGGGGCACATACCCAATGCGATCTTGCCAATAGCGGCGACGGTCGCTCGCATCGCTGCTCACATCGCGGCCGTTCACTTCAATGGTGCCTTCGCGCGGTGTGAGGACGCCGATCAACAAATCCACCAGCGTGCTCTTGCCCGAGCCGCTGGTGCCAACAATGCCTACCGAATCGTCCGCTGTCACGATGAGTGCTGTGATGTCGGTAACCAGCGAATCGCTGTTGGGATAGCTGTACTTCAGATTACGAATCTCAAGGCGTTCAAATTTGTCGGTAGGGCGCCCAGCCGACGACGAGGTGGCTTGTTGCGATAAAGACAGCCCCTCGGTAGCGCCCTCGATGCCGGCTCGACCGAATGACAGCTGTTGCACCGCCTGAATCACACGATTCGCCGATGGCAGCATGCGAAATGCCACCACACCAAACAGAGCGATGATCAGCGTCGCATCCTGCAGACTTTGGCCATTAAAAGTGGCCACCACGACGAGCAGTGCCACGCCACCGACGGCCATCACTTCGAAAACGGCGCGAGGCACACTCTGCATCACACCGAACTTGTAGCCCGCACTTGCGGCAAGGTGCAAGCTCGTACGGTGCGCATCGACAACTTCGCGGTCGCGGCCAAACAATTTGATTTCCTTGATTGCACCAAAGCCACTTAGCAAAGTCTCTATCAAGACGCCCTTGTGTTTCACTCGCTCTGCACCCCACCGGCGAGTGCTCGTGCGTGACACCCACAGAATCAGATACGAACTCATACCAAACAAGCCCACCAACATCCCCGTGCTTGCTGGCTGCACCAGTACCAAGACGGCGAGCAAGCCAAGACCTGTCACCATATCGGTGAGTATCACGAGGATTGGCCTGACACCGCCAGAAGTCACTGCGCCAGAATATTCCTGCACATTGCGTACCAAGACCGACGACGAACTGGTGAGGTGAAACTCATAGGGCTGCCGCAAGTAGTTCTCAAATAGCCGCTGCACGATTCGATTGCTGATCGAGACCTGGGTGCGCTCCTGGTAATAGTTCGATGCCAAAAGAAACACGTTCTTCACCACGAACAGGCCGACCAGCGCGGCCATCAGCAGTTGCACGAACGTGCTGTACGACAGCTCAGCGAGTTGCTCTGGCAGCCAGGCGTAGTCAGCCCGACGATCGCCGCTCACCACGGCTTGCACCACCGGGATGACCAAACCCAAACTGGCCATTTCTAACAACGTGCCAATAAGAATGAGCGCGAGTGATAATGCGAGGCGCACGCGGTCTTTGCGTTCAAGTACGCCGGCCACGAGTCGCAGCGTTGAGCGATCAGCAATAGGCGACATTGTCGTAGCGGCGACAGGAATCGAACCTGTGACCTTCCGATTATGAGCCGGACGCTCTTACCAACTGAGCTACGCCGCCGCTTGGCGAGCCCTCTGTGGGAATCGGACCCACGACCTCTTCCTTACCATGGAAGTGCTCTGCCAACTGAGCTAAGAGGGCGTTGACACTGCTTGCGCAGTGAC
>JBILFO010000025.1:0-15871 GCA_044351505.1 Ilumatobacteraceae bacterium
GCTCGCCATTATCAATGAGGCGTTTGACTGGCTGAAAGATTTTTCATCGTCGCCCTGGTTTTATTTGATTATTTTTGTGATTGCTGTGCTGGATTCGGTACTCCCGATTGTTCCCAGTGAGACACTCGTCATCATTGGTGGCGTGAGTGCTGGACTTGGCAATTTGTGGATACCACTTGTAATTGCGGTCGCCGCCGCTGGCGCGTTCATCGGCGACAATATGAGCTATCTCATTGGTCGTGAAGCAAGCGACTGGGTGATTCGCCGCCAAACTCGCACCGAAAAAGGTGCACGTCGTATGGCGACCATCGTTGAGCAGGTACACGAGCGAGGTGGGCTCCTCTTGATTACCGCTCGATTTATTCCTGGCGGCCGCACTGCACTCACGTTGTCGTGTGGTGTCACTAAACAACCACGGCGCTGGTTCATTGGCTGGGCTGCGGTGGCAGCAGTGATCTGGGGTAACTATGCGGCACTGCTGGGGTTCATCGGCGGAAAGTCTTTCGAAGACAACCACACACTCGCGTTCGTCATCGCCTTCGTTTCAGCGTTCAGCATCACATTGGTTATCGAACTTGTGCGCTGGCTGTTGAAGCGCGCCAGATACCGTAAAACTGCATGACGCTACGACTCACCGTCGAGTCGGGCGCTTGGCATGCCCACGTGCACAGCGTGGTTGCTTCGTATGGCGATGTGTTGCCAGTGGTCAAAGGCAACGGCTACGGCTTTGGTCGCGCCGAACTCATGCCACATGCCCACGCGATATCCCGCGATGTTGCAGTCGGCACGGTGCATGAATTGGCCGACGTTTCAGCAACACAGCGGCCATTCGTGCTCACCCCGGTTGGTGTAGGTGTTGACAGTATTGCCCGTCGTGATGCCGTGCTTGCCATCACATCCACGCACGATCTTGGTGTACTCAAACAACTTGGCGCGGCAAACCCTGTCGTGATCAAGATCGTATCATCAATGCATCGCTATGGCATCGCAGCCAATGAGGCCGGTGATCTGCGCAAGCGCGCCGAGGCGGCAGGTCACCAAGTGGTTGCGTGGTCGGTGCACTTGCCGCTGGCTGGCAGCGACGACTCACACGCCAGCGAGGCAACTGCAATTGCCAGCAGTCTGGCATCTGACTTGCCACTGCATCTCAGCCACATAGGTGCAGCAGTGCAACAAGTTCGTGCATCCATCGCTCATCATGTGGTGATGCGCACTGGTACCCATTTGTGGCTGGGTGATAAATCGATGGTGGCGCTGCACGCTGATGTAATTGCCGTTCGCACCACGACCTTTAGCGCCGCTGGTTATCGTGCATCAAAGATCTCAACTGGTGCAAGTACTCGTCTCGTGATGGTGGGTTGTGGGTCAAGCCACGGTGTTGATGCACTCGGCGATGTTGGTGCGCTCAGCGATAGCAGCAGCCCCTTTCACTTCGCTCGTCAACGCTTAGCGATGCTTGAGCCACCGCACATGCACACCACCATGCTGAGCGTTGAGCGAGACCCGTGCCCGCAAGCCGGCGACTGGGTGGATGTGCAGCAGCCAATGACGCGGGTCTACCCCGATGTCATCGCGTGGCGCTGATCGGCAGATGAATTCCAACTGGAGCCCACTGCTTCACACCGAGTTTGATAAGCCGTACTGGCACGCTCTGCAATCTTTCGTTGCAAGTGAGCGTAAGCAGTATGTGGTCTACCCCGCTCATGAAGATGTCTTTGCTGCGTTCGACCACACGTCGTTTGATGACACCAAAGTCGTGATTCTTGGCCAAGACCCGTATCACGGGCCACAGCAGGCACATGGTTTGTGTTTCTCCGTGCAACGCGGCGTGCCCACCCCACCTTCCTTGGCCAACATCCTCAAAGAACTGCGGGCCGACCTAGCCATACCCATTCCTGCACACGGCAACCTGTTGGCATGGGCTCAACGCGGTGTGCTGCTGTTGAATACCACCTTGACTGTGCGGGATGGGCAAGCTGGCTCACACCAAGGCAAAGGGTGGGAGACATTCACCGACGAAGTAATTCGTGTGGCCAACTCCAAACCGTTTGTCGTGTTCGTGCTGTGGGGTGCTCAAGCACGCAAGAAGAAGTCACTCATTGATCTATCGCGCCACGCCGTCGTCGAGTCGGCGCACCCGTCACCACTTTCTGCCCACCAGGGCTTCACAGGGTCGCGTCCCTTTTCACAAATCAATGCGGCCCTGCGTGCTGGCGGGCTCTCTGACATCGATTGGGCTCTCGACTAAGCACTACATTTCACCCATGGGTTCGGTGCGTCGCCACGTGCAGATTGACCGTGACCCTGACACAGTCTGGAAGCTTGTCGGTGATTTGACGCGGCAACACGAATGGTTTCCCCTCACCAGTTGTCGAGTGGAAGGCAAGAAGCGTTGGATTACTCTGCCTAGCGGCATCGTGTTTGAAGAAGACATCATCACTCACGAC
Source organism: Ilumatobacteraceae bacterium (assembly GCA_044351505.1). Classification (GTDB taxonomy): domain Bacteria; phylum Actinomycetota; class Acidimicrobiia; order Acidimicrobiales; family Ilumatobacteraceae; genus F1-60-MAGs027. Next base: position 2,448 of record JBILFO010000025.1, read on the forward strand.
CATTCACTGCGCCGCTTTCAATATCGAATGGTGGGCAACCCGGCGATTACTTCACACCTTGGCACTTGCGATGTGTTGGACGATGGACACGGTGGCTCGATCGTGGTGTACTCCACGGACATGGAGCCAGAGGCACTCGCCTTGGTGATTGCTGGCGCAGCAGGCGAAGGTTTGCACAAACTCAAAACAATGATGGAAGTGGCGTAATGGGTCGCAAGATTCTGTTCATCACCACCGACCAACAGCGGTACGATGCACTCGGTTGCAACGGTGGCCAAATTGCACGTACGCCGGTGATTGACGAGCTCGCTCGCACCGGCATCGTCTATGACCGCGCGCATCCACAGAATGTGGTGTGCATGCCATCGCGCAGCACCATGCTGACTGGCCAACATGTGAGCACACACGGTGTGTGGATGAACGGTGTGCCCCTCGCCAATGATGCACCAAGCATTGCCAGCGACCTACGACGCTCTGGTTATCGCACCGCACTCATCGGCAAAGCACACTTTGAGCCGTTCCTTGACCCGTTTCTGCGGTTCGCCGAAAACCGCATTGGTTCAGGCGGTTTAGAAACCGAACTGACCATTGGCGAAGATGGTTTGCCAGCACCACACCGTGGCTTTGAACACTTTTCACTTGCCACACACGGCGGCACCGGGCCATTTCACTATGCCCGCTGGCTGCGCGAAAAGAACCCAGCTGCAGCGGCAATGTTCTTTCAGGTGCTTGACCAACAACTACAAGTGAACGCTGCCGGTGGTGGCGAAACGAACGCCCCACAGGTGAAGCACAACGACATCCAGCGCGAGCTGTATCACACCGAGTGGGTCGCCGATCAGACCATCAACTGGTTGTCGTCGCTGCCTGCCGACGCCGATTGGTTCTGCTGGATGAGTTTCCCTGATCCGCATCATCCGTGGGACCCACCCAAATCCGAACTTGGTCGCGTCAACTGGCGCGACCTTGATGTGCCGGCCGGGTACATCGAAGACGCGACAGAACGCGAACGGGTGCTTGACAGTAAGCCACGCCATTGGCGCATGTGGTACGACGGCACGTTTATTTCTAACTACGAAGCACCATCGAAGTGGGTGCCAAAAACGCTCACTGCCGACAATGTGCGCGAAGTAAACGCCATGGCCCACATTGAAAATGAATTGATTGACGAAGCAATTGGTCGCGTGATGACATCGATTACTGCTCGTGGTTGGGGTGATGATCTTGACGTGCTGTACACCACCGACCATGGCGAACTGCAAGGCGACTACGGCTTGTTATTCAAAGGCCCCTATCACGTGGATTCACTCATGCGCCTGCCACTGATTTGGCGACCAGCAAAATCAGCGAATGTGGCACCCGCGCGTGTTGCAGCACCAGTCGGACTGGTGTCGTTGGCGTCGACATTCGCATCTATCGCCGGAATGCAGCGTCCCGACTATGCCGAGTCAGAGCGCTTGCCACTCAACGATGACGATGCACGCCTGCTCGGGCACGAACGCGTGCTCACCGAATGGGACAGCGTGCTCTTTGGCAAAATTGTCGGCGCTCGCACGATTTGTCGTGACGGTTGGGTATGCACTGCCATGTTGCCCGGCACCGTGCACGACGGCACTGAAGGCGAGCTGTACCACTTGGCGAATGACCCGCTGCAACGCAACAACTTATGGAGCAGCTCACAACACACTGCCCAGCGTGATGCGCTGCTCGACGACATGTGGTCGTCATTACCGACGCGAGTGTTGCCCTTGCGTGCGTGCGACGCCCCCGTTTAAACCTTAAACAACTGTCGTAGGGCGATTTTTACAACGCAGGTATCTGCTGGGTGATGCAGTGAATGCCACCGCCACCGACTGCCAGGATTTCACCGACGTGCAGCCCAACAATCTGGCGATTCGGAAACCACTCAGCAATAAGCGCCATCATGTCGTCGTCGGCAGCGTGACCACACACCGGCACAATCACTCCACCATTTACTACATAGAAATTCAAGTACGGCACAACGAGCCGTTGATTATTGACTGTTATGAACGGCAATACGGGAATCTCTCTGACCTCCAACCCTGCTGCTTCGGCTGCGGCGCGATTGGCTGCACAGCGCTGATAGTCGGCTTCAAGCGGGTCGTCACAACCCTGGAGCACCACCACATTTTCGGCACAAAACGCAGCGACATTGTCAACATGTCCGTCGGTGTCGTCATCGAGGGCGAGCCCATACGGCAACCACACCACGCGTTGCTGGCCCAGTTCAAGACACAACCGTGCCGCGATCTGCTCGCGCGATAAATACGGATTGCGATTGTGATGCAGCAGACATTGCTCGGTGGTCACGAGAGTTCCGGCACCATCAACATTGATCGAGCCACCCTCCAACACCATGTCAACATGACGCGCTGGTTCGTCTTGGGTTTGCAGCCACTTTGCAGCGATTTTGGCGTCATTGGCATACGGCGTGAACTTGTTACCCCAGCCGTTGAAAGTCCAGCAGGTGCCTTCGCGCTGAGCACCATCAGTTACGTAGATGGGCCCGCTGTCGCGAAACCACGCGTCGTCAATAGCCAGCGACACCACATCAACGGTGTCTCCGCATAACGCTGCAGCTTCACCGGCATCTCTTTCGTTAGCAATCATCGTCACTGGTTCGAAACCGGAAATGGTTTTGGCCACAATCGCGTGGGTGCGCTTGGCTTCGAGCACTCGAGCGCCGTACAGCTCGTGGCGCGAAGGCCAGCACATCACAGTGCGTTCGTGCCGTGCGAACTCAGCAGGCATACGCATCATTGATGAGACTGCTTAGTGCTTGGTGTTGCCGTCAAGGCTGGTGATTGCGCCATACAACTCGGGGCGCCGGTCACGAAACAAACCCCACGCAGCTCGCATTGCCCGATTGGCTTCAATATCAATGTCAGCGATGAGCACTCGCTCGTCGTCGCGTCCTGCTTCTGCGACTTTTGCACCCGTTGCATCGGTGATGAATGACGAACCGTAGAACGTCACCTCAGTCGGTCGACCAATTTCTCGCCCCGTGCGGTTGGCGGCGACAATCGGCACGATGTTGGCCGCAGCATGACCCTGCATTGCTCGCTGCCAGTGGCCACTTGAATCCCACGATGGATTTTGGGGTTCGCTACCGATTGCAGTGGGATACAAAATCACATCAGCACCGAGCAGGGCCATGCTGCGTGCTGATTCGGGAAACCATTGATCCCAACAGATACCAACGCCCACCACACCAAAACGGGTGGGCCAGACGCGAAAACCCGTGTCACCAGGCGCAAAATAGAACTTCTCTGAATAACCGGGCCCATCTGGAATGTGGCTTTTGCGATATATCCCGAGCGTTGTTCCGTCAGCATCGACGATGACCACCGTGTTGAAATATGCGTTGTTGGCCCGTTCAAAAATGCTCAGTGGCAACACCACGTTCAACTCGCGAGCAATCCGTGCGAAATGGGTGACTGTTGGATGCCCGTCAACTGGTTGGGCCCGCTGCAATTCATCAGCATGCTGGTCTTTGCAGAAGTAGTGGCCTTCGAACAGCTCCGGAATCAAAATGACATTGGCGCCACTCGCCGCAGCAGCACGCACGAGGCGCTCAGCAGTTACAACATTTGATGCCACCTCAGGTGACATTGCCATTTGCAGGGCTGCTACACGCATGATGGTGCTACTCAGCTGAGTGCTTTTGTGATTGCCGCACGCAGCGCTGCGTCATCGGGGGCCACCATCGGGCCGAAGCGAACAACGGTGGTTCCATCTTTGCTAACGAGAAACTTTTCAAAGTTCCAACGAATGTCCCCGGAGTGACCTTCACCATCCTGCACTGGCGTCAATTTTTCGTACAGCGCATGACGAGCCGAACCGTTGACGTCCACTTTTTCGGTCAGCGGAAACGTGACACCGTACGTGGTGGAACAAAAGGTCGTGATCTCTTCGGCGGAGCCTGGTTCTTGGGCGCCAAACTGATTACACGGCACCCCGACAACACTGAACCCTTGGCCAGCGAACTCGTTGTGCAGGGCTTCGAGACCGGTGTATTGCGGTGTGAGACCGCACTTGGATGCCACATTGACCACGAGCACGACTTTGTTCGCAACCCCACCAAGCACATCGGTGCCGCTAGTAAGCCCTTGGATTTTCACATCGAAAATGGACATGGTGAAAGACGCCTTTCATTGACGTTGTTGACTGCAGTTGGAAGGCTACTTGCGCTGCTGCTACACACAAGGCGTGAGAAACGAAAAATTTGACCGCTCCTACTTTGAGCGTTACTACGGTGCACACCCAGTTCACTCTGTCAACGAGATTGCTCATCTCGCCACGGCAGTACACGAGATGCTCGCTTGGTGGGGTGCGCCTGTGCGCTCGGTGCTCGAAGTTGGCGCAGGGCCTGGTGACTGGAGCAATTGGTATCGCACGCTGCATCCCGCGGTGCGTGTTACGTCAACCGACGTGAGCGAACATGCCTGCGCAACATTTGGCCACGAGCGTCGCGATATTGCTCAGTGGGCCCCGAAGCGACCATTCGATCTAGTGATTTGCACTGATGTGCTGCAGTACCTTGATGACCAAGCCGCAACTCGAGCGCTACGCAATCTCACAACAGCAACCCGCACATGTTTGTATTTCGACGCGCTCACCTCATTTGACGCAAAACATACGGTGGAGCGATCACAAACCGACTTCAACGCAACGCTGCGTACGGGCGAGTGGTACCGCCAGCGACTGTCCCGCGGGTTCACTCAGGCCGGTGCCGGACTATGGGTACGAAAAGGCAGCAGCGTCGTGCTGCACGAGCTAGAACGCCACCGTTAGACCCTTGTCTTCTGGCGCGTATATTCGTGCGCCAAGTGCACTGTGTGACGAAGTGACTATCGTTGCCAGCAATGGCAAACATCAATTGGCACTCACTGCGGGCAGCAGCCCGTGAGGCCATGCAACATGCATACGTTCCGTATTCCAAGTTTCGCGTGGGGGCTGCCGGGTTGGTTGATGATGGTCGCATCGTCACAGGATGCAACGTCGAGAATGCCTCGTTCGGCCTCACGTTGTGTGCCGAGTGCGGGATGGTGAGCGAACTCATCCGCTCTGGTGGTGGACGCCTGGTTGCAGTGTGCACATTGGGTAACGATGCACCGGTAACGCCGTGCGGTCGCTGCCGGCAACTTTTGTGGGAGCACGGTGGCCCAGCACTGCTGGTGGAAGTGGAAGGCGTGCCAGTGCCGATGACCGAAATTCTTCCCCATGCCTTTCCCGAGGCATCCACCTTCACGAACCCGAACAGCTGAGACACGCATGGGCCGCTTTCTTTCTGATCAACAAATCACTGCGTTTCGTGAAGATGGCTTTCTTGTGGTGCCTGATTTTGTTGATGCAGATCGCTGCCTTGCCCTGCGCCAACGAGCGATGGAACTTGCCGAGCAACATGTGCCGTCACCTGAGCAGGCAACCGTGTTCACTGCCGACGGCAAGCCTCAGCACACCAGTGATGATTACTTTTTGTCGAGCGGCGAACAAATTCGCTGCTTTTTTGAAAAGGATGCATTTGACGAACATGGAAAACTCCGTGCCAAACCGCATCTGGCATTAAACAAGCTCGGCCATGCCATGCACGACCTTGATCCAGTGTTCAGCTCGTTTAGTCGCACGCCCGAACTGGCCGCAGTTGCACACGACATCGGCATGAGCCAACCGCTGCTGCTGCAGTCGATGTACATCTTCAAGCAACCGCATATCGGCGGTGAAGTCACCTGCCATACCGACCACACATATTTGTGGACCGAGCCACGTAGCGCCGTTGGTTTCTGGTTCGCCATAGACGATGCCACTCAAGAGAACGGTTGTATGTGGGCAGTTCCTGGCGGGCACCGTATGGCTGTCCGCACACGCTCACGACTCAACGACACCCGCACCGCAACGGTTACTGACGTGCTCGACCCCGAGCCTTACCCGCTGGATAATCTCGTAAGCCTCGAAGCCAAGCGTGGCACGTTGGTCTTGCTGGACGGTGCAATCCCCCACTTGTCGGCAGCCAACACGAGCGACAAGTCGCGACACGCTTACACCGTTCACGCAATTGATGGAGCCGCCACATATTTGGATGACAACTGGTTACAGCGCCCAACACTGCCACTTCGCAGTTTTGCTGACATCTAGACAACGACGATGGCGACTTTACGATTTAGTTTCGGCACGATGGGCTCTGGAAAGAGCACGCTCGCGCTCCAGATTCACCACAATTTGTCCACGCGCGGTTTACGAGGGCTGCTCCTTACCAAACTTGACCGTGATGGTTCACAAGTCACGAGCCGATTGGGAGTGTCGTCACCAGCCGTCGACATCAGCAGCACCCCCAGCCTTATCGCGCTCGCACGCGAGCACATGCCACTTGATTTCATGGTCTGTGATGAAGTGCAGTTTTACACGATCGAGCAGTGCGATGAACTCGCCACCGTTGTCGATGACCTTGGTATCGATGTGTATTCGTTCGGGCTCATCACCGACTTCCGTGGACTGTTGTTCGATGGCACCCGTCGCATGCTGGAGATCGCCGACCAACGTGTTGAAATGCAGGTGGAAGCCCGCTGTTGGTGTGGTGCCCGAGCCACCAACAATGCACGCCTGGTCAATGACCAAGTCGTATTTGAGGGTGAGACAGTCATGGTTGGTGATACCTCAACAACTCGTAAAGAGCCCCTGTTTGGTGATGTGGTGCGCTACGAATTGTTGTGTCGCTACCACTATCGACGCGGACAACTCACACCAAATTTGTAATCACTATTCGGCAAGCAGCGACTCGAACTCGGCTTGCCAAGCATCTAACCAGTTGTCGCTGAAATTGGCATAGCGAGCAACAAAGATCTCGCGAGCCTCTTGCACTTCGGTAGAACGCCACCATGATGACGGGTCACCGCGCAGTGAATTCACAAACTTTGCAGCCTCTCGGCCCGAATAATGCACCACACCTACTCGCACGAGCGCATCAACAAACGGTTGTGCCGCTGCCCTGGGTTGATACATGGTGGGGTCATAGAAGCACACAGTTGGAATATCCATCGCCAAGGTCTCAAGCCATGACGTGCCGAGATAATTGTGAATCGTCAATTTGGCACGTGAGGCTGCGACCGACCCTCGACCACGCCCGGTGTCATGTGTGATTTTTGCTTGCGCACCAACCAGCCGACTAACCGGAAACTCATCTGCACCTGATGATCGCACACACAGATCGGTATCCGCAGCAAGTTCGTTGGCAAATGAAATGGTTTCCTTTACAGCATGTTCAATGTGTGCCGGCATAAGAAACGCCTGCAGGCGATACACATGCTCCGAAACAGGCAAGCTCATCAGCAAGTAGCCCTGCGGCTTTGCACCCTTGGCACGCTCAGGCATCGCCGTCGGTAGCGACCGTACTCGCCTACCCAAATCTGGTCGTTGCCAACCGAATGTGTAGAACACATCGCTGATTGCAATGTCGTGGTCCTCACCAAGATGTTGTTCGTCAATGCCGTAGCCACCACCGTGCTGATGGATTGCAATCCTGGTGCCCATCTGGCGCTGCGCCCAGGCCAAATACCGAAAGAATGCCGACGACTGATGTGCATTGGCGGTGTAGAGCAGCCGCAAGGTTGCAGTACTTGCGTTTTGGGCCCATTCACCCAATGACTGGTACTGCTCCACAAGTTCAATTGGTGCTGTAAGGGCGACAGTTCGCTGCAGTTGTTCAACCAGGCTGGTGCTCGACTTCACTTGTTGTGCAACTGCTAATCGCGCTTGAGCATTGACAGCGCTTACTTGTGGGGCGCTCCCGTTCACGTGGGACCAGCGCAGTTTCTTGCGAACACGAAGCACGGCTGAAAGCTCTTGGCCGAATCCAACTTTCAAATAGGGATCCACGATTGCAATGGCAGCGCGTGGCGAGCTCAGCGCTTGAAATATGCGCGAGCGATTCGACTTCACTCCGATTCCCATTGGCTCGACGGCAACTGACGAGAGCTGCGTGGTCGACTCACTCGTTGCTACTGCCTTGTCACAGATCTGCAGCAGCCAAAACAGGGACACATACTCCACTTGTGCGCGATTGGGCACCTGGCTTGTGACTTCAGTGATTACTGCGCACAAGGCGTCGAGGGCATGTGGCAGAAGTTCGCGCGACTGCTTGATTGCCGCAGCCATCTCATCAGGTCGAAACTCTCTCATGATGGATAGGTGGCCCGATACAAATCTTCGGCAGCTACAACTTCGGCAGCACTACTCCCGATATGCAGTCTGGCAAACTCCACAAGGGTCTGGAGGCGCTGCAGATCTTGTGGTTCATCAACATCAAACCGCAGTTCAGGCCGAGCCAAGGATGGTGGTGCCACGCAGCCATGCACGTGTGCCTTCACCGAGCCATCGGCAATCGCCAGGGTCACGTGTTCGCGATGTTCAGCCGATAAATCGCGACCATCTAGGTCGGTAAGCAAAACTCGCGAGATTACTTCGACACCAAAGCCGTCGGCATAGTTGCAAGCACCAAACGGCCGATGATTAAGCGAATAATCAGCACCCGTTGAGCGATGTTCGTCGATAACAGCAGTGATACAACTTGCATCAACAAATGGGTTGTCAGCACAAACCCGCACGACAGTGTCGCACTCATCATCGGTAAGGGCCGCCATGAATCGGTCGAGTACATCATCCGTGGAGCCACGCACAACGTCGACACCCAAGCGACCACACTCGGCAACGATTTGGTCGTCAAGCGGTTCACGTGTCGTCGCCACGACTACTCGGTCAATGGCTTCGGTCTGGCGAACTCGGGTTACCACCCATTCCAACAGCGAATGCTCGCCAAGGACTGCAAGCATCTTTCCTGGGAAGCGGTGTGAACCTAGCCGTGCCTGCACAACGGCGACTGTGCGCGTCATGCGTTGGTGAGATCTGCCCACTGCAACACATCATCAGCAGCCAGTGCTCGATTCGTCACCATGCCGATGACGTCATCCCACGAAAGTGGGCTGATTCCTGTACCCGGACGCTTGTAGGTGATGTCGTTCTCGCTGATGTGATGGCCTGCTGGAAGGTCACGGGCAACCACGATGCTGCGCCGAGCATTATGTCGGGCAATCTCTTCACTAGGTATCGGCTGCTTGGCTCGCTCGCCCAATAGGGGTGAAATTTGGGCAATCTCTTCACGGAAACTCCGCACGTCGTCGACGGTCATTGCGTGATAATGATCGTTGCCTGGCAACGATATGTCGTGTGTGAAGTGCTTTTCCAAGATGACTGCCCCCAGCAACCAGGCCGCCACCAGCGACGGCAAGCCAGGCTTGGGTGTGGTGTGATCCGAATAACCCAGCACACATTCGGGATACCGCGCCGCGAGGTCACCCAACATACGCAGATTGGCGTTTTCATCTGCGGTGGGGTAATTCAAAATACAGTGCAGCAACGCAATCTGCGTTGCGCCAGCAGCCCGCAGTGTGGCGAGTGCACCATCAATTTCATCAATCGTTGAAGCACCCACCGAAAGAATCACCGGCTTTCTGGTGCGTGCCACACGGCGCAGCAACGGCGTATTGGTGATGTCCGCCGAAGCAATCTTGAAAAATGCGACGAGCGGCGCCAACATGTCGACGGCTTCATCGTCAAACGGTGTGGAGATGAACTCAATGCCCACGCGTGCACAGTGCTCGGCCAGCTGCTTGTATTCCGCCGGACCAAACGCATCATATTTCTTAAATAGTTCGTATTGGCTCAGCGTGGCTTCCTTCGTTGTGTCCCAATATGCGGGTGAGTGCTTCGATGCAAGCGTTTCTGCTTTATACGTCTGAAACTTGGCGGCATCCGCCCCACCCTGCTTGGCAAGGTTGATCAGTTGTTTGGCAAGATCAAGCGAACCCTCGTGGTTCACCCCAATTTCTGCGATCACATATGGCTCGCTGCCGGCGCTCACTGTGACTTGACCCAGCTGGATGCGCGCTGATTTCATGCGGTTCGCCCCTGATGTTTGTCGTGCAAACGGCGTTCGTGGTGTGCCATTTCGACTGTGTCATTAGTGATGTTGTTTTCATGGCGGCGGTAGCGATACATCGGCAACGGCACGTGGTGAATTGTGTATCTATCCAGAAATCGAAGTCGCAAGTCACGATCCTCATGACGCAGGAATGATTCGTCGTACAACCCGATGTCAATCAACTGTTCAGTACGAAACATAACGCCGCAGGCAATCGGCTCCTTCATGGCATCGCAGCGTGAAATGATTTCTTCACGGTCGTCTACTAATAAGTAATCACAGGCGGCTGCGTCAAACTGTGGGTTATCTGCCAAGAACAGGTACATCACATCCAAGAATGCACTATTGACATAGTCGTCTGCATCAACACGGACGATGAACTTGGAGTGAGTAGAGGTGATTGCCCGATTCAAACTGGCTGGCAGACCCAGATTGGTCTCATTACGCAATACGGTGATGCTGTCGCCGAATGTGGCCAGAACGGCTGATGTGCGGTCTGTGCTGGCATCATCAATCACGATCACGTCATAACGGCTGCGTTCAAACCGCTGTGCAAGTAGCGACCGCAGGCAGCGACCGAGGTAACGCTCCTCGTTATGCGCCGCCACGATGACCGACACCAAGGTGCTGGTGGACATGGCATTCACGCTACGACTCCGTCTACACCAGAACTGGGGTGATGGCTGCGCGCACGCGAGCAGGCACACCTTCGTCCATTTTTACTGTGACGGGTAACGAAACACACCGAGCCAACCGCGCCGCAGTCACAGGAAACGCCTGGCTCAAATCACCATGTTGGGCAACGAGTTCGGGCATGTGCGACCATGTTCCAGCAAAGTGCCATGTGACTGCTTCCGGCAAAATCTTTGTGGCTAAGCCTGCAGCAACCAATCGTGCCCGCACCTCTCGGGCCACGGTAGGTGATGGCGTCTCAAAGACCAATGCATCTGCGGTTTCGATAGACCCTGCTGGCACGTCACGAGCCACCACCCCGGGTAGGTCGCTGATAGATCGCCAGATTGCATCGCGATTTTTTTGCTGATGACCCACTACATCGTCGAGCTTGCGCAACTGCGCCAACCCCACCGCACCTTGCAGCTCGGTCATACGAAAGTTGAAGCCACTGCCCGAGCGTGTGTCTTCCCAGCGTGGCACAGCAGGGTTATTTTCGTGCCCGTGGTCATGCCAGGCTGCGGCCCGTTCATAGTCACTGCGATTACGAAACACGATCATGCCACCTTCTCCAGTAGTCATCGTCTTGGCAAAATCAAAACTAAAAGTGCCCATTGCGCCCCAGGTGCCGAGCGCTCGACCGTCCAATGACCCACCGCAACCCCAGGCAGCGTCTTCGATCAATACGACATTATGACGCTGGCAGATTGCAGAAATTTCTCGCAGTCGAGCGGGGGTTCCCAACATGTGCACTGCAATTACAGCTCGAGTGCGAGGTGTAATGCGACGTTCAAGATCGGCCGGGTCCATATTCAACGTGCCGTCAACCTCGCAGCACACAGGCACCGCGCGCGACTCGATGATTGCTTCGGCAGTCGCCACAAACGTGAAGCTTTGAGTAATGACTTCGTCGCCTGGTTGTAAATCAAGTACGGCAAGTGCCACCCGCAACGCAGCAGTGCCCGAACTCACCGCAAGTGCGTGAGGCACACTCATATATGAGGCAAAAGCCCCCTCGAAATCCCGAACCTTGTAACAGTCGTTGCGCAATGCGTCAAACCCGTGCCGAAACAGCACGCCACCACGCGCAAAAATGTCATCGATTTCTGCCTGCTCTTCGGCGCCAATTACTTCGAAGCCAGGCATGGCTACATTCTCCGAAAAATTTCGGTCACCCGTTCGTCGGTGAGCACGTCACGGAAGCTCGGCCCGAGTGCGTTGGTAAGGGGCTTTGCGTGCACCACAGTCGCAGCAACCAGTCGCTGATACTGCTCGTCGGACAGATTCGCACAAACGCCAACGGGAAGAGACACCTTCTGCTTATTCATCATCGTTTGAAACTCGGCATGCTCAGCTGGGTAGAACTCACCAAGCGCGTTCAGCGCAATACAGTTTGCGATGCAGTGATGCAGTCCAAGCACCACACTGAGACCAGCAGAAAATGGGTGCACTAGGCCGACATAACTCGTGGCGATGGCACAACCGCCGAGATACGAAGCCACCATCAATTGTTCACGGGCCTCTGCGCTCATCATGTCGTCGGCAAGAAACACCTGACGGCAAAGATTGACGGTTTCACGTGAATAGGCGTCCCCGACTGCATTGCGATATGAACCCGCCAGCGCCTCGACGCAGTGAATGTAGGCGTCCATTCCGGTATAAAAATATTGATCACGTGGCACCGACGCAGTGAGGTCGGGGTCGAGCACCATCTGGTCGAAGATTGTGTAGTCACTATTCATACCGAGCTTCAACCCGGTCTTGGTATTCGTCATTACACAGGTGCGGGTTGCTTCAGAGCCTGTTCCCGAGATGGTGGGCACCGCAATTTTGTGCACAGCCGCCACTTTCACCAGATCCCAGCCTTGATAATCCGCTGCACTACCAGTATTGGTGAGCAAATTAGCCACAGCCTTAGCGGTGTCCATCGTGGTGCCGCCACCGAACCCCACGATTGTGGCGGGTAATCCGGTTAGCAGCCCCCGTAGCTCACTCGTGATTGCATCGATGCCATCGGTGGTTGGTTCATCGGTCGCATCTACATACCGCACCACATCGCTGGTGCGTGCACCCAAACGTGCAACCATCGCTGGCTGGTTAGCGAAGTACGAATCGACGAGGTACACCACTTTTGCACCTCCTCCGACCAGCTCACGTCGAGCATCCACAAATGCCGACAGGCGTTCAAGCGAACCTCGACCGACTATGTATCCGCCGACATTGCGCACGACTTTGACGCCGGTATCAAGGATGGATGCACTCGATGCAGAAGTAATACGTTCATTCTACGAGCCGACCGGTGCATCAGCGACGAAGTAGCACCAGTGCGGTGGTTGCGAGAACTACTGTGAAGTCGTGGCTGAACTGACTGGGTCCTTTGATACTGAAAAGCTCCCGCGAATTGCGCCAGGGTCGGTGACCATCACCATCGCCCGCACGGTCAAGCCAGGCTGTTCAGCGCAATTCACCACGTGGTCAGAAGAGATGATCTCTACAGTGCAGGCATTCCCTGGTTGTCTGGGAGCCACTCTGCTGCATCCTGGCAGTGAGTCAGACGAGTACCACATCGTGTTTCGATTCATTGATGCCGTGCACTTACGACAGTGGGAACGATCAGCTGATCGCAATAATCTTCTCGCCAAGTCAGACGACCTCATCACTGCCGAGCGTGTCACGGTCACTGCTGGCGGCGACGAATTTTTCGCGACCCAAACGCAAGCAGTCCCTCACCGCACCAAGCTTGGGAGTTTTTTGTCTG
>JBILFO010000026.1:0-15764 GCA_044351505.1 Ilumatobacteraceae bacterium
ACACCCGAGCCGCGCATGACTTCACGAAGTGCGTCAAGGTGTGGGCTTCGATATTGACGCCACTCTGTCGCCAGCACCACGACGTCCGCACCTCTTGCCGCTGCGAACTCATCACTGTACAAAGTTGTAGAGCTCGAGGAAAGACTCGCGTCTACTTGCGCCTGAGTCACGATGGGGTCGGCTAATCGGACCTCCATCCCAGCGCTCAATAGTCGAACTGCCAGTTTCAAAGCGGGCGCTTCACGAATGTCGTCGGTACTCGGTTTGAATGCCACTCCCCAGATTGCCACCACGGGAACTGGCTCACCGTGGACCGCGTGACGGACTCGATCCTCAATTAGTTCAATCTGTCGGTCATTGCGTGCAATCACCGCATTTACTAAGTTCGGACTAATGCCATTCGTGCTCATCTGAGCACCAAGTGAGCGCAAATCTTTGGGGAAGCAGCTTCCACCGAACCCGATTCCTGCGTATAAGTATCTGGAGCCAATGCGGCTATCTGCTCCTATACCTTTTCTGACATCTTCAATATCAGCACCAACGTGGGCCGCATATTCTGCAAGCTCGTTCATGAACGAGATTCTCGTTGCCAACATTGCGTTAGCCCCATACTTCACGAGTTCTGCAGACTCCGGCGTCATGAAGACCATCTTGTCGTGGTTACGCGAGAATGGTTCGTAAAGCTCTCGTAACAGTTCCGTCGCGGATGTGTCGCGAGCTCCAACGATGATGCGGTCAGGCTTAAGGCCATCCGACACAGCGGAGCCCTCCTTCAGGAACTCTGGATTAGACACCACCGAGGTGTCGGTGCCCTGAAAGATTCCAGCAAGTTTCGCATTAGTGCCCACCGGAACGGTGCTCTTCACCAAGACCATGAGTGGCCCCTGGAGATTCGCGCGAATTTCTTCTGCCACAGCCAGAATCTGACTCAAGTCTGTTGACCCGTCTGTATTCGACGGCGTGCCCACTGCGAGCACGGCGACACGCGCGTGGCTCAGTGCCTCTGCAACACTGCGTGTGAAGTTCAGATGTCCACTTGCCACCCCGTTGGCAACTAACTCAGAGAGCCCAGGCTCGTAGAACGGGACACGACACGACGAGAGAGCTTGAACCTTTTCAGTGTCGTGGTCGCAGCAAACGACCTGGTGCCCCACCTCTGCGAAACATGCGGCAGTCACAAGGCCTACATAGCCAGCACCAAAGACGGAAATGTTCATGTTCGACGACAACCTGCCCATCGTCAGGCTATGGGAGTCGCTCAGCAACCTTGGGGCTACGCAATTCGGGTAGCACGTGGCGGGCCACGAGGTCGCATTCGGCTAGGTGCGGATAGCCCGACAAAATGAACGTGTCGATACCGGCATCGCGCAACTCCAGCAATTTGCCGCTCACCTGGTTGGGGTCGCCCACAATGGCAATGCCGGCCCCACTGCGGGCTCGACCAACGCCAGTCCACAAGTGTTGCTCGAGATAGCCGTCGTCATCGGCTGACTCGCGCAACTCGCTCTGGCGAGCAACACCAACAGACTGCGAGTCGAGCGACTTGGCCCGAATCGCAGCCCCGTCTTGTGCGTCAAGCCGTGACAACAGCCGTATGGCTGCAGCACGGGCTTGCATCTCGGTGTCGCGCACGATCACGTGGCTACGCCAGCCATAGCGCAGCGTGCGACCAAAGGCCGCAGCACGATCGTCCATCTCGCGCATCACAGCACGCATACGCTCGGTGGTGTCGGGCCACATCAGATACACATCACACGACTCGGCTGCACACTGCCGAGCAGCTTCGGAAAGCCCACCGAAATAGACCACAGGGTCATGCGGGTGATCCACTGCGATGCGTGGCGCATCCACGTGAGCGGTGACATATTCACCGTCAAGGCCAGCACGCTCACCACGTAGCAAGGTGCGCAGCACAGCCAGCGATTCGGTGGTGCGCTGATACCGAGCCTCACTCGACAATGTTTCGCCAGGCACATCTGACGAAATCGCGTTGATCACCAATCGCCCGCCAGCAATCTGTTGCAACGTGGCAATTTGGCGGGCCAGTTGCGGCACCACCAATTCGCCCAGCCGCACCGCCAAAAGCAATTTGATGCGACTCGTCTCTACGGCGATGGCCGCAGCAAAAGTTGTGGCATCCATACCCAGCGCATAGCCCGATGGCAGCAACACGTTGTCAAAACCATTGGCCTCGGCACGCAGCACGATGTCGCGGCAGTGGCGCCAAGACGACTCCAACGCGGGGTCGCGAACACCGAGGAACTCGTAGTCGTCGTCGCACAGTGCTGCGAACCATGCAACTTCGGTCACGACAAGGGGCAGCCCTGTGATGCCGCAGTGTGCATGTTGCTATGTTGCCAGACGCGCCCCATTACGAGGCATGACGTCTGGTGAGGTCAGGAGCAGCCGCTGGTGGAACCGCAGTCGCCACACACATGACACGCACCGGCGCGACGCATGTTGGATGAACCGCACGCCGAGCAAATCGCACCCGTACGAGCCGACTTGGATGAACCGTGATCCATCACCCCTGCTGCCATGCTGGCGGCAAGTTCACCTGCCGACGGAATGGTCTTGGGGTCAGCGAAAATGTCGACGCCTTGGGCAGTGTCTACCGCGGTCTCTTCGACACCTGGCAGCGTTGGCTGCAAGCGCTCTTCACGAGTGAAGATGCCCAATTCGGCACGCTCGGCAGAGGTCATGTATTCGACTGCCAAACGACGGAACAAGTAGTCGATGATCGACGATGCCATGCGAATGTCTGGATCATCGGTCATGCCAGCTGGCTCAAAGCGCGTGTTGACGAACGCCTCGACGAACGCATGTAACGGCACGCCGTACTGCAATCCATACGAGATGCTCTTGGCGAACGAGTCCATGATGCCAGCCAGAGTCGAGCCCTGCTTGGACACCGTGAGGAAGATTTCGCCTGGGCGACCATCTTCGTACTCGCCCACGTTGGCGAAGCCTTTGCAGTCAGCAACGCGGAATTCGAACGTGCGACCACGACGTGAACGTGGCAACTTGTGTCGAACCGGCTGATTGACGATGCGCTCGATGACGCGCTCGACAGTTGCAGTGGCCACATTGCCAGCACCCGTGTCGGTCTTGTCGTCGTCTTTCTTCATGGTTGACAACGGTTGGCCAACTTTGCAGTTGTCGCGATAAATCGCAACGGCCTTCAGCCCGAGCTCCCACGACAACATGTGGATCTGTTCGATCTCTTCAATCGTCGCGTTTTCTGGCATGTTTACCGTCTTGGAAATAGCACCCGAGAGGAACGGCTGCACCGCGCCCATCATGCGCACATGACCCTGATAATGAATCACGTTGTCACCCATCGAGCAAGCGAACGCCGGCAGGTGTTCGGTGCGCAAGTCGGGCGATCCGACGATGGTCTTGTTCGTATCGATGTGCGCAATGATGCGGTCGATTACGGGCTTTTCGTAGCCGAGGTTCTTCAACGCGCGTGGCACTGTTTGGTTGACGATGGTCATGTTGCCGCCACCCACCAACTTCTTGAACTTCACCAAGCCAAGGTCGGGCTCAATGCCTGTGGTGTCACAGTCCATCATGAGGCCGATGGTGCCAGTTGGTGCGAGCACTGTGGCTTGGCTGTTGCGCACGCCGTATTCTTCGCCGTCGCGCACTGCTGCGGTCCATGAAGCAGTTGCTGCTTCGACCAGATCGGCTTGCACCACGTCGGTGTTGTCGATTTCTTTGTCGGCATCGCGGTGCATGCGCAATACGTTGAGCATGTACCGCTCGTTGGCAGTGAAGCCAGCGAATGGTCCCATGCGACTGGCGATACGAGCGCTTGTTGCATAGGCATGACCGGTCATCATCGACGTGAGCGCTGCCGCCCAGGCCCGACCACCATCGGAGTCGTACGGCATACCGAGTGCCATCAAGAGCGCACCGATGTTGGCGTAGCCCAAGCCCAACTGGCGGAAGAGTCGGCTGTTTTCAGCGATCTTTTCGGTTGGGTAGTCGGCGTTGCCCACGAGAATTTCTTGGGCCGTGAACATCACTTCGATCGTGTGGCGGTACGCATCGACATCGAACGAATCGTCGTCGTTGAGGTACTTGAGCAAGTTGATCGACGACAGGTTGCACGCCGAGTTGTCGATGTGCATGTATTCGCTGCACGGGTTAGAGCCATTGATGCGGCCCGCTGCGTGCGCGGTGTGCCACTTGTTGATGGTGGTGTCGAACTGCAAACCGGGGTCGGCGCACTCCCACGAGGCCGTGGCAAGTTGACGCCACAAATCGCGGGCTTTCATCGTGCGCACCGTGCGGCCATCTTTGACTGCTTTCAGATCCCAGTCGCGGTCTTCTTTGACGGCTTGCATGAAGTCATCGGTTACGCGCACGGAGTTGTTCGCGTTTTGATACTGCACAGAGAACGAGTCCGAGCCGTCCAAGTCCATGTCGAAACCGGCGGCCGCGAGGGCGCGCGCCTTTTTCTCTTCACGTGATTTGCACCAGATGAACTCTTCGATATCTGGGTGGTCCACATTGAGGATGACCATCTTGGCCGCGCGGCGAGTTTTGCCACCCGACTTGATGGTGCCTGCCGACGCATCGGCGCCACGCATGAATGAAACTGGGCCCGACGCGGTGCCGCCACCCTTCAGGGTTTCAGCACTGCTACGAATGGCCGACAAGTTGATGCCCGAACCTGAGCCGCCCTTGAAGATGGTGCCTTCTTCGCGATACCAGTTGAGGATGCCGTCCATCGTGTCTTCGACGGCCAAAATAAAGCAGGCACTCGCCTGTTGCGGCACGCCTTTGACGCCGATGTTGAACCACACCGGGCTGTTGAATGCCGCGCGCTGGGTGACGAGGATGTACTTGAGCTCATTGCGGAATGCCTCAGCCTCGGCCTCGTCTACGAAATAGCCGCCCTGGATGCCCCAATTGGCGATGGTGTCGGCCACGCGGTCGATGACCTGGCGCAACGAAACTTCACGCTCAGATGTGCCGGGTGTGCCGCGGAAATATTTTTGCGAAACGATGTTGGTGGCGTTGAGCGACCATGTGTCGGGGAACTCGACGTCGCGTTGCTCGAAGGCCACGCTGCCGTCTTTCCAGTTGCTGATGCGCGCATCGCGCTTTTCCCACTTGACCATGTCGTAAGGGTGAACTTCAGGTTGTGTGAAGTGGCGATTAATTCCGATGGAGAGACGCTCCGGAGCGATGGACATTGCATTGCCTTTCGTTGTTGGTGAGGACTTGTTCTAGTTGACGGTGTTGCGGTGATGACGGATTCTTGTTGGGGGGATGACGAATTCTCGTTGGGGGGAGTAATGACCATAGTGGGTCAACGACGTACCACTAGGGATGGTAGAAAACAGCCCGTAATTGCAGTTCCGCCCACAACCGGTGGTATCAGCCTACAAGCGTGAAATTTGACTATTTGGCGAATTTCGGGGCGCTCGGCAAAAAGTTACCGTGCCGTAACACGTGCTGCAATGAGTGCCGTAACTGGTGCTACTTCGACGCCGCGGTGACTGCCACCGGGATGCCGTTGAGCACTGCATTGCCTGACAACGGGTCGATTGCTTCGTGATCGGTCAGCACGTTCGAGTTCACCCCAGCAAATTCGTGCGCCACTGACTGTCGTGTGCCCGGCAGGTCGTGGCCCCAACCGTGCGGCAGGCTCACCACGCGTGGACGAATCGCATCGGTAATTTCTGCCGGTGCAATCACCGAGCCCACTCGACTGGTCACCCGCACAGCGCCACCGTTGACCACACCGAGTCGTGCGGCATCATCGGGGTGAATCTGCAGAGTGCAACGCGGCTTGCCTTTCACCAAAACGCGAATGTTGTGCATCCACGAATTGTTGGAACGCAGATGGCGACGTCCGACAAGCAACATTGCGTCGGGGTCGGCGCCCAACGATGCCCGCAAGCGCGGCAGGTCGGCAATCAACTCGGCTGGGGCGAGCTCGATTTTTCCGCTTGGGGTGCGCAACACTTCGGGAATCCGCGGAATCAGCGCGCCATAATCCACACCGTGCGGATGTTGTTTCAACATCGCCACGCTTGCACCTGCCGGGTTGGCCCCGAAGCCCTCGCCAAATGGGCCGATGCGCAACAACAAATCCAAGATGCGATCTGGCCCGCGCAACGAACCGTTTTCAGGGCTGCTCAAGGCCTCGTAGATCTCGTCAGGGTTGCGACCGGCGATCACGCTGGTGTCGTCGCGCACGGTGGACTCGATGAGCGAACGAATGCTGATGTCATCGATCGTGTCGGGGTCGACATTGGTGCCCAGACCCTGCACGATGCCCGCCAGTTTGGCCAGAATCTCCCACTCGTCAGGCACCCCAGGTGGCAAGTCAAACACCGGTGGGCTGTAGTTCGCCACACTGCGCAGCGCAAAGTTCAGCAACGCCAAGTCGTAGTGGCTGCGATACAAGCTTGATGGCGCCGGCAGCACCACGTCAGCGTGGCGTGAAGTTTCGTTCAGATAGATGTCGACACTCACCATGAAGTCGAGGCTGGCAAACGACTTATCCAGCTGCTCGCTGTTTGGTGTGCTGAGCACCGGATTGCCACCCACCACAACCATGGCGCGAATTTGCCCAGGGCCAGGTGTGTCAATTTCTTCGGCCATGAGTGCCGCCGGGAACTCCCCTAGGGCTTCGGGAAAGTTGCGCACCCGCGACTTTCCACGGCCGGTGCGAAAACCCTTGCCAACACCTGGTTTGCCGCGCGTGGTTGGCCCTGAGGCCACTGGCAGTGGAAACATCGCCCCGCCGACAATGTCGAGGTTGCCTGTTACTGCATTGAGCACATCGACCAACCACGATGCGGTGGTGCCAAAGCTCACGGTGGTGGTGCCGATACGCCCATACACCGCGGCCCGTTTGGCGTCGCACAGCTCGATGGCGATGCGACGAATGGTGACGGCGTCAATGCCCACCACGCGTGCCACTGCCTCGGGCGTGAACTCGGCCAAGGCCTGTTGCACTTCTGCGAGACCGTTCACGTGACCAGCCAAATGGTCACCGAGGTGTGCTCGTTGCGCTTCGAACACCGCCGTGACCATGGCCGCCAACAGCAGTGCATCGGTGCCCGGACGAATTGCCAGCCACTCGTCGGCCGACTCGGCAGTGCGACTGCGACGTGGATCAACCACGATGATGCGTCCACCGCGTGCGCGAAGTGCTTCGAGTCGCCCCGGCCAATCGGGTGCTGTGGCCAAGCTGCCGTTGCTGGCATACGGATTGGCACCCAACATCAGCAAATAATCGCAGCGATCAAGATCAGGAACAGGCACCGAGATGGCGGTGCCAAACATGAAGCCAGCCGACACCTGTTTGGGAACTTGGTCAACGCTCGACGCACTAAAACGTTGGCGACTGCCAATCGCAGTGAGCAATACGCGATTGAACGTCATTGCCGACAAGTTGTGTGCACCAGGGTTGCCGAGATAGGCGCCAATCGACTCGCGGCCGTGGTCGGCAATGACCTGGGTGAAACCCCGCTCGACGTGTTCCCACGCTTCTTCCCACGACACTTCGACATGTTTGCCGTTGCGTTTCACTAGTGGTTGCCGCAGCCGATCGGGGTCTTCGTGCAACTGCTTCAGAGTCGAGCCTTTCGGGCAGATGTAGCCCTGGGAAAACACATCGTTCATGTCGCCGCGAATCCTCACGACGGTGGTGTCACGCACCGAAATCTCCAGCCCACAACCTGCTTCGCAAAGCGGACACGTGCGCACCACGACGCGGTCGGCTTTGCTCGTTTCCGCTTGACCCAGGTCGGACATTGCCTTACCTCTTTTTGCGCGGCTTGGCAGCCGTGCGCTTTTCAAGCAAGGTGATCTCGCGTTGAAAGTCGGACGCCTCGTCGAAGCCTTTATACACACTTGCAAAGCGCAGATAGGCAACCTCGTCGAGTTTGCGCAACCGCTCGAGCACCGCCTGACCAACTTGAGCACTCGTTACGTCGCCACCCGACAAGCGCATCGCGTCTTCCACAGACGTTGCTAAGTCGTCAAGGTCTTGCGCAGATATGGGGCGCCCCTTGGTGGCTGACCCCAGCCCCGCCACAATCTTGAGCCGATCAAAGGGCTCTTTGTCGCCACTTCGTTTCATGACGTACACCGGCAATTCATCGATGCGTTCATACGTGGTGAACCGTGTATCGCACTTGAGACATTGACGCCGGCGGCGCACAGCGGCACCGTCTTCGGCAGCCCGCGAGTCAAGAACTCGCGAGTCATCATGACTGCAACTGGGGCAACGCACGTTGCGCCCAGAGTAGTGCCGCAAGCGACCCTGTTGTTTAGGGGATGCGAATGAGCTGGCCGCTCGTAATCGCCGTTCCATTCAGGCGCACGAGATGATCGACCACTTCGCTGATGGGGGCATTGGGGGCAATGCGTTCACCGATTGACCACAAGGTGTCACCTGGTTGGGCCACGACGTACTTCGGGGCTGCGGATCGACCGGCACTGCCGTCGGCAGCAGCACTGGCACCGAACAGCGAGAACATGCTGAGCAACACAGCGGCTGCTACGGCAGTAATGGCAAACATCGCCCCGAGGCGTCGACGTCGATAGACGCGTTGCACTTGGCGAGTGTGGGCCGCTTGGCGGATTGCCGTGCGACGGGTGGTGGGTTGGAGTTGTCCTGCGAACACGATGGTGGCCATGGGAGTTTCCTTTGTGGTTGGGTGCTTGGGGGTTGGGTGATTGCGGGTGGGGGCGAACAGGTGTTCTCCCCTCGGCTTCCACCATAGCGAACGGGTGTTCGTAGTACAACCTCCCCAGAAACCCAAGCGCAGCAACGGCTTCAGGGATTTCCCGCAAATATACGAACATGTGTTTGACCTTGGGGGCGAACAGGCGTACGCTTTCTGACATGACCAGTGACAACACCAATCCCATCGCTCGCCTCGGTGATCGCCAGCGAAAAATCCTCGTCTACATCGAAGAGTGCATGCGCGAGCGTGGCTATCCCCCATCGGTGCGCGAAATTGGCGAAGCCGTCGGGCTCTCGTCATCGGCCACGGTGCACAACCACCTCGCCACACTGCAAGAACTCGGCTACCTGCGTCGCGACCCCACCAAGCCACGGGCCATCGAAATGCGTTTCGATTCCGCTTCAGGCGTCACGATGGATCGCCGCCCAACAAAATACATTCCGCTCGTTGGCGAAGTGGCCGCTGGTGTCAACGTGTTGGCCCAAGAAAATGTCGAAGAGCTGGTGCCGCTCCCGATGGACTTCACCGGTGACGGTGAGCTATTCATGTTGAAGGTGCGCGGCGAGTCGATGATCGATGCCGGCATTCTCGACGGCGACTTCGTGGTGTGTCGTCAACAAAATGTGGCGCGCAATGGCGACATTGTCGTAGCCGGCATTCCGGGTGACGAAGCCACGGTAAAAACCTTCAAACGCGACGGCAACAAAGTGGTGCTGGTGCCTTCCAACTCGGCAATGTCTCCGATGATCTTTGACCCCTCCGACATCACTATCTTCGGCAAAGTGGTGACAGTGCTGCGAAGGCTGTAAGCCGAAGCAGCACCAGTAATACAGCTGCGAAGGCTGTAAGCCGAAGCAGCACCAGTAATACAGCTGCGAAGGCTGTAAGCCGAAGCAGCACCAGTAATACAGCTGCGCAGGCTGTAAGCCGAAGCAGCACCAGTGCCGCAGCGTTATTTCAAGCGTTGAGCAAGCAGTTCAATGCGATCATCTGGTTGCACTACGGCCACCCGCACATTGTTGGCGCCGCCAGCACCGTAGAAATCTCCCGGGCTTACCAGTGCCCCACCGTCGCGCGCGAGGCGCTCGGCGAACTCCCAACCGTCGCGGGCATCAAACCACAAATAGAACCCACCAGCCGGCTGGGCAATGTTGATGCCCGACCAACGTGACAACACGTCAGCAGTACGCGCCAGCCGACGCGCATACACCTCACGCTGGGCCGCCACATGTGCATCGTCATTTAGCGCCACCACACCGGCTGCCTGCGCGGGCCCGGGCACCATCATGCCCACGTGCTTGCGAACTTCTTTCAAATAGTTCACGATGTCGGCGTCGCCGGCGTAAAACGCCACCCGCACACCAGCCAAGTTGGATCGCTTCGACAACGAGTGCAACGCCACCACGCCGTCAAGGCCGTGTTGCACGATGCTTTCACCGGCTTGGTGCCAGGTGAATTCCACATAGCACTCGTCGCTGAACACCGGCACTCCATGGATACGCCCCCAGCGTGCAGCGGCACCTAGATCGTCGAGGGCCCCGGTGGGGTTGCTCGGCGAATTGACCCACAACATCAGCGCACGTGCCGCATCATCGGCTGAAATTGCCGACAGATCCAACCCACCAGCAGCAGTCATCGGCACGGCGACCGCACGACAGCCAGCCAAAATCGCACCCATTTCATAGGTCGGATACGCCACAGCCGGAAACAGCACGGTGTCGCGATCGGGGCGGCGCAGCTTCATGTAGTGCGGTGTAGAGGCAACGAATTCTTTCGAACCCACGCACACCGCAATTTGAGCACTGGGCACATCGATATCAAAGCGGCGACGCATCCAGTCGCGCGCTGCACCACGCAGCGGCTCAGACCCAATGCTGGCTGGGTATCCGCGCTCGGCATTAGATGTTGCAAGTGCTGCAATCACGGCGGCGGTTGGCGCATCACACGGCGTGCCAATTGACAAATCAATCACACCGCCATCGTGCGTTGCCGCCAATTTGGCAAGCGAGTCGAGTCGGTCGTAGGGGTATGGCGGCGGAACAAAGGGTTGAGCAGTCATTGAGGAACCACGACAAATTCTGTCAGGCGGCCTCGTGATGCATCGGCCAGGCGTGCCCGCACGCGGATTCCCCCATCTTCGTGCGATGTCGACACCACTTCGCCTTCGCGATGCAGCGATGCCATCACGTCCCCACGTTCGTAAGGCACCAAAAGCTCCACCACTGCTGTGAGTGAACGAACCCGATCGGCAATTGTGCGCAGCAGGTCATCAATGCCCTCGCCGGTTGCCGCCGAAATTGCCACCGAGCCTGGGTTGTCATACACCAAGCGTTTTGCTGCATCGTGATCGGCTTCGGCTTTGTTGAACACCAACAGCTCGGGCACCCGGTCGGCAGCAATTTCACCGAGCACTTCGCGCACCGCTTCGATCTGGCCGAGTGGGTCGACGGCGCTCGAGTCGACGACATGCAACAACAGGTCGCTTCTGGTCGCAACTTCAAGCGTGCTTTTGAACGCCTCAATCAACGTGTGCGGCAGTCGACGAATGAAACCCACCGTGTCGGTGAGCAACACAGGTTCGCCACCCGGCAACGCAAGCCGACGCGTGGTCGGATCCAGCGTGGCAAACAGCCGGTTTTCTACCAGCACCCCAGCCGCAGTCAAACGATTGAGCAAAGTCGACTTGCCGGCGTTGGTGTAACCCACGATGGTCACGTTGGCCAACCCGCTGCGGGCCCGACCTTTGCGCTGCTCGTCGCGGGTGCGTTGCAACTCGCGCAGTTCGCGATCCAGTTTGGCGATTCGGTCGTTGATCCGGCGGCGATCGGTTTCTAACTTGGTTTCACCCGGGCCCCGCGTGCCGATACCGCCACCTTGCTGAGTGAGCCCAGCACTGGCACCGCGGCGAATTCGCGGCAGTCGATAGCGCATGAGGGCCAGTTCGACTTGAGCTTTGCCCTCCAGGGTGTGGCTGTTTTGGGCGAAAATGTCGAGAATGACTGCCGTGCGATCGATGGCGGTGCGGCCCAAGATTTTTTCTAAATTGAATTGTTGCGCGGGTGCCAACTCGTTGTCGAACACAACCGTGTCGGCATCAACAGCCAAACAGGTGGCTTTGAGTTCGTCCACTTTCCCTTTGCCGATAAATGACGCCGGGTCGGGTTTGTCGCGTCGCTGCGTGAGTCGCGCTACCACGTCGGCCCCTGCGGTGTCGACCAGTCGCTCGAGCTCGTCCAAACTGTCGTTGGTTTCGGCATCGGTGCGACCATCAAGCGTCACGGCCACCAGCACAATTTTTTCGCGAATCGTGCGCTCGATGAGCGTGCGGCCAAGCGCCTCTTGGTATGGCGATGTCATGTGTTGCGCGGCGCCGTCACCGAATACGGTGCTTCGAGTGACGCGTCATAACTGTCGACGTATTGCGCCGGGCCAGTAAGAGCAACGCGGCCGGCTTCTGGCGCATTCAAGGTGACCACCGCATCGCCACCCAGCATGTGCACGGTTACCTCCACACGGTCTGTTGTCGACGACACGAGACCCCAGCGCAGTGCCGCCCACGCACTTGCGCACGCCCCGGTGCCACAGGCTTGGGTGATGCCTGCGCCGCGCTCGTGCACGCGCATGGTGATCGCATTTCGTCCGGGGCCTGGTGCAATGATTTCTAGATTCACTTGCGGCACCTGTCGACCAAGTTGGCCGATATCCACCGAATCCACATCGTCGACGCCCACCACTGTGTGCGGGTTACCCACCGACACGTGCACTACGGGGCGATCTGGGTGCGTACCGATGGCAGCCCAATTGGCGGGTGCATCAATAGTGCTGACCTCGCCCATGTCGACGGTTGCGACGACCAAATTGCTGTCTTGCTCGCCAACTGTTACTTCTCGCACACCGGCATCGGTATGCAAGCGATACACCCGTTCGCCACGCGCTGCGTCACTGCGAAACAACGCGTGGGCAAAACAGCGCGCGCCATTGCCGCTCATCTCGGCAGTTGAGCCGTCGCTGTTGTACAACCGCATGCACGCGTCGACATCGTCGATGCGCTCGAGCAACAACAAGCCGTCAGCGCCGATGCCCGACGCCCGATTGCACCAAGCGCGAGAAACTTCTGGCCAGGCGACAGCAGCTTCGTCAACGCCAGCACTACGCAATTGGGCCACATCCAGCACCAAGAAGTCGTTGCCCCAGGCGTCGAATTTGCTGACTCTCATCATGGTTGGTTCCCTTATGCCTATCGCAAGAGCGCCAACACCCGGGGCGTGACCTCGGCAACGGGGTCGCTGTCGATGGCAATCCACGTGATGCGCGGGTCGCGGCGAAACCAGCGTTCTTGGCGCACGGCAAATTGCCGGGTGTGCAGCACCATCTGGGCAACGGCTTCGTCAAGGCTCAACTCGCCAGCCAGGTGGGCCAGCAATTCGCGATAGCCGAGGGCTTGTTTGGCCTCACGCGACAGCGTGCAACGTTCGGCAAGCCCACGCACTTCGGCCAAAAATCCGGCCGCCATCATGGTGTGCACACGGTGCTCGATGCGCTGCGACAGTGTTTTGCGCGGCCAGGCAATGCCAATTTGCTGCACGTCGCTTGGCGGATACGCACCCGTGCCAGGGCCGAATGACGAAAACGGCTGGCCGCTGCCGATACACACTTCGAGTGCACGTTCAATGCGTCGACGATTGCTCTTATCCGAGCGTGAAGCCGCCAACGGGTCGAGTGCTTCTAGGCGCGCGAACAACACCCCCACGTCGGGCTCGGCTTGCAATTCAGCGCGCACCGCCGGCCATTCACCCGGCAGTTGCAAGTCGTCGATCACCGCAGTGAGATACAGCCCCGTGCCAGCCACAAACACTGCGTGCGCGCCAGCAGCGGCAATTGCACTGCGGGCCAAGGCCGCATGCTGTTTGTACTCAGCCACGCTGAATCGCTCGTCGGGGTTGACCAGATCGATGCAGTGGTGCGGCACACTCGCACGGTCGGCAGCGGTGGGTTTGGCAGTGCCAATATCCATACCGCGATACACCTGCATGGCGTCGACCGCCACGATGTGGGCGCCAGTGGCGTGCGCCACCGCCATGGCAACATCGCTCTTGCCGCTTGCTGTTGGTGCGACGATGGCAACTTGCTGCATGAGTGAAGTGAACCTAAGCCGACGTCACGCCGAAGCAACGGCAAGTCGGGTGCGATGCGTTGGCAACGCCGTGACCTCGAGGAGTCGCCCCGTTAGATGAAATCGTGCTGCGTCAATAATCTCGACACGCGCATACGTGCCGAGTCGCAACTTTTCGGTCACCGGAAAATGCACCAACTTGTTTTGGCGGGTGCGACCCGTGAGATGGTCAGGGTTCTTGCGGCTCGTTCCTTCGACCACGATTTCTTCGACACGTCCGATGCGGGCCCGATGCTGTTGCACGGCCGTGCGGTCCAGCACCACTTTCAATCGGTTGTATCGCTCGCTTACTTCGGCTGGGTCACAAAACTTGTCCACCATTGCAGCTGCGGTGGTGCCTTCGCGCGGCGAAAAAATGAACAAATAGGCCGCATCAAATTGCGCGGCTGCGGCAACTTCCATAGTTTGCACAAAATCGGCTTCGGTTTCGCCAGGAAACCCGACGATCACATCGGTGGTCACCGCCAAGTCAGGGATGGTGCGTCGCGCTTCAGCGAGACGATCCAAATAGCGCTGGGCGGTGTAACCGCGATGCATCGCTGCCAACACGGCGTCGCTGCCGGCCTGCAATGGATAGTGCAGGTGCTCACACACGCTGGTGGTTTCGGCCATGGCCAGCAGGGTGTCTTCACGCATGTCTTTGGGATGCGGGCTCATGTATCGCACCCGCTGCACTCCAGGCACTGCACCAACGGCGCGTAGCAATGCAGCAAACTGCGGCACGACACGCACCGACTCGTCACCGGCTCGACGACTAGCCAACGACAAGTCGCGGCCATACGAATTGACGTTTTGCCCGAGCAGAAAAATTTCAGTTACCCCACTGGCGGCCAACCCACGCACTTCATCGACGATGCCCTCAAACGGCCGGCTGATCTCGCGCCCGCGCACGGCCGGAACGATGCAATAGGCACACGTGTTGTCGCAGCCGATCTGAATGGTCACCCAACTGCGATACGACGTTTCGCGTCGCACTGGCAACGCCGAAGGAAACAGTGCGTAGTCATCGACGATTGCTTCGTCCAAAATCTCGGTCACTGCCCCACTGACACGCGACTCGTTGAGCAATTCGGTGGCCCGGTGCACATTGTGGGTACCAAGCACCACGTCCACCCACGGTGCGCGTTGCCGCACCAGTTCGCGATCTTTTTGCGCCAAACAGCCCGCCACCACAATTTGGCGACTGGGGTCGGCGTCTTTCCAGGCCTTCATCGTGCCGAGGGTGCCGTACAACTTTTTGTCGGCATTTTCTCGAATGCAACACGTATTAATGACCACCACGTCGGCTTTGGCTTCGTCGTCAATCGGCTCGAGGCCGTCTTGTTCTAACAGCCCGGCAATTCGCTCGGAATCGTGCTCGTTCATCTGGCAGCCGAACGTGCGCACCACGTATCGACGAGTCACAACGCTAAGCAGGCTAGCGAGGCATACAAAAAGTGCGGGTGCCACCCGAAGGCGACACCCGCACAATTATGGTGATCCGGCGGCCAACTGCCGCCGCGCGCTTATTCGAGTTCGATTGGCGCTTCGTCTTGCTTGGTGAAACCAGCTGGCACTTCTTCGACCGGCCTGGCCATTGCTTTGTCGCGCACGCGTGCCGACATTTGCATCATCACGTCGGGGTTGTCGATCAAGAACTGCTTGGAGTTCTCGCGACCCTGGCCGAGTTGCTCACCGTCGTAGGTGAACCAGGCGCCAGACTTCTTGGCGATGCCCATTTCGACGGCAAGGTCGAGCACCGAGCCTTCGCGGCTGATGCCTTTGCCGTAGGTGATGTCGAATTCGGCCTGACGGAACGGCGGTGCAACCTTGTTCTTCACCACTTTGACACGGGTGCGAGCACCCACCACTTCGGCACCATCTTTGATGGA
>JBILFO010000113.1:0-4561 GCA_044351505.1 Ilumatobacteraceae bacterium
ATCACACTTGCCGCCGCGGGATTGCTGTTGAACGTCGCGCGAAAGGTGCAGTAGCACTCGGCTGCACCTGCAGCGCACGGTAGGGTTCGGGTAAGTTTGGTGGCGGCAATGTCTTCATCGTCGACAGCGCCCTTGTCACCGCGAGTTTTTGCCGTCATCGCTGGTGGTGGCACGGCCGGCCACATCATTCCTGGTCTGGCGATTGCCGAACAGCTCATCGAACAGGGTCGTGCGCCGCTATCAATTGCATTCGTGGCGTCGCAGCGGCCCAGTGACCAACGCTTGTTGGCCAACAGCCAGCACCCTCGGTTGTTGCTCAATGTGGATGGCTTGCAGCGCAGCATTTCGCCACGCGCCTTGTGGCGCACCGCTACAGCAATGGTGAAGTTGGTCGTCGCTTCGGCTCAGGCTGGGCGACAGTTTCGCCAGTGGCAGCCACGAGTGGTGGTGAGCGTCGGCGGTTTTGCTAGTGAACCAGCAGTCCGTGCTGCTCGAGCATTGGGAATTCCGGTTGTGGTGGTGAGCTACGACCAGCATCCAGGTTTGGCAACACGCCGCCAGGCGCGTCGTGCAGCTGCAGTTGCGGTGGCATTTGCGAATTCGAAGTTGCCGGGTGCCACCCACACTGGTGCTCCGGTACGCGCCGCAGTGCGACGTCTCTCGCGCAACACCGCGAGCCACGATGGTGCACGTAAGCAAGCCGCCGAAATGTTTGGGATCGATGCTGCTCGCCGCGTGGTGGTGGTGATGGGCGGTTCACTCGGCTCGCTGGTGGTGAATCGCGCCATCGAGGAGTGGGCCGTTGCGAATGCGAATCGGGCTGACGTGGCCGTAGTGCATCTGGCTGGCGAGCGGTACATGGATACGACGTTTGCTTTGCCGTCGGGTTCGTTGCTGCAATATGTGCGGCGCGCGGGTCACGACAATATGGCTGATGTCTGGCAGCTGGCCGACATCACCGTGTGTCGCGCCGGCGCCAGCACCGTGGCCGAGTTGGTGTCGGTGGGCTCGGCAGCAATCATCATTCCGTGGGCGCAGGCCGCCGATGATCATCAACGCCTGAATGCCGCCTGGTTGGGTGACGCGGGTGCCGCACTCATGGTGCAAGAACACGAGTTGGAACATCGCTTTGCCGGTGAACTCAGCCGACTCGTCGATGATGTCGCCTTGAGTGAACGATTGACTGCTGCGTCGTATGCGCTTGGCGCGCTGAATCGTTCTTCGGCAATTGGTGCCATCATCGAGTCGGTGGCGCGCTGAGATGTCAGACGAACCAACGCCAATAACCCGTGCGCACGTGCCACCACGAATTCACATCGTTGGGGTGGGTGGCCCCGGCACGAGTGCCATTGCCATCATCTTGCGCGAGATGGGTGGTGTGGTTTCAGGAAGCGACACGGTCGAGTCACCAACTGTGGATCGCCTGCGAGCGTTGGGGATAGTAGTCAACGTGCCGCATGATGCTGGTGCGATTGCCGAATGTGAAATCGTCACGCACTCGGCGGCGGTGCGAGAAACCAATGTTGAACTTGTCGCAGCTCGCCAGGCCGGCAAGACCGTTTGGTCGCGCGCGCAGATGCTGGGGTGGGTCAGCAAACAAGCCCGCACGGTGGCGGTGGCTGGCACCCACGGCAAAACCACGACCACCACGCTGCTCACTCTCATGTTGCGTGCTGCCGGACGCGACGCGGGCTATCTCATTGGTGCCGAGGTTCCCCAACTCGAGTCGAGTGCCCACTGGGGCAGTGATGTTTTTGTCGTCGAAGCAGATGAGAGTGATTCAAGTCATCGAGCGATTGCGCCGCATTCCACAATTCTCACCAACGTAGACACCGATCACTTAGATGAGCATGGTTCGTTTGCCGGCATTGTGGCTTCGTTCGATGCGTACCTCGGTGAAGTTGAAGGCATCAAAGTGGTGTGTGCCGACGATGCCACAGCCCTGCAGCTGGCTCGCCGCCATGGCGCTATCACCTACGGCATCAGTGATGCAACAGCGAGCACAGAAGGCACAGCGAACACAGACATCAACACAGATATCAACACAGTTGATGTGCGGGCTACTGATGTGCGATTCGCCGGCGACGTGACCCATTTCGTGGCCCAGATGGCACAAGGAAGTTTCGCAGTGTCTCTTGCCCTGCGTGGCGAACATAACGTGCGCAATTGTCTGGCGGCGTTGGCTATGGCCGTGCAACTTGGTGTCGAGCCTGGCGTAGCTGTCGAAGCCGTACGCAACTTTGCCGGGGTGCGACGCCGATTTGATCTGCGCGCTACCGAGGGCGGCGCCACCTTCGTTGACGACTATGCCCACCTGCCAGCCGAAATCACCGCAGTGCTGCGCGCAGTGCGCACCGACAACGTTGGATGGAAGCGCGTCGTGGCAGTGTTTCAACCGAACCGCTTTAATCGCATGGCGGTGATGTCCGACCAATATCGCGATGCGTTCGTCGATGCTGACGTTGTGGTGATTACCGACATCTACGCCTCGGGTACGGATCGCATCGAGGGCGTCACAGGTCAATTGGTGGTCGATGCGGTGCGTGCTGCGCATCCAACTGCCCGAGTTGAATGGCTGGCCGAGCGTGCAGACCTTGTGGACTTCGTGGCTCGCGAGGTGCGTGACGGTGACTTATGTATATCGATGGGTTGTGGCGACATCGAGACATTGCCCGACGAAGTCGTTGCCCGTAAGCGAGAATTATCTCGTGGACGCTGACGACACCGACAGTTACGCACGCGAGACGCGAGCACTCGACCGCCTCGGCATCTTGCTTGGGGCGCGAGTGCAACGCGATGTGAAATTGGCGGCATACACCACGTACAAAGTCGGTGGTCCGGCCAGCCTGCTCGTCAAGGCACGATCCATCGACGACCTTCACGCAGTCAGTAACGCATTGCGCGAAAAAAGGGTCCCGTTGCTAGTCATCGGGCGCGGCAGCAACCTGCTCGTGGCCGATGAAGGCTTCGCCGGGTTGGTAGTGGTGCTCGGTGAGTTTGCCGAACAAATCATCTGGCCTCTACAACCCGCAGTGCCACGAGTGGTGGCAGGTGGCGCAGTGGCATTGCCGGTGTTGGCCCGCCAGAGTGCGGCGCGCGGTTTGACGGGTTTTGAATGGGGTGTCGGCGTTCCAGGTTCGGTGGGCGGTGGGGTGCGCATGAATGCCGGGGGTCATGGCTCAGACATGGCGGCCAGCCTTGAGTCGATAAAGATCTTCCACTTATTAAAAGGCATCGTGGCAAATGTTGCGGCCAAGGATATGGGTCTGCGTTTTCGTGGCAGCGATCTCGAGCCGTATCACGTCGTGATTTCGGCATCGTTTGCGTTGTCGTGGGGTGATCAGCAAGCCAGCGAAGCAGAGATGGCAGAAATTGTGCGTTGGCGACGCGAGCACCAGCCAGGTGGGCACAACGCGGGCTCGGTGTTCGTGAACCCGGCGCCAGACGGTGGTTCGGCTGGCGCGCTCATCGATGGTCTCGGCCTGCGCGGCTTGCGCGTTGGCACGGCAGAAGTTTCAGACAAGCATGCCAATTTCATCCAAGTCGATCCGGGTGGAAGTGCAGATGACGTTGCCGAACTCATGGCATTAGTGCGGGCGCGGGTGTTGAGCGAGACGGGAGTCGATCTGCACAGTGAAGTGCGGTTGGTGGGTTTTGACCCTGAAGTAGCGAGTGATGCAGGTGCTCAAGTTGGCGGAACATCCAACAACGCGTCGAGCGATTCGTCTGGCGGTACACGCCTTGACGCGTTGTTTGGGCCGCTGGTGAGTGACGACAACACGTTGAGTGCCGTTGTGATTTCCCCACCGTTGCCCGACGAAGCAGTTCTCGAATTGAGCGAGCTGTTCGCCGACACCGGTGCAATTGCCCGACCCGATGACACACCCATCGTCACAGATACGAGCCAGACACCAGTCGGCGAGGTGGTCGACATCTCGACTGCGATACAGGCGCGCGAGGCGCAGCAAGCAGCCGCTGGTGAGCCAGTCGTGATTGATGATGCTCAACATTTGTTGCCTCACGAACGCAGCGAAGCAAGCACTGGTGTGAGAGGATCGGTAAGTACTGCCGTCAATGCCGCGGTCAACGCAGCCTCGCTTGGTGAGGTGATCGTTGACGACCGCATCGGTCGTCGCACATGGTGGAAGCGTCTGCCGCGCCTGCGTGTGTCGCCGTTGGTTGGCTTTGGTGGCGTCATCGCCCTGTTTTCGTTGACGCTCATCATTTTGGCGTCACCGCTGTTTGCCGTGCGACAAATCGACATTACGGGCGTCACATATTCCGACCCTGCATTGTTGAGCAATGTGAGCGACTCGCTACGCGGCGCCAGCGTGTTCACCGCCGACTTAGAGGGTGCCCAACGTCGGCTGGAAGGTGATCCCTGGGTGCGTCAAGCGCGACTCAATTGGTACTTGCCTAATCGAGTGGTGATCGAAATCGAAGAGCGCCGCGCGGTGGCCTGGTTCGTCGGGGTGGACAATCGCGCCAGAGTGCTCGACATCGATGGGCGAGTGCTCGCGGTGTTGGATGGCCAGCCCACGCAATTCATGAAGATAGAAGG
>JBILFO010000114.1:0-4554 GCA_044351505.1 Ilumatobacteraceae bacterium
ACGAACACCACACGTTGCACGGCGCGAGCGTTCAATGCCGAAACCACTTGGTCGATATTGCCGGAAAATGTTGCAGGGTTGTCGTTATAGCCCAACTGCAGCAGGGCAACAGTTGGCATGGTTTCAGAAGTGAGTGCACCGATAACCGCCGGTGCGTCAGGCAGGCCGACCGACGGCTGCACACATGCCGAGCCGACCAAGCAACGATTGGGCACTGCCTGGAAGTCCACATTGGTGTATGCCGGCGCAACTATGCCAGCGAATTCTGCTGTGATGCTGGCCCCAATCGAGTCGCCAATCAACAAAATGCGACCCACCGGCGCAGCCTCGAACTCGGCAGGAAAAATAGGTGTCACGCCGTACCACGGGGCGGGCAAATCTAACGCCGTGCGAAACGCCCAGCCCGACATCTTTACCGTGCCACTGGTGCCGCTAATTGTTACTTCGGTGGTGTATCCATTCCAATCACCACCGAGCCCGTCATTGGCAGTGGTCACCGAGGTGAGTGTGCCGATTTGCGGGTATCGCTGTTGGAGTTGTGCCGCGCTCACGCTGCGAGTCCAGGTCATGAGCGACGAGTTAGCAGCCAAGTCGCCCGGGTCGGGTTGGGCAGTAAAGATGCCGCCTGCAGTGCGCCCACCATTGCTCGATGAAAACTCGGTGCGCACTACTGCGCCGTTGGCACGCCGAATCACCACACCGGCTGTTTCGGCGATTGCCAAATCGGTGCGAGGGTCTTCGAGGCTGTAGGGCTGTTCGCTCACGCCTTCACGTAGGGCTGCGCCGAGATACACCTGGCAGTCCTGTGAGTCGCAGGTGTTCGCCAAGCCGGCATAACGATTTTCGGTGGAGGCATAACTGCGCGCCGCAACGGATTGGGCACGCAAGGCATTCATGCCAGCACCACCCGCAGTGTCTCCCCATGAGGCAGGCGACTCACGCGGCACGACACCGCGCAGATAACTCTCCATCGTGGTGACGTTGATGGTGCGGTTTTCGTTGCGGGGGTTATTGACGGCGCGAATGATGCCGCGGTAATAACGAACGCGATGGGCACGATCAGACTTGGGTTCACAGAGCCCGATGGTTTGGGTGGGTGCCGCAGCAGGGTCTTGGCCAACTTGAGTGGTGAACGACGCGCCGTCAACCACATCGCCGATGAGTTCAAAACCCACAGTGACGGGGTCTTGGCTTGACAGCGTGCAGCGACGAGACGTCGAGCCCCACACGCGATAGACCCGTTCGCTCACTTCGCGGGCGACGAGAGAAGTCCACAAGCGACCCGGTACCGGGTCTTCGAGGAATACTGCGTTTTGCACGTCGGCAACGACCCCGGTTTGGAGGTTGCTCATGGCGCTTAGCCACACCCGAATGGTGTCGTTGGGGTTGTCAATGGGCGCCACCACATTGCCGGTGGCACCGCCGTAATAGAAGTCCAATATTTGTTGCCACGACCATCCGTAGGTGGTGGCCCACCCGTACGAACCGTATTGACTGAGACCGCGACCGTGGCCGAAACCCCGACCGTAAATGATGTATGCCGCCGGCAGTTGGCCTTCGGCGGCCTGTGCTGGTGGTAAGGCAGGGGCGAGCGACGCAACGACGATGGCAACAATGCCAGTAGCGAACAAACGTCGCAGTTGGGGGGAACGCATGGTGAAGTAGATCTCCTTCGCCCGCTTGAATCTTTAGTCTACGGGATGAGGTGTGGTTCAGTCAGCAACTGACGTTGTGTGCGTCAACGTGTCGCGCTGTTGCACGAGCACACCAGCCAACACGAGTGCGATGCCGAGCAAATCAAGACGTGAAGGTGTTTGGTCAAGAAAGAAAAATCCGAACACTGTTGCAGTTACTGGAAGCAATGCCAACAACACTGAGAATCGCCGCACAGGAATACGGCGCAGGGTGTATTGATCGATTCCGTAAGCAACAGCATTGGAGAACAGTCCGACGAGCACACACCACCCAATCAACGTCGGGTTGCTCCACGCTGGTCCGCTCTGCGCGATGCCGAACGGTGCAATGACTGCTGCTCCGATTGCTAACCCGATACCAAGCCCAGCAACGCCGCGGTCGTACTGCGCCACACGGGCACCGATGACAATGTAGATCGCCCAGAAAAATGCTGCCAGAAAAATGAAAAGGAGCCCGAGTGGTTCGCTGTCAATCTCAATGCCCGAGAGCACAACAACACCAGCTGCTGCCAGCACCAATGAAGCAGCGTTACGGCGGGTACGAGTGGTGAGTGCTGCGACAGCGATTGGCCCAATGAATTCGATGGCCACCCCTTTGCCGAGATCTAAGCGATTGATGGCCATATAGAACGTCAGGTTCATAAATGCCGTAGCCACCCCGAACAGCGCGGCTGATTTCAGTTGTTCGCGAGTGAATCGCCCACCGCGCCGCAAGTTGCCGGCAGAAAACAACAACAACCAACATGCTGCACCGATGACGCGAAACCAGGCAGATGGTGCTGGGGCGAGCTGTTCGAACAGTCGCACCGCAATGACGGCACCAACGTATTGACTAATACCCGACAGAACAAAGAGCGCCTCAGGCGGCGCGGTGTTGAGTGGGTTGCGCGACGAAGTCAGTCGAACAGATCCGGGTCAGTGCGACAGATTTCCTGCCACAGTGGCTGGAAGTTCAACCATCCAGCAAGTGGATGTGCGGTGAGGTCTCGGGTGTAGGTGGCCATGTCGTGTGGAATCAACTTTGGTGTACCGACAGTTTCAGCCATGATTTGGGCCATGCATGTGCGCTCCATTGACAAAAACCAGTAGGCAGCGGCGTCAACGGTCGGGCCAACGGTAAACAGTCCGTGGTTTTGGTGAATGGCAGCCTTGCCCTTCGGAAATTTCGCCGCGATTTCTTCGCCCGCTGCTGGCTCCATCACCACTGCGCCGCCTTGTTCGGCGATGACTACGTGATCGTCATAAAAATAACAACTGTCTTGGGTGATGGGGTCAAGTTTGCGACCAAGTGAGGCCCACGCCTTGCCATACACCGTGTGTGCATGTGCTGCTGAGATCACATCGGGACGCGCAGAGTGAATTGCAGCGTGAATGCAAAAGGCCGCACGATTGACCGGCGCATTGCCATAAACAACATCGCCATCGTGGTTAACAAGAATCAAATCACTCACGCGCATGAGCCTGAAGCTCCGAGCGAATGGGTTTACCCAAAAGTGATCAGGAAACTCGGGGTCGCGCACGGTGATGTGCCCGGCAACTCCTTCACCGAAGCCCAGTCTCCCGAATACGCGCAAGGCGCCGGCTAGTTTTTGTTTGCGCTCGGTGCGCTCTTCTTCGATGGTGCGCTTCGGCTGGGGGCCGATGTCGATGAGTTCTTTGGGCGTGAGGGGGATGCCGTCAATGATTTTGGTGGCACCTGCATGTTCGGTGATTGCCATATCCCAAGGTTAGGCAGGTACGACGGATACTGCAGAGCACGCAGCCACGCTGTGCTCGTAGTCTGAAGACCGCATGATGGACAAAAAACCAAGCCGACATACTGATTCAGGTATCGAGATTCAGCCCCTGTACGACAACGAATCCTTAACAGGTGCCGATTTGACTGCTCGCCTTGGGGCTCCAGGCCAGGCACCGTATACCCGGGGTATCTACCCGACGATGCATCGTGACCGACTCTGGACGATGCGTCAGTACGCAGGTTTTGGCAGCGCCGCCGACACCAACGAGCGGTTCAAGTTTTTGCTTGAAGCCGGACAGACCGGGTTGTCGTGTGCCTTCGACTTGCCTACCCAGATGGGATACGACAGCGACCACTCGCGGGCCGCTGGCGAAGTGGGCAAGGTCGGCGTAGCCATTGATTCGCTCGACGATATGCGTACGTTGCTTGCCGACTTGCCGCTCGACAAGGTGACAACGTCGATGACCATCAACTCAACAGCAGCAATTTTGCTGTTGATGTATGAGCTGGTCGCACAAGAGCGCGGTGTGCCGGCCAGCGAAATCAGCGGCACGATTCAAAACGATCTGCTGAAGGAATACATCGCACGCGGAACCTACGTGTATCCACCACGTCCATCGATGCGCATCATCACCGATATCTTCGCTTACTGTGCCAAAAACGTTCCAAAGTGGAACACGATTTCCATTTCGGGCTATCACATTCGAGAAGCCGGCAGTACGGCCGTGCAGGAGTTGGCATTTACTCTGGCAAATGCAATTGCCTACGTGCAAGCGGCGGTCGATGCCGGGCTAGATGTTGATGCGTTCGCCCCGCGCCTGAGCTTTTTCTGGAACGGCCACAACAATTTCTTTGAAGAAGTCGCCAAGTTCCGCGCGAGTCGTCGCATGTGGTATCGAATCATGACCGAACGATTTGGGGCCAAGAACCCAGCGAGTCACCTCATGCGGTTTCACACCCAAACTGGCGGTGCAACGCTGACCGCCCAGCAACCGCTCAACAACGTGGTGCGTGTGGCGGTGCAAAGTATGGCCGCTGTCATGGGTGGCACACAAAGCCTGCACACCAACGGATACGACGAAGCGCTTGGCTTGCCGACCCAAGAAGCAGCGCGCATCGCTC
>JBILFO010000027.1:0-15306 GCA_044351505.1 Ilumatobacteraceae bacterium
AGAAAACCGGCACTTGACAAAAAGAATGCTGCATCCAGGTTGAGCACGTTGAACACCGCGATGACAGCAATAATCCACAGCACAAAACTGGTGAGTTGATGCAACATGCCCGTGGCCGCCTCGATGCGTTGACGTCGCCGATTTTCGCCACCTTCAAGCGTTTCGGCTCCGACACGTCGCATCGTATTTTTCCACCAGGTTTTGTCACGACCAGGTTTGCTATCAGCCACCTTGCGAACCACGATTCGCAAAATTGCGTAGGTGATGCGCGTGGCGATAAAGCAGCCGACGATGATGGCAACTGCAATTACGGGCCGCGTGAGAAATCTTTGGACACCGCCCACTTCTTCGTCGGCGGCGAGCAGAACCAATGGCAGTAGCGCTGTGACGTTCACCCCTTCAGTGTGGCGGACGATTGACACCGTGCGTCGGCACCCATTCATTAGCCTGCAATTGATGAAGTCACTGCGAACTCTGCCTATTCAACGTGCGCTTGTTCAACGCGTGCTTGTTGGTATTGGCCTTGTTGTCTTG
The DNA here is from genome assembly GCA_044351505.1 of Ilumatobacteraceae bacterium. GTDB lineage: Bacteria > Actinomycetota > Acidimicrobiia > Acidimicrobiales > Ilumatobacteraceae > F1-60-MAGs027. The sequence continues at coordinate 535 of JBILFO010000027.1, forward strand.
GTGGCTTGTGGTGATGTTGAAGTGACGTCTGAATCAAGCGATGACATTGTTGCGACCACCACGGTCGAGATGGTGGCACCCGCCGAGCCGACACCCACCACCACAGTCGAAACCACCACAGTCGAAACCACCACCACAACGGTGCCAGTCACCACCACGACGGTGCTTGATGTGATCTGTATCAAGACCACTACGTGTCAATATGCAAATCTGGTTGGTGTCGACTTTTCACGCCTGAAGCTTGACTTCATCAATTTTTCAGTGGCCAATCTGGGCGGGGCAAGCTTTATTGGGGCCAACCTGAATAACTCAATCTTTATTCGCGCTGACCTCAGCGCTGTCAATTTCGAGGGGGCCTCGCTCAAGAACGCGGACATGACTGCCTCCGTGCTGTCCGCGGCTTCATTTAAGGGCGCCAATCTTGAAGGTGCCGTACTTTGCGATGTTGACCTCACTACGGTGCTTGAACTCACCAAGGCCCAGCTCGACCAGGTGAAGAAGTTCAAGACCAAAGGCAAGGTGTATTGTCCATAATTAACGCCTGAGGGGGCATTATGGCAGCAGCGATTCCAGCTTCAATCGAAGATGTAACAGCGGAATGGATGAGTGCGGCAACAGGGTGGAACATCACCGCTGTGCGCAATGAAATAATTGGCGTGGGCGTTGGTGTGGCTAGCGCGGTCTATCGCTCACATCTCACTGGCTCGGGTTGCCCCAAGTCGGTCATAGTCAAGCTTCCGGCACTTGACCCCAATGCGGTGTTCACTAGTGCGGTCTTGCGTATGTACATCCGCGAAGTGAAGTTCTTTAAAACTTTGGCCAAAGAGGTGCCATTTCGAGTTTCGCAGTCGTATTACGGCGAAGTCAACGAAGAGACCAGCCAATTCGCCATGGTGGTCGAAGACCTTGGCAACCTACGGATTGTTGATCAAGTGGTTGGAATGTCGATTGAAGATGCGCGACGTGCGGTTGATGGCGTGGCAGGGATGCACGCAAAGTGGTGGGGCAAAGCCGACGCGCTTGCCGCCGATGGCACCACAATCAGTCTTGGCGACCCGATTTATCCGGCAGTGGTGCCGCTGGTGTTTGCCGAAGGTTGGGAAAAGTGCACCAACGAAATCAAGATGCCCGACTCGATCATGCAAGTTGGTCCTCGTTTTGGCCCAGCGGTTGCCGGCTTGTTGGCATCGCTGGCGCGGGGCCCCAACACCTTGGCTCACGGCGACTTTCGCGCCGACAACATGATGTTTGACAAAGACAACAGTTTGGTGGTGCTCGATTTTCAGTTGATCGGCACGGGCATCGGCGCGTACGACTTGGCTTACTTCATCACTCAAAGCATCACAGCGGACGACGCCAGCAAGTATGAGCGCGAATTGTTCGACCGCTGGATTGATGGTGTGCTGAGTGGTGGTGCACCAAAGGACTTGGTCGACAAAAAAGCATTGTGGGAGAACTATCGATCCGCAGCATTGTTTTGTTTGGCGTATCCCATCATCGCCAGCCGTGGGATGGACCTCACCGACAAGCGATCGTTTGAACTTGTTGACTGTATGAATACGCGGTTTGATCGCGCAGTGCGCGAGCTGAACTTGGTGTCGCTCTTGCCGAACTGACATTTTCTGGTAATGCGAAGTTCATCGGGGTCTCGTAGTCTCAGCGCGTGGAACTTTTGCTTGTTCGTCATGCTCTGCCGATTCGACGCGAACTCACCGAAGGTATCGCCGACCCCGAACTGGCACCAGACGGCCACGTGCAGGCTGCGAAAATGGCTGCGTATCTTGCCACCGAACGCATCGCTGCCGTGTATGTAAGCCCATTGCGCCGCGCTCAAGAAACCGCTGCGCCGCTAGTGAAGCTGCTCGGTATCCAGCCAACGGTGGATGACGACATCAGCGAGTTTGATCGCAACTCGAGCGAGTATGTGCCGATCGAAGAGTTGCGCAACAGCAACGATCCGCGCTGGCTCAGATTGATGCGCGGCGAATGGGAAGAAGGCCATGATGACCCAGGTGAGTTTCGCAAGCGCGTGATCGCCGCATTCGAGCGCATAATTGCAACGCACTCAGGCGAAAAAGTTGTGGCCGTCTGCCACGGTGGCGTAATCAACCAATATCTGGCGCACATTCTTGGCATTGACACGCAGCTCGGCTTTTTCTATCCGCAGTACACATCTATTCACCGAGTGGTTGCATCGCGAGAGGGGCTAAGGTCGCTCGCCACCCTCAATGAGGTGGCGCACCTGCGCGACTAATTATTTAAGCGCTGCGAGTGCGGCGTCGTAATTTGGTTCGTTGGCGATCTCATCGACGAGCTCGGTGTGGGTGACTTGGCCTGACTCGTTGATCACCACGACGGCGCGGGCGAGCAAACCCTTGAGGGCGCTGTCGACCAGGGTGACGCCAAAAACGTCACCAAAGTTGGTGCGGAACGAAGATGCATTTTGCACATTGGTGATGCCCTCGGCGCCGCAAAAGCGTTTTTGGGCAAACGGTAGGTCGGCCGACACGCACAAGACGACGGTGTTGTTCAGGGCGCCAGCAAGTTCATTGAACTTACGCACGCTTTTGGCACAGGTGGATGTGTCGACTGAAGGGAAAATGTTGAGGACAACACGCTTGCCAGCCAGGTCGGTGTTGGTGACTTCGGATAAGTCGTCTTTGACGAGAGTGAACGCAGGAACGGGGGAGTTGGTGGTGGGGAGCGAGCCGTTGGTGTTCACCGGATTGCCGCCGAGTTTGATGGTGGTCATGTAAGCAGTATCGCACAGGGGTGTGCGGTCTGGCAAGCGCGTACTGAATCTGACTGTGCCCGCGCATGCGCGCGCACTATAGAAATATTTTTGGAGGCTCCTACGTAGTAGGAGCCTCCAACTCGGAAAGGTGGTTGCAATTGCGACGACCGGTGCCGCATAGTGCTGCCCCATGTTCAACAACTCACGCAATATCCCACACCAGATCAACGAACCCACACCCCGTCGCTCACATCGGTGGCAATGCCCGGAGTGCCCCAACAGCATCACCCTGCATGTCCGGGTGCAATATCCACCAGTCTGCAACAACCCGGTGAGCCATAGCCGCCGCCATGTCGACATGAAACAAACTACGAAAGCGAGACAACAGTGAAGAACGACTCTCTACCCGAGATACCAGCCCGTGAGTACTACACCGCCCAAGAACTCGCTGATTTTGCCCTCGAGTGGGGTGGCTGTGCAACGCTCATCGACGATGATGGCGCGGTGATTATCGAACTTGAAAGGCCCGACAGCATCGTTCGTCTTGACTTGGGGCCAGCCTCGCAGTTTTACGCAGATCTCCTGTGTCGCGCCATAATTTCTGTGCCGAGCGCACCTCACCGATTCTGTGATCAGTGGAATCAGCTTCCTTACTATGGGGCATTCTCAGTGGTGTACGACGAGAACGATTTCCCCCAACGTTCAGAAGCGGGGTTTGCCATTCGTGTTGTGAAAGTGATCGAGTTCGACGCATGTCGCCGACAGCACGACATTTTCCTGGGCATCATGACTTTTTGGTACGCCATTGACCTCATTCAACAAGGAGTAGTCAGCGGCAAAACTGATTTTGTGGAACTTAAAGCCAGCCACGAAGAGGGTGGGTTCTCCAAGTGGTGGTTGGGAGAGGAGTAGTTCTTCAGCTGGGTCGGTTGGGGCCGCGGCGAAACTGTCCCTGGAGCAGCGACAGGGCGAATAGTCCGATGACCAACCACCACTGGTACTCGTCAATGAAATCCAAAAATGACCGAATCTCAGACTCAAATATGCGGCCCAATACTCGCAACACCCACAACTTGATCGCAATGCCAATCGAGACAAAAATCAGAAAGCTACGAGGCTTCATGCCGCGGTGCCCGACAAGCAAACACACCACGTTGCTACCGGGGAAGATGATGACGGCCCACACCCCCATTTTGTCGACGGCGCGCTCTAGCCACACATATATACGTGGTGGCTCACCAGCTTGGCCCTCGAGCCAGCGCACTGCTCTTTCACCAAAGAACCTGCCACAGAAATACAAGGCCACTGCAGCGGCAAGCACCCGGAGGAAACCGATTAGCACGTAGGGGAGCAGATCGATGTACGGCACCGAGCCGAACAGGTTCCGGTTACGTGAAGACAGCAGCAGCACGAGTTCGGGTCGTTCATCAACCAGTGCGGGCCCGATGTTTGACCCAATCGTGCCCAAGACGAACAGTCCCGAGGTAATCGCTAATACTGAACGACGCGCAAGAGAGCTGGGCACATATGAACGGTAGTTCGCCGTTTGTGCAGCGTGGCGTCACGCTGTGTACTCTGAGCAATGACTGAGTCGGTGCAACGCCGACGACCGAAGGGGGCCCTATGAAGGGGTTAATGCAACCAACGCAGCTCACGCTCGTGCATTTGTTTGAGCGAGCAGAGCGGTACAGCCGAAACAAACGCATCATCACGGCAACTGCCACGGGAAAACTCACCACAACTTACGGCGACTGGGCCGATCGTACGCGACTGTTGGGTGGTGTGCTCGACATCTTGAAAATTTCCAAATATGGACGTGTGGCGACCCTCGCGTGGAACTCGGCACGGCACCTCGAGTTGTATTTTGCTGCACCGTGCTCGAGTCGCGTATTGCACACCCTGAACTTTCGTTTGTTTCCCGAGCAGGTGACCTACATTGTGAATCACGCCGAAGACGAAGTGATCTTTTGCGATACTTCCCTGTGGTCGATACTCGAGCCGCTCATGCCCACTTTTACTTCAGTAAAGCATTTGGTGTTTATGAACGACGGCAAAGGCGAGATGCCAACCAGCGTGCCCGGCGTGCAGGTGCATGAATATGAATCGTTATTACAACAAGCTAAGGCAGTCGAGTGGAATGTCGCTGACGAAAATCAGGCTGCCAGCATGTGTTATACCAGCGGTACCACTGGCAACCCGAAGGGCGTTGTGTACTCGCACCGTTCAACGTTTTTGCACACGATGGCCGAGATGCTTGCTGACTCGCTCGGGGTACGTGAATCCGACACCATATTGCCGGTCGTGCCGATGTTTCACGTCAACGCTTGGGGTTTGACTCATGCCGCAACGGCGTGCGGCGCCAACCTAGTGATGCCGGGCCCCGATTTGTCGGGTAAGGCAATCGCTGATCACCTCGTGAATGAAAAAGTCACAGTTGGGGCTGGCGTGCCCACTATCTGGATGGCGGTGTTGCCCGAGCTGAAGGGTCGTGACACATCGTCGCTGCGCGCCGTTGTGTGTGGTGGTTCTGCGGTGCCCAAAGCACTGAGCGAGGCCTACCGCGAACAAATTGGGTTGCCCATTTTGCAAGCCTGGGGCATGACTGAAACTTCACCAATCGCCGCAGTGTGCACGCTGAATAGTGCCGAGCAACAACTGCCAGTCGAAGAACAGGCCGAGATTCGTACAACCGTCGGTCGTATCGTGCTTGGCGTCGACTTCCGTGTGGTCGAGCCCGACACCACCACGATGGTGGCTTGGGATGGTGAAACGAGTGGCGAGTTGCAGTGTGCAGGGCCGTGGATAGCCAGTTCGTACTACAACGACTCGCGGTCAGCAGAAAGTTTCACGAAAGATGGCTGGTTGCGCACTGGTGACGTGGCCGTTGTCGACTCTGTTGGGCACATTCGTTTGGTGGACCGCACCAAAGACCTCATCAAGTCGGGCGGCGAATGGATCTCGTCGGTGGAAATTGAGAACGAACTTATGTCGCACCCGAAGATAAAGGAAGCTGCTGTCATCGGTGTGTCGCACCCGAAGTGGTCTGAGCGACCACTCGCTTGCGTGGTGCCCAAAGACGGCGAGACGGTCACCAAAGAAGAGATCCTTGCGTTCCTGGCCCCGAAACTGGCCAAGTGGCAGATTCCAGACGACGTGGTGTTTATTGACCAGGTGCCGAAAACATCGGTGGGTAAGTTTTCCAAAAAGACGTTGCGCGATCGCTTCGCGGATTATCAATTGCCCGGCTGATTTAGAACCCGCCGAGCCATAGAGGGGCGCCGACTCCACAGATGAGTGCCGCAAGCGCAATGCCTGTGGTAACCACGTAGCGCTTCATCGACGCAAGTTCATCAAACTTGGCGTCGATGCGATCGAACCTGGTATCAATGCGATCGAGCCTGGCGTCGATGCGATCGAACCTCGCGTCGATTTCCACAAACTTCTTGTCAATTTCTACGAACTTGGCGTCGATGCGATCGAACCGCGCGTCGATTTCCACGAACTTCTTGTCAATTTCTACGAACTTGGCGTCGATGCGATCGAACCGCGCATCAATTTCCACGAACTTCTTGTCAATTTCCACAAACTTGGCGTCGATGCGGTCGAATCTCGCGTCGATCTCCACGAACTTGGCGTCGATGCGATCAAACCTTGCGTCAATCTCCACGAACTTGGCGTCGATGCGATCGAACCGCAGGTTCTGTGCGTCAATATCTGCTGTGCGGGCGATGTCGCTCCAGCCAGTAGGCGGCAAATGCGACATCAACGTGTCAGCGACTGCCTCGGGCATGAGGCTGCGCAATGTTTGATGAAGCGTGAAACGCTCTGCTTCAGACGATGGCATAAAGATGTCTTTCCGGATGCTGTTCATGCTTCTTTGTGTGCCGAAAGTTAGCCGGCAGGCAGAAATCTTCTGGGGGGTGTTGGAGAGAGTTTTTGTGAGGTCGACAGTTGGTGGCTATTGGCATGGGCGGCATCGTAGACCTGTGGTGCAACTTGTCAAGTCACACCCCCTGTCGCTTCGTGCGTAGTGATGTTGTCCCTGATTGGGGATACTCGCCCACAACCGAAAGGCATTCCCATGACCACTGCATTCCTCAAAGACATCACCGCCCTGAAGCCTGGTGCCCCCGTTACACGAGGCGGCGTCACCCTGATCCCCATTTTTGCACCCGCGGGTCGCGCCTCTGCGATCAAGATTGCGGGTGACGAGCTCGTCGTGTCAGAGCTCGAAACACCAACTGTTCCCGAGTTGCAGGTGCACAACCCCACAGCACACGACTTGTTGATTCCCGCTGGGCGAATTCTGAGCGGTGGACATCAAACCCGCGTCGTGAACGTGTCGATTGTGGTGCTGGCTGGCGCGAAAATCGTCATCCCCGTTTCATGTGTCGAGGCCGGCCGCTGGTCGGGTCGCTCGGGCTTTGCCAACTCGGGCCGTAATGCATCACGTCGTATGCGTGTTGCAAAACAGCGCAGCGTAAAAAACAATATTGATCGCAACGAAAGCAAGCGCTCAGCGCAGGGTGACGTGTGGAACACCATCGACCATGAACTCAGCTCGCGTAGCGTCAAGGCCGACGCCAGCTTGTTTCTGGGCGTAGATGAAGATCTCGACCGCCGCTCGGATCGCATCGCAGTCGTCGAGCAGTTTTTGATTGACGGCATTCAACAGGGTCAAGTAGGTGTGGCCGTGGCCCACGGCGACAAAATTCTGGGCGTCGAGGTATTTCCGAGCACCGAGGCGCTGCAAGTGTCGTGGGAGGCAATCGTGCGCGCAGCGGTGATTGACGCCGACGAGTTCAGTACCCTAGGCGAGACCATCGATGCAGCAAGTGGTATTGCAGCACTCGAGAAGTTTCTCGCAGCTGTTGCGGCAACCGAAGGCACGCTGTCTGAGGGGGTTGGTCGAGGCACCGAACTGCATGTCGAGACCGCGGACTATGTGGCCCACGGGCTAACTGTCGACAGCGAATTGGTGTACTGCAACGCATTTGCATCCTGAGTGCTCGGTTTTGCACAGCGCTCACCCCGCTGGCATACTGACCCTTGTCGGTTCTGCCGATAGCAAGCCTCCTGGTATCTCTCCGCCGAGTGCCAGGAGGCTGCTTTGGTATGTTTGGAGCGTCGCGATGAAAATCTTCCCGGGTCTCACGTTTTCGTGGAAGCGCGCCATCGGAGTCACCGCTGCCAAGCGCAAAATTTCGCGGGCGACAGGTTTGCCACTCACTCGCCAGGGTCGGAGATCGAAACTGGGCAAGTGGCTGGGGATGAAGTAGGCCGCACTTTGCAAACCGCCACCGAAGCGGCGGCTGATGCAGAATCACCCTTTGACCGTTCGGGACCCCCTGGTGCAGTCGTACCGGTTATCGAATTCCTCCGTCGTCCCGATGTGCGCACATGATCGGGCAAGTGTTTGTGGTTGACGAAAAGGACGCTTTGCCAGACGATGGCGACTGGGGGCTGTAGGTGTCTGATCGTGACGCCACTTTGGCCTGGCTCGCAACGGATGACGCAGTGGTTGCAGCACGTCGACTGGTTCGTCGTTACTCACTGCGAATCGAACCTGAGGACCTCGTGTCGCAGACTCGCATCACGCTGCTGGAGCGCATGTCCCGTCGCACCGCGCCACTCGTTGGTGATGATGTGCAAAAGGCGGCAATTCGCTTTGCGGCGCGCTGCATGGGCAATGTGGCCATCGACAACGCGCGAAAAATGGTGCGCGATCAGCAACAACAAGTGGAGCTCGCCAATCTGCTGCCACAGCGAGCATCAACCGAAGACCACGTAGAAGCTGCAGTATTCATCGAGCAACTCACGTCGAGGGTAAATGAACTCGTGCGTGAGGGCTCCACTTGTTCGGGTTGCCAAAAGGAGGTGGTGTTTGCCGCTGCCACCGAGGTGTTGCAGTTGGTGCTCATTGAGGGTGCATCCGGTGACGATGCTGCACGTGACAATGCATGGTTTGACGATGTCATCGAGTCGGTGATCGACCGCACGAGCCCGGGCTCGAGCCAGTTGCCTGCGGCACGTCGTAAGCGTCGCGGCCGATGCAAACACTGTGTGATGGAACTACTCGGTAGTGCTTTGCGACGAATGGGGTATCGACGTGGCTGATGCACTACTTCGGTTTGATCACACAGCTGGCCGCTGGGAGTACTCCGTTGGCGATATTGCTACATGGACAAACACCGAAAGCACAACATCATTGCTGCAAACTGCACGCAATTCATCTGGCCGCGCAGTCGGCTTTGTGTTTGATGTTGATGTAGGTCATCCGGCGTATGCGGAATCACTCAACGTCATTCGCCGAGAATTCGGCGACGATATTGCGCAGCGAGTGAGCAGTGAACCCATCGACGATGCGGAACTCCTCATTTCAACGTCGTCGAGCCTGGCCGAAACTGTGGAAGAAGGCGTCGACATCATGCGTCAGCACGCACGTCTGCAGCGTGCGTCGCGTGATGTAGTGATCACCGACGACAGCGCGGCGGGCATCGTTACCGTCACCATGACCGTGCCCTGGTGGGCACGATTCGCCAAGCCGTGGGTGGCGGTGCGTCGGCGCGGCAAGCGCGACATTCTCCTAACAGGACCGATGCGTATTCGCGGTCGCACCGCCAGAGCAACATTGCGATACGGCATGCCATACGGCGGGTCAACGTTGACTGCCGACGTGGTGAAGGGCCCGCCACGGCGTGGCTGGGTCATATGGACCGCAGCGTTCATCGCGCTGGTGGTCGTTGTGATCGGCGCTGTGTTGCAGCTCGGAGCTTCGCGCAACGATCTCACACTGCCGTCGGAAATTGAATGGGATACGCCTGGCCCCGACTGGATCTTTGAGCGAGTCAGGCTTCCAGGTGAGGCGCAATGCTTGACGCCTGGAATGCGATTCCAGGTCGAAGGAAACGGCTTCCGGCCAGACGCTGGGCTGCCAGGCGTGTACATGTCAGTGTGGGACGACTTCTCTGCCCCCATTCCACGTACCCAGCTCGTCCCGGTGGCAGCACGGGTGGATTCTGCGACGCGTATGACTGCCGAGGTCCCGATGGCAGAACGGTTTCCAACGACGCCGCAAGGGGGCGAAGTGGTCACCATCGTGCTGGTGTCGGACCCAACCCAGCCTTCGGCGAATGGGAATACCGCTGTGAACTGGTGTCCGTAACTGCTCAAATTCAGGTTTCGGCTCCGTCCTCGCGGTGTCCCGTCGCGACCCCGCCAAGCGTTAGGTGGGATCGTGGGGTTTCGAATGAGAAGAATGACGACATTGACGGCTGGAGTGCTCGTAATGATTCTTTGCGCAGATGGCGCGTCAGCGGCAAAACCAAAGCCTGACCCACTCAGTCGTGATCGCAGAATCACTCAGGCTGCTCGCCTCGCGCCGGCGGAGTCATGTCGCAACTCGGACGCCACCCCAACCAATGGGATGGACCTTGGCCAGACTCGAACCGCTTCGCTGGGTTTCCCGCGCCCAACGACGTTCGGAAGTCCCGCGTCCTTGAACATCGCGGTACTACCACTGACATTTTCCGACTTGCCGTATCGCGACTCCGACCATGCGGCCCTGCAAACAGCAATGCGTGAGTTCAAGCAGTACTTCGAAGCGATGTCCTACGGAAGAGCATTTATCACGTACCAAGTGGTGGCACTTGCTGATGCCGTGAAGATGCCGGGTACTGCTCGTTCGTACGGTGCTTTCGGTGAATACATTGACCTCGGCCGTGTGGTTCAGGAGTCGCTCAACAATGCTTCACCCACCCTGAAGCTTTCTTCGTACGACATGGTCGCGTTGGAAATTGCTCGCGACGACTCAGTGAAGTTCTGGCCAGTCGCCTATACCAATTCCATTGAAACTCTGAGCGGACGAGTGGGTGGCGCAGTTCTAGCGGGCGGATGGCAAGGGGCAAACTGGCGAGCAATCGCGCACGAAGTCGGTCACGTCTGGCTCGCGTTGGAAGACCTCTACGACCATACGCCGCCGCCACAATATGACGGCACGTTCTGGGAATACGACTTGATGAACAGTTTTCGCGGATCAGCGCCCGAGCTCATGTCGTGGCACAGGTTTTTGTTGAGCTGGCTTAGCGATGCGCAGGTTCGCTGCGTCACGGCGGCTACAGCAAGGAAGACAACTCACTACCTCTCAGCTGTCTCAGATCGCAATGAGTTGCCCAAGATGGTGGCAAAGCCATTGAGTCCTGGTCGCACGATGGTTCTGGAAAGTCGTCGCAATCGGGGTTACGACAAACTTGATGATTCGGTCTTGGTGTACATCGTGGATTCCACACGCCGCAGTGGGGACGGGCCGATTGAAGCAAAAGCAGAACTCACGCTCAACAAGAGCCGGAAGCCACGCATTGATCGGTACGTGATCCCGGTTGGTTCATCAATTCGAGTTGAAGGTGTCACCATTCGTCTCATCGCATCAAGTAAGTGGGGTAATCTCGTTGAAGTCGCCCAAAGTTGAGAAGATTGCTGTGAAAAAAGTCGTCAGGGTCGTCGTTGCGCTAGCAGCTTGTTTCGCCGTGAATTTGTCCGTGGACGTAGCAGCTGCCACTCAGGTCACACCTGGTGGGCCATGTAAAAAGGCTGGTCAAACCTGGAATTTCCAGAATAAACCTCTTGTTTGCAAGTTGTCAGGTGCGCGATTGAGATGGGTACAGGTGTCGCCAGGACGCAAACCTGGAATGGTGTCGCGTCCGACCAAGGACACGCTTGCCGATGACTATGCGCGATTCTCCAAGCCGCTCCCAAGAACCCTTGTCGATCGTCCCGATGACGGTGGCGAGGCCAGTCCGAAGGTGAAGGTCATTTACGCGGTCCCATCGTTTGCAAAAGATCAACGCCGAGATGTCTCAGGGGAGATTGCACGCGGCCTGTTCGAAGTCGAAGAGTGGCGAGCCAGTCAAAATGGTGGATTCGGTTTGAGGTACGACACGTACAACGGGGCACTCGACATCGGCTACATGACGTTTGAGTCCACCAAGCAGCAGTGGTACGACCGCTTCTACGACGTCCGTCCGTATCCCGGTTTTCGCAACGGCTTGAGCCACTTTCAAGTGGAGTTACACAAGGCGGGGTGGTGGACTGGGCCGCTAGTGACCAGCACGGCCGATACCGCAGGAATCGACGCGCTGCGGCGTGGAGACCTGTACTTCGTCGTGTTCGAAGCGCCAGCTGGTGCGTACGGCCGCACGGGTGCTGGTGAGGGTGGATGTCGTTCCATGGTCGACGCAGTGAACGACAGCATCCCGATCATTGGATGGGCATCAATCGACGACCGAGGTGGAGCGTGTAATCGTGTAGATGTCGCTGGAAGGTTTGACTTCGCAGCGAACGGAGCGAATCAGAATCGCTGGGTCGCCCAGAAGTACGGAATAATCGATCACTTCCATCAGTACATGCGCAATCTGCCCGGATGTTCGAACCCAGCCACTCCGAAGGACGGCGAGCGGGTCAAGATACCCGGGGTTATTGATGAATCAAAGGCGTGGGAGATTCGCGGCGGGTTCAACCGTGATCTCTCGGAGATTAACGACCCGAATAGTGGCAAGGTTGCAGGGGGCATCACCATAAGTAAGCCTCCGGTGCTCGACCCGCGGCACGATCTGTACTTTCATATCACCTCCGACAAGCTCGCCGGTGGTGGCGCCTGTAACAGCGACATCTCCAAACATCCACTATGGGATGACAAGCCACTCGACCGCAGTTCTGGCCGCACCCTTTTGCGCAGCAGCTACGACCGCCCCGATGACATCAGTGGTCCGCAATTTCACGCCGTATATGTGGTGCGGAACGGTGCCAGAGACTTCATGTACGACACCAGCGGTGATATCGAGCGCGCACTACGCCACGCCGATGGCTGGCTGCGTCAAGAAACAGGGAAGGGCATGCGCCTTGACACCTTTCAGGGCAAAGTTGACGTTACGTATCTTCCACTGCCACCGCGATACGAGTTCAACACGGGTAAGGACTGCAGCAAGTCTCCTTGCCCGAACGATCAAGATTTCTATGCGCACCTCCGGTCGTACGGTCGTATCGATCCCGACAAGACGTATCTCTTCTTCTATTCGGGTGGCCTCACGGACTATGTGTTATGCGGAGGAGCAGGAATCGGCAAGTCGGTACTTCTAAATCTTGAAGTTGATGGAAAGCCATGTTCAGGCACGGATTGGACGAAGTCCAACGCGACCTCTCTGTCATGGTCTCTCCTGGCGCTGCACGAGACGTTCCACTCGCTCGGCGCCGTGTGTTCTTCAGCGCCAGAGAGTGATGGCGCGTATCATTCGTCTCGCTCGGATGACATCATGAACGCGCGGGCGAAGGGCACGGTGAAGCTCGATCCGACACGCAGGAACTACTGGGGCAGCGTTCCTGCCGGTTGTACCGATGTGTCACAAAGTCCATTGTTCTCGTCATGAGTCGGTCAACGTTGACCCTGCGGCGACCAATTCAGCGAGTCGCAATGACGGTTGTCGGAGTACTAATGGTCGCCATCGTCCCGCTGCAGATGCATGGAGAAGCGGCTCACGCGACATCTGCCATGTGTCGAGTAATCGGAGTTGCTCGTCTTGAAAATGGTTCATTACGAATCTGTAGCCAGGTGGGGGATAGGCGTGTCTGGCAGAGCGCCACAAGCCAAACATCGGGCAGTGGATCAAAGATTCGGGCAGCACAGGTGTATCCAGGCAGCGACCTAACCAAACAAAATCTGCGTGGGATCAACCTTGAGGGCCGTGACATCTCCACAGCAAGAATGCAATTTGCCGATCTCACCGGAGCAAATCTCTCGGGTGCCTTTGTGATGAGCTTGAACTTCGCGTCGGCAAATCTCACCAGAGCCAATTTGTCGAAGATGTTCGGGGGTTGGCTCTTTTTCAACGGTGCAAACTTGGAAGGCGCCAACCTTTCCGGTACCTACCTCCCAAGTTCGAACTTCGACGCATACGTCGCCGAGAACGGCATGGTTCGAGTGAACCTTCAAGGCGCCAATCTCGACTCGGCGACGTTGCGTAGTTCCACGTTCGAGAACGCTGACTTGAACAAAGTGAGCGCTAAAGGTGCGAACTTTCAGGACTCGCTCTTTGTTGGGGCGAACCTTCGAAATGCAAATCTCACGGGAGCAAGTTTTCGGGGCGCAATGCTGAATAATGCAAATTTCTCAGGTTCAACCTTGGGAAGTGACTGGAAATCGTTGTTTCGGGAAGCCCGTTTTGAGAACACCACATGGGTCGACGGAAAGATCTACTCCGTCATGCCAGATATGCCCTAGCAGCGCCGACTAGTTCATTACGCGGCGCAAAAATTGTTGCGTTCGCTCATCGCGTGGGGTGCCGAACACCTGCGACGGTGTGCCAATTTCTGCCACCGTGCCGGTGTGTAAAAAGCACACGCGGTCTGAAATCTCACGAGCAAACGCCATTTCGTGTGTAGCGATCAACAATGTGATTCCGCTGCCTCTTAATTCACGCACCACATCCAACACTTCGCCAACGAGTTCTGGGTCAAGTGCTGAAGTGATTTCGTCGAGCAACAACACCTCGGGCCGCATTGCCAGCGCACGAATGATCGCCACGCGTTGCTGTTGACCGCCCGATAGCTGGTCGGGGTACACGTCGGCTTTTTCAGCGAGCCCGAATCGGCGCAGCAGGTCACCGGCTTGTGCCGCAGCGTCAGTAGGCGACTGCCCGAGCACTTTGGTGAGTGCGAGCGTGATGTTGCGGGCCACCGACATATGCGGAAACAAGTTGAAGCTCTGAAAAACGATGCCCACCCGGCGACGTACCGGGTTGGGGTCAAGCCCAATCGCAGAAATTTCGTCGCCGTCCAACAGCACCGCGCCGTCGTCAATTTGCTCGAGCAGGTTCACGCAGCGAAGCAATGTGGTTTTGCCACTGCCACTCGCGCCGATGAGCGACACCACCTCGCCGTTGGCAACATCAAGCGACAGGTTGCGCAACACCGTGTTGGCGCCAAACGATTTGGTAACGCCGCGCAGGCTGACCTTAGGGGTCATGGCGCCACCCGAGTGCCACTCG
>JBILFO010000115.1:0-4454 GCA_044351505.1 Ilumatobacteraceae bacterium
ACCGTCGCTGATGCGATAGGTGCCGGCTGCGTGCCAGGTCATACGGATGAAGAACGGACCGTAATGGCCGTAGTCGGCTGGCCACCACTCTTGTGAGTTGGTCATCAACTTCTTCAAGTCCTTTACGACTGCGCTGACGTTGAGCTTGGCGAATTCCTTGGCGTAGTCAAAGTTGGGGTCCATTGGGTCGCCAACTTCTGGATTGTTGTGCAACACCTTGATGTTGAGCTGATTTGGCCACCAATCTTTGTTGGTTGGTGCCATCTTGTTGTCGGTCACCGCACCGGTGAACGGGCACTTTGCGGTGCCCTCTGCTGCTGATTTCTGTACGTCGGTCATGTGGTTACTTTCCTTTTCTTGGTAGTGGTTTTGTTTGTTTTGGTTGTGGTTTTGTTTGTCTTGCTAGTTGTCTTGCGATCTTTGGCGCAGGCTGCGCAGGTGCCCCAGTACGAAACATCGGCTTCGTCGATAACGAACCCGTGCGTATGCGATGCCGACAAGCACGGGCGATAACCCACGGCACAATCCACATCGCCGACGGCACCACACGAGCGACACACCACATGATGGTGATTGTCGCCCACGCGACTTTCGTAGAGAGCTACCGAACCAACGGGTTGAATCTTGCGCAACGCACCGCGCTCAACCATCGTGGCGAGGGTGTCGTAAACAGATTGCTTGGAGATCGAACCAAGTTCTTGGGTGGCAACGGATGCGATCTGCTCGGCTGTGGCGTGCGGGTGGCTATGAACTGCACGCAACACGGCAAGACGCTGCGCGGTCACTGGCATGCGGTGCGTGCGCAGCGTGGCGAGCGGGTCAAAGAACATGCAGCCACCATACCAGAGTTTTGGACTAAGTCCATAACTCTGGAAACCCCAGAAATTGCTGGGTTAGTCGGTGTTGTTCAGTCGGTGCCGGGGCGGCGGTCGAACTCGGCGTTCAAGTCGCCGGAGTAGTTCGACGGCAGTGCTGCGCGAATTTCGGCCTCGGTGGGCTCGCGCGCCGCGCGGGCCTGAGGTGGCAACAGGTTGCTGATGGCTCCCATCATGCGTTGCGTGTTTTCATCAGCAAGCGCAGCTGCATCGCCATCGCGACGCAACGCCACTTCGGGCCCCACGGTGATGGTCACCTTCGGCGGCCTCAACACATTCCACACCATCGGCACCTGCGAATTGCGTGGCCACACTTTTTCGGTACCCCAGATGCCCATCGGAATGACCGGCGCACCCGCCAGCACCGCCAAGCGTGCTGCACCCCAGCGACCTTTTAGCGCCGGGTCGAAGAATGCTCGGCCACGCGGAATGGTGCCTTGCGGCATGATTGCCACCATCTCCCCCGCCGCGAGTGCTGCCAGTGCGGCTTCGATTGGTGCGTCGCTGCCAGTGCCGCGATCAACACGAATGCCACCGAGTGCTGCAGCAAGTTGCCCGACCACTGGCGCTTCGAACACTTCTTTCTTGCCGAGGAAGCGCACGGTGCGATTGGTCTTGCCGACCGTCATCGAAACGGCAAACACGTCGAAGTAACTGCGATGATTGCCCACCAAAATTGCCGGGCCACTCACCGGAATGTTCTCGGTGCCACTGATAGAAAATTTGGCAAACGGAATCAACTCAGGTCGCGCAAACGTGAGCGCCAGCTTTTGTAACTCGGTGCCGATGACCGGCACCTTGGCCACCCCAGGTGACACATCAAAGTTGACAATCGGCCAACGACGCGCAGCGGCCAACACTTGCAAGCGCGCATCGGGGTTCACCGCATGCGGATGCCCCACTGCTTCGAGCAACGGCGAGTCGTACACACTGTCGCTATACGCCGACGATGTGGCCAAGTCGATGCCATTGGCAGCACACCACTCGCTGACTGCTGCAAGTTTGCCGCCCGACCACACGAAGCGCTGTGAAATTTCACCGGTGTACAACCCGCCGGCGTCAACTTCGAATCGGGTGGCAATCACATCGTCGAAACCCAACGACCGCGCGAACTCTTCGACAAAGTCAAATGGCGACGTGGTGGCCAGCACCACCTTGTGGCCGTCGGCACGATGACGCTCGATGGCTTGCAGGGCAAACGGCTGCACCATTGCGGTGAGTTCGGGTATCGCAGTGCGCACCGCTTCGCGCACCAAACGCTGCGACTTGCCCTTCATGGCCGCAGCACCCTGGCGGGCCAGCAACATCATCGGCAACGTTTCACCAATGGTGTTGAACGCGCGGAACACCAACGACTCGAGCGGTATCGACCCCGGCACCAACGCAGCAGCGCGCAAGGCAGCCGAGATCACGGGGCCTGTAGCAGTTTTTACCAGCGTGCGATCGAGGTCAATAAAGGCCGCTGACGCCATGGAACAAGACGCTACGCCGAGCGTCTAGCCTTCGGCTCGTGACAATCGTGGAAAACGACGTTCATCTCTCGCGCAAAGTGCCGGGCGCAGCCAGTGCTTCCGTGCGATTGCTGACGGGTGGGCGGCGCGTGGTGTGGGCCGAAGCACAGGACACGGTGCACAAAGGTGCCCTGTCGTCGGCGGCCTCGGGTGTGTTGCGCAACGCAGCCATCATGGCGCGCGAGAAGCGTCTGCCGCTCGTGCTGGTGATGGCATCGTCGGGTGCCGAAATTCGCGAAGGTGTGTCGGCCTTGCATGGCTGGGGCGAAGCAGCCCACGCAATAACCAAGTGTTCGGGTGTGGTACCCACCATCGCTATTGTCGACGGCCCTGCGGTGTCGGGCCCGGCTTTGCTCATTGGGTTGTGCGACATGGTGATAATGACCAACGACTCGTTTGCTTTCGTGTCGGGGCCAACCATGGTGGCGCAAATGACTGGCGTCGAAGTGAGCAACGAAGAACTCGGCGGCACGGATATTCACAGCCGACAAAGTGGTGTCGCCAACCTCGTGGCCAGCGACATAGCCCACGCCGTAGAACTGCTCAACGAAGTGTTGCGCTACCTGCCCAACCACGTAGATGAACTCACCGCCATTGCCGACACCGGTGACGCAGCCAACCGCCAATGCCCCGAACTCAACACGATTTTGCCGGCGTCGCCCACCGGTAGCTACGACGTGCGCCATGTCATTGAATCGATCGTCGACGACGGCGCCCACCTTGAATTGCGCGCGGGCTGGGCCAACAACGTGGTCACCACACTGGCCACCATCGGCGGGCGGGCCGTGGGCATCGTGGCCAACCAACCGCTGGCCTTGGCGGGCACGCTCGACATTCAGGCATCACAAAAAGCGGCGCGCTTCGTGGCGTTTTGCGACGCATTCAACTTGTCGATTGTGACCCTGGTGGACACACCTGGTTTTTACCCCGGCAAAGACTTGGAATGGCGCGGCATGATTCGCCACGGTGCACAACTGGTGTTTGCCTATGGGCGCGCCACTGTGCCGCGAGTGTGTGTGATTTTGCGCAAAAGCTATGGCGGGGCCTACATCGTGATGGACAGCAAACGCATGGGCAACGACGTGTGCTTGGCCTGGCCCACAGCCGAACTTGCTGTGATGGGCGCCGGGCAGGCAGCGGCCATCTTGCAGAGGCGCGCCACACCCGAAGAACGCGCCGCATTCGAAGCCGACTACGAAGAACGCCTGCTCAACCCCTATGTCGCAGCCGAGCGTGGCTATGTTGACGGCGTGATTACACCTGCCGAAACACGCAGTGAAGTCTTGGCCGCACTCGACATGTTGAGCAACAAGCGCGAGAAGTTTCCGCGCCGCAAACACGACAACGGGCCGCTCTAAAACACTGCTGGTCGGCGTTGTCGGCAGGTTTGCAAAGTAGGCTGACGGGCGGGAGAGGAAGCTCCCGACAACGAACGACCGAAAGGCCTAACGATGGCTGAAACGATCACCATTATTGACGACCGCACGGGCAAGCAAGTCACCGTGCCGATTGCCGGAGGCGCCTTTTCATCGGCGGCCCTGCGCGAACTTGACCCGAAACTGCGCATGTACGACCCAGCATTTTTGTCGACTGCTGCATGCAAATCTGCCATCACCTATCTCGACGGCGATGCCGGCGTGCTGCGCTACCGCGGCTACCCCATCGAACAACTTGCCGAGAAATCCAACTTCCTCGAAGTGGCATACCTGTTGCTCAACGGCGAATTGCCCACCGAAGCACAAACCGAAAAATGGACATACGACGTAACCCACCACACGATGATTCACGAAAACATGCGCAAACGCTTTGTTGACGGCTTCCACCATGACGCACACCCGATGGGCATGTTCGTATCGGCCACCGCGGCCCTCGGCACGTTTTACACCGACGCCAAAGACATCGAAGGCACCGACTCGCTACACAAACAAACGCTGCGACTCATCGCCAAATCGCCGACCATCGCCGCCATGTGTTACCGCTTCAGCATGGGTTTGCCATTCGTGTCGCCAAACAACTCGCTTGACTACTCGGCCAACTTTTTAAACATGATGTTTCGTATTGGCGACGA
>JBILFO010000118.1:0-4397 GCA_044351505.1 Ilumatobacteraceae bacterium
GGCGAGTGCCGTTGGGTAACGACGGTTCGGATCTTTGGCTAGACACTTCATCACGATGGCACTGAAGGCAGGTGCAAGTTCTGGGTTTCTACTCCGCAGTGACACCGGCATGTCGTGTACCTGTTTGTAGGCGATAGCAATCGCATTTTCGCCAGTGAACGGTGGTTCTCCGGCCAGCATTTCATACATGATTACGCCGAGTGAATACAGATCCGATCGCGGGTCAGGTTGCGCGCCTTGGGCCTGTTCGGGAGAAAAATAGGTAGCAGTGCCCATCACGGCACCGGTTTGGGTGAGTCCTTGTTCGATTGCTGCGCCAATTGCCCGCGCAATGCCAAAGTCGGCAACCTTCACATGCCCAGTGGCACTAACGATGATGTTGGCTGGTTTGATATCACGATGTGCGACCCCGGCGGTGTGGGCGGATGACAAAGCGGCCGCGATATCCAATGCAATATCGCAGGCTTGTAATACGCTGAGGCGCTCATGCTTGGCGAGTATGTCGGCAAGCGTGCGACCCTGTACGAATTCCATTGCGATGTAATACGTGGTGTCCACCTGACCCCAGTCATAGACACCGACAATGTTGGGATGATTCAGCGATGCTGCCGACATTGCTTCACGGCGGAACCGTTCGACAAACAGGGGGTCCTTGGCGTATTCCGAAAACAGAATCTTGACCGCTACCGGGCGATCCAACAATCGATCGCGGGCGACGAACACCTCGGCCATGCCACCCCGGCCGATGCGTCGGCCTAGTTCGTAGCGCGAATTGATGATGACAGGTTCGCTCATGTGCCGTCGCCTGCGGTGGGTTTCTGGGCTTCAATTACGTCGCGAATCGAGTTCA
Organism: Ilumatobacteraceae bacterium; assembly: GCA_044351505.1. GTDB lineage: Bacteria > Actinomycetota > Acidimicrobiia > Acidimicrobiales > Ilumatobacteraceae > F1-60-MAGs027. The sequence goes on from JBILFO010000118.1 coordinate 851, forward strand.
CGTAGGACTCGGCGCGCGCCAACGAGTCGTACTTTGGTTGGTCATCAATGTCGTCGGCCAGCGAGGGAAATATTGACTCTCGCACCACACCGCTATCAACTTTGATAGTTGGGTTGAACCACAAGATTTGGTTGGGTCGGCCTTTGAACACCACTAGTTGTGCTTGGTCACCTTGGCCCGCAAACCCGACGAAGTAACCGCTGCGCGCATACCACCCAACCGCAGACAGCGCACCAAGTGCCAGCACTGCAACGAGTGCGACGGCAACCAGCACCCGACGCGGTCGAGCCGGTGCCACAACACGTACATCTGCATCAACAGGTGACGCGACTAATGACTCGGGCGAAAACTTGCTTGCCGCTGCTGTGTCTTGGGCTGTACCTTGCGACGCGACTTCTGCTGTGTCGGCCAGGATGTCGACTACTACGACCGTCGTGTTGTCACGGCCACCGTGATCGTTTGCAACGCGCACCAAATGATCGGCAGCCACTTGTGGGTCGACGCTGATGCGCAGGATTGTGGCGATTTCGTCATCATCGACTTCGTCAACGAGGCCGTCACTACACAACACATATCGATCACCCACCACCATCGGCAGCACCCACGAATCAGCATTCACATCACCTTCGATGCCAAGTGCCCGAGTAACAATGTTGCGCCGTGGGTGAATGCGCGCCTCCGCGGCAGTAATCAATCCTTCTGATAACAGCTCTTGAACGTAGGAGTGGTCGGCACTGACCTGCTTGAGTTCGTCATCACGCCAGAGATAAATTCGCGAATCACCAACGTTGGCTACCACGACTCGCTGTGGTTCACCGTCGGCGGCCGGCAATGGCGCGAGAGCCGTGAGCGTGGTACCCATTCCACGTTGCTCGCTTAGGCCACCGCTTGCTTCATGAATAGTGGCATTAGTGGTGTTGATAGCCGCCACGAGACTTTCGGCTGCCGAGAACCCTGCAGCAGCGGCTCGGCGTAGCCCTTCGACGGCGAGCGCACTAGCGACTTCACCTGCGTTGTGGCCGCCCATGCCGTCGGCCACAACAAACACGTTGCTCTCGGCCACGAATGCATCTTCATTTTGTTGACGAACCATGCCCACGTGGCTGGCTGCACCCCACGAGAGTTTCATGACGATACCGAAGGTGATGAGGTGATCACGAAATCTCGAAGATGACCTTGATTGCACCGAGCATGATGACGTCGCCGTTGGCCAGCAGCTGTTCGTCTTCAACCCGCACTCCGTTCAATTTGGTGCCGTTGGTGCTACCGATGTCGCGCAGAGTCCATCCAGTGGGTCGTCGACGCAGCGCCACATGCTCACGACTCACGTTGGTGTCTCGGATAACTATCGTGCATCCGCTTTGCCGCCCGATAGTCACACGCTCGGTATCGAGCACATGGCGGGTGCCGTCTTCAAGCACGATGGCCGAAGTGATGGCGCCTGCCACCGAAGTTGCCATTGATACGGCAATGGGTTGCACCACCACGGCCTCAGCGGCGCCAATCTTCGTCTCGTCAACTACCAGCGATGCCAGCACGGTGAGATTGCCGCGCTGGGTGTTTTCGTCGCTACGCAATACAACGATTACGGGTTCAGCAAGCCGGTACGACTCGCGTTCACTGTGTTGGGTGACTGCTTCGGTGAGTTCCCGAATTAAATCTGGTTCTACGTCGGAAAACGCTGCTCGATCAGTCGGGTGCATCACCACGGTGTAGGCGTGCGGTATTCCGCGGGTGTCGTCGGCGACCTGGGCATCAACCACCCCGAGCAGACGCCGCCCCATCTCAATTGGGCGAATTGTTGAGTCATACGCCCGTAATGCCACGTTTTTAGTCTACGGCTGGGCCTTGTACATGATGGAGATTGCGAATACGTGGTCGCTACTAACACCACACGCGACGACATCACGTAGCGTCAGCATGCGTGGTGTCTGATCATGGTGCGGTGGATGCGCAGATAGCACCGCTGGTTCTTTCTGTGCAAGATCGCGCGGTGCTACAACGTCGTGTCTTGCGAGTGTTGATTGGCGGACAAATAGTTGGTGCGGCAGCACTCGGCTCAGCCGTCACCATCGGTGCATTCGTCATCCAAGACATCCTCGGCGATGACACCCCGTTCGCAGGTCTAGCCACCGCCACCGTCACGATGGGCACGGCATTCATGTCTCAGATGTTGGCCAGAGTCATGATCAAACACGGACGGCGTGGTGGTTTGCAACTTGGGTATCTACTCGCTGCTGTCGGTGGCGTAATCGCCGTGGTCGGGGTAGAGCTGCAATCGTTGCCGTGGTTTTTGGCGGGATTGTTTTTGTTCGGCAATGGTCAAGCAGCGAATTTGTTGGCGCGTTATGCGGCAACTGACTTGGCGTTACCCGAACAGCGTTCATCGGCGATGAGCTATGTCGTGTTTGCATCGACGTTCGGGGCGGTGTTCGGGCCGCTTTTGGTGACTCCTGCCCAATGGGCGGGGCGAACCTGGTTTGGTCTGGCAACGTACAGCGGGCCCTGGTTGGTGTCGTCGGTGTTTTTGGTGTTGGCTGCGATAAACACTGCCGTGCGATTGCGCCCCGACCCGCTCGTGGTGAGCGGGTCTCAAGCCAAGGTGCCAACCCGGATGAGTATTGTGACCGCGGTTCGGCTCATCACTTCGACCGGCAACGGTCGGTTGGCGCTCGCGGCGATGGTTATCTCGCAGGCCACGATGGTGGCAGTGATGACGATGACACCTGTGCATCTCAAACTGCATGGCAATGAAGACGTCTCGCCGTACGTCATCTCACTGCACATCGCTGGCATGTTCGCTTTCAGCCCATTGGTTGGCAAATATGCCGATCACTACGGTCGCGTTAATGCCATTTTTCTGGGGGCGGTGTTACTCGTCGTTGCGAGTGCCTTGTCGGCGGTTTCGGGTGAAGGCAACCCGATGTTGTTCCCATCGTTGTGGCTCCTGGGTATTGGTTGGAACTTTGGCCTGATCGGTGGATCGACTTTGCTCGTGGAGTCAATAGGCGACTCGGTGCGCGTGCGCGTGCAGGGCACGGCGGATTTGTTGATGGGTTTTTGTGGTGGCCTTGCTGGTTTTTCATCAGGCTTCATCCGTCGTGCCGTTGGGTTTCACTTGTTGTCCACTGCGTCGTTGGTGTTGGCGGGTGCGTTGTTGGTGTATGTGATGGCGGGCTCAGCACACACACGGCCAACTGTGGAGTCGCTGCTGCGTCGTCGCTAGCGTGAAGGTGCTTCACTCGGGCGAGTGGCGAAATGGCAGACGCGCTGGCTTCAGGTGCCAGTGTTCGTAAGGACGTGGGGGTTCAAGTCCCCCCTCGCCCACGACATAACCTGAGGTACGCGACCATTTGCGTAAACCACCAATGACTGAGACTCTCGCCCACCGTCTTGCTTCTCGCGAGGCCGTCATTGGTGTCTTGGGGCTCGGCTATGTGGGTTTGCCGTTGGCAATTTCATTTGCCGAAGTTGGCTATCAGGTAGTGGGATTTGATGTGTCTGCTGGCGTTGTGGCTGGTCTCAACGCCGGCGCCAGCCACATCGA
>JBILFO010000119.1:0-4368 GCA_044351505.1 Ilumatobacteraceae bacterium
CCGCCCGGATCGCCCGTACGTGAAGTGCGCCCGCGTTACTGGCGACACCATGGCCCGCTATCACCCGCATGGTGACGGGGCAATTTATGACGCCCTCGTACGCATGGCGCAACCATTTTCGCTGCGCCACCCGTTGATTGATTTCCACGGCAATTACGGCTCGCCCGACTTTGGCCCGGCTGCCAGCCGCTACACCGAGGCCCGTTTGCATCCGTTAGCGATGCAGTTGTTGGCCGATATCGAAGAAAACACCGTCGATTTGATGCCGAACTATGACGGCACCACCGAAGAACCAACGGTGCTTCCGGCTCGGTTTCCCAACTTGTTGGTTAACGGTTCACAAGGTATTGCCGTCGGCATGGCAACCAGTATTCCGCCGCACAACTTGGGTGAAATCATCGACGCCACGTTGCATTTGGTGGAAAACCCGGATGCCACCGTGAAGGATTTGATGAAGTTCGTGAAGGGTCCCGACTTTCCTACCGGTGGGTTGATCTTGGGCCGAGACGGTTTGACCGAGGCCTACAAGACCGGTCGCGGCAGCATCAAGATGCGTGCCAAAGTAACGATCGAAGAAGGCCAACGTGGGCAAATGCGCATCGTTGTAACCGAACTGCCATATCAAGCGAGCTGTTCGGCAATCGCTGGTCGCATCCAAGAACTCGTCGATAACGACGGCCTTGACGGCATTGCTGACGTGAATGACAACTCGGCTGGTGGCAAAACCAACTTGATCATCACTTTGAAGCGTGACGCCAATGCCAACGTGGTGATGAACAACTTGTTCAAAAACACCCAACTGCAAAGCCAGTTTCCCGTCAACATGGTGGCGTTGGTTGACGGTGTCCCACGCACGCTCAACCTGCGCGATGCCATTACCGGATACATCTCACATCAAATCGAAGTCATCACCCGTCGCAGCCAATACCGACTCGACAAGGCCAACGAACGCAACCACATTCTGGAAGGCCGCCTCAAGGCGCTCAACGTCATTGACGAAATCATCAAGGTGATTCGCGCCAGTGAAGATGCCGCTGCTGCCAAAGAAGCATTGATGAGCAAGAAGTTCGGTTTCACCGAGCGCCAAGCCATCGACATCCTGGACATGCAGTTGCGTCAACTCACCAAACTGTCGCGAATTGACTTGGAATCCGAACAAAAAGAGATTCAAGAAAAAATCAAAGAACTCACTGCCATTTTGCGCGACGACAAAAAACTACGAGCGGTGATCTCTGGTGAACTCACCAAGGTGAAAACTACGTTTGCCACGCCCCGTGTCTGCCAAATTGCCGCCGACGTGAGCGAGATGGGCGTCGAAGACCTCGTCGAAGACAAAGAACTCGTCATTGTCATGACTCAGGAGCAGTACATCAAGGCGGTTTCGGCAGATTCGTTCCGCACTCAGGGTCGTGGTGGCCGCGGTGTGAGCGGTGCGCGGATGAAGAGCGACGACATCGTGCGCAACATCATTTTCACCACAGCACACGCGTATCTGTTGTTTTTCTCCAACCGGGGTCGGGTCTATCGTCTGCGGGCACTCGAAGTGCCCGAGCGCGAGCGCACGGCCAAGGGCATCCCGATCGTCAACTTGTTGCCGCTGCAGCAAGGCGAAACAATTCAAGCAATCATCGATACCCGTGATTTCCCAGGGGAGCGCAACTTGTTCTTTGTGACCAAGCAGGGTCAGGTGAAAAAGACCAAGTTTGATGAATACGACTCGAGTCGTCGCGATGGTTTGATTGCCCTGAAGTTGCGGCCCAAGGACGAACTCGTTCGAGTGATCGAAACAAACGGAACCGATGACGTGTTTATGGTGACGCGCAGCGGCCAGACGATTCGGTTCAGCGAAAAGTTGGTGCGCCCAATGGGGCGGTCGGCTGCTGGCGTGCGTGGCATGAAGATGCGTGCTGGTGACGAAGTGGTGGCAGTTGACGTGGCAAGCGACGAATCGTCGATCCTCATGATTACCGAGTCGGGCTATGGCAAGCGCACACAGATCTCCAACTTCGCACGCAAGGGGCGTGGCGGAATGGGCATGATCGGCATCAAACTCACCGGCAAAAAAGGTCGCGTAGTTGCTGCGTTCATGGTGGGCCTAGAAGATCAAATCGTCGTCGTGGCCACTGGTGGCACGACCATTCGCATGCCCGTGCGCGAAATTTCAAGCCAGGGGCGAGCAGCCACTGGTGTGCGCGTAATGACATTAGAAGCCGGTCAAGTGGTGGCCTCGGTGGCACCCATCTTCGCCGGCGACGATGCTTAGCTATCACGAATGCCGTTTGCTCTAGCAATCGTCGCCGTTACATCCATGGGGTTGCTGTCGTTATCGCATGGCTCGGCTCAACTCGTTCAGTTTCAGCAAGCGACAACGGCTGCTGATGCATTGGTTTTGGCCGTGACAAGCGATCGAGGTGTGGCACACGTGATTGCCCAGCATGACATTGACGACTTCGTAGTACGCACCGACGACGACAACATGGTGACCGTCAGCATTGTTCGCAATGGGGTAGCGGCAACCGCAATCGCCCGTCGTCATACACTTACAAACAAACAATGAGCAAGACACCAGCGCTATCCGCACCATCAGCACCGATTGAACCGCGCCCGCGCATGCGACGCGTAACTCGCGTCGTGCGCGACATTGATGTGTGGAGCGTGTTTAAAGTCGGCATCGTTTTTCACCTCGTGGTGTTCGTCATCGCGCTGGTGGCAATGGCACTGTTGTGGAGTGTTGCCAACTCCACTGGCACGATTGACAATGTGGAGAACTTCTTTGAGTCGTTTGGGTGGGAATCGTTCACGTTCAACGGGGCCGCACTGTTTTCTAACTTCTTGGCCTTTGGCCTACTTGCTGCAATCCTTGGTACCGCACTTTGGGTTATCGGTGCGGTGATGTTCAACCTCATTACCGAATTGGTTGGCGGTGTGCGTGTGACGGTGCTGGAAGAAGAAGTGGTGCTTGGTTCGTCTGATGAATAACCCCTTAGGATGAAAGTCCCGATAAGGGGCTATAGCTCAGTTGGTTAGAGCGCATCCCTGATAAGGATGAGGTCACAAGTTCGATTCTTGTTAGCCCCACGAACAAATCAGGACGATGAAACTCTTCCGACGCCTCCTCCTCGTGCTTTCCGTGGCGTCTGCCGTCGTTGGTATTTTGCGCTTCGGGGGCAGCAGTAAATCTCGAGTCACCACCAAACAGGGTGGATGGCGCACCTATACGCCACCCAAATGACAGATCAATGATCGGAGTCATCGGCGCAGGCGTAACAGGGTCACGTGTAGTGGAGCAGTTGGTGACGAGTGGCCAGGTGCATATTTACGTAAATGACACCAACTCGGTGGTGGCGCATCGTGTGGTGGAGAAGTTCTCACGCGCTACCAACCCACGCGCCACCAATAAAGTGTCGGCTGTGTCGAGCACACAAATGCTCACCACCAATGTGGTGGTATTGGCGTGCCCGGCACCGCATGCCAAGGCGGCCCGGCGATTACTTGAAGCTGGTGTGAGTGTGGTGTCGTGTAGCGACGACGTCGAAGACATACTTGCTTTACTTGACCTCGACGCCGTAGCCCGCCAGATGCGCCAGACACTGGTGGTCGGCGCAACCGCGTCACCTGGTTTGTCAGGTTTGTTGGTTCATTTGTTGTCCAAGCGATTTGATGAAATCGATGAAACACATATTGCGGTGCATGGCACTGCCGGCCCAGCGTGCGCCCAACAACATCACCGCGCATTGTCGCGCCAGTCAATCGGTTGGCACGACGGGGACTGGCTGCGCCGCCCTGCTGGAAGTGGGCGAGAGTTGTGTTGGTTTCCCGACCCAGTCGGGCCACGCGATTGTTATCGTGCTGAATTAGCCGACCCAATCGTGCTGCATCACGGTGTTGCCAACCTCACCCGCGTGACCGTGCGTGTTTCAGCAACTCGCCGTGACCGACTCACCGCGCGGCTGCCGATGCTCACCCCACCCCATGCCGAAGGGGGCATTGGTGCACTGCGCGTAGAGGTGCGTGGTTGGCGAAATCAGGCACGCCATGTGGAGGTGATTGGTGCCGCCGATCGTGTGGCAAATCTGGCCAGCGCAGTCGCGTTTGCTGCAGCACGCAGCGTGATTGCCGGAGGATTTTCGAGCGGAGTGCGTGTGCTGGGCGACGAAGAGTCACCGAATGATGCTGTGCTGCACGATGTGCTTGACGCAGGTGTGCGATTGAGTGAATTCGTCGGCACGTCATCCCATTGAGCCTGCGTTTCATCAATTGACAGCATCCAGATAGGTTGCGACCTGATGCCGACTCGTTACGACATTGATCCACCGGCCCTGCTGCCTGCCCGACTGGTGTTGGTGCCGGGCCGTGGCGAATTCTTCG
>JBILFO010000031.1:0-14579 GCA_044351505.1 Ilumatobacteraceae bacterium
TTCGAGCATGAACGGCACACGAATAAACCAGTTGGTAGCACCGACGAGTTTCATTACTTCAATTTCACGCCGTCGAGCAAACATGGCGGTGCGAATCGTGTTCCAAATCAAGCCGATTGCCACCAGCAACAACACCAACGACATAATCAGCGTCACGGTGCGCACGAAGCTCGACAATGTCGAGATCACCTCGAACTCATCCTCAGCGAGCGCAACCGCCTCCACACCTGGCAGGGTGCGATACTGATCGGCCAAACTGCGCACCAGATTGGTGTCTTGGGTTAGCGGCACCACCTTGAACTGGGTGGGAATGGTTTCTGGGGTCAACAAACTGAGGGTGACGGGGTCACCAACGAAAATGCGTTGCGCTTCGGCATAACTCTCTGGCTTGTCGAGATAACGCAGTTTGTCGACATCAATAACGCTCGGTGCTGCTCGCAGCGTGCTGTCGATGAGCGCAATCTGCTCGACCGATGCATCGTTGCGCACGAATACGATCATCGCAACGTCGCCGCGCCACTGCACAAGCAGGTTTTCAAATGCCCGTTGAATCAAAAACGTGGTGCCCACCAACAACAACGCAATTGCAGAAGTCACCACTGCGGCCAACGTGAGCGTGAGGTTGCGCCGGAAACTTGCCCACGTTTCGCGCAGGGCGTATTCGATGCGCGCCAACATTATTCGTACACCCCACGCTCTTGATCTCGCACGACTACACCGCGGTCTAGCTGCACCACACGACGCCGCATGGCATTAACCACGCGATGGTCGTGGGTGGCCATCATCACGGTGGTGCCGGTCTCGTTGATGGCTTGCAGCAACGCCATGATGCCCTCGCTTGTTGCAGGGTCAAGATTGCCCGTCGGCTCGTCGGCCAACATGATGAGCGGCCGATTTACGAAAGCACGCGCAATCGACACTCGCTGCTGCTCACCACCAGACAACTGGTTGGGGAATCGCTCACTTTTGTCGGCCAAACCCACGAGGTCCAACACGAATGGCACCTGTTCGTTGATCACATGGCGTGGCTTGCCGATTACTTCGAGGGCGAAGGCCACATTTTCAAAAACGGTCTTATTCAGCAGCAGTTTGTAATCCTGAAAGATATTGCCCAGCGAACGCCGCAAAAACGGCACCCGAGAAGGTGGCATTTCGGTGACATTGCGACCAGCCACCCACACGTCGCCCTCGGTCGCCACCTCTTCGCGACTCATCAGGCGCAACAACGTGGATTTGCCCGAGCCAGACGGCCCGACCAAAAAGACAAAATCGCCTTTGTTGACGTCAAATGACACGTCTTCAACAGCGACCGTGTCGTGCCCGTACACCTTGCTCACACGATCCAACTTGATCATCTATTGACCAGCCTCGGTTCGTCGCCAGCGCAAAAAACCCTCCATGAACTCGTCAAGATCACCATCGAGCACTGCTGTGACATTACCCGACTCCACATCGGTACGAACATCTTTCACCATTTGATACGGCTGCATCACATACGAACGAATCTGTGTACCCCAACCGACGGTTGCTTGCTTGCCGGCGATGCGGGCGAGTTCTGCTTCGCGTTCCTGCACAATTTGGGCTGCCACCATCGTCTTGAGTTTTTTCAGCGCAGTCTCACGGTTCTGCAACTGACTGCGTTCTTGCTGCGACGCCGAGACCAAACCTGTGGGTTTGTGAATCAAGCGCACGGCCGATGAAGTCTTGTTGACGTGCTGGCCACCAGCCCCCGAGGCCCGGAACACTTCCATATCGATATCGGCGTCATTGATCTCGACATCAACTTCGGCCAACACCGGCCACACCTGCACCGTGGCAAAACTCGTTTGGCGCCGGCCTTGGTTGTCGAACGGACTGATTCGCACCAAGCGGTGGGTGCCTCGTTCGCTTGTCAGCAAGCCGTAAGCAAAACGTCCGCGCACGGTGAAATCGGCAGACAAGATTCCGGCTTCGGTACCTTCCGACACATCGCCCATTTCAAAAGTGAAATTGCGACGCTCAGCCCAGCGGGTGTACATGCGCAACAGCATCGCGCTCCAGTCCTGAGCATCGATGCCGCCGTCCTTGGCGTTGATCTGCACGATGGCATCCGTTTCGTCGTGTTCACCGATGAACAGACTGCGAAGTTCCACTTCGTTCAGAGCCGACCGCGCGCTGGCGATGCTCTGGGCAATCTCGGGTTCTTGCGATGCGTCATCTGCTTCACGAGCCATTTCGTGCAGCACCTGCATGTCTTCCAACACCTGAGCAAGCCGGTCGAACTCGACGAGGTCACCTCTCACCGACGCATACTCGCCATTGACTCGCTTGGCATGCTCTTGATCATTCCAGAGATCGGGTCGCGCAACTTCAACTTCAAGCTCCACAAGACGCACCCGTAGGTCGGCGATCTTTAAATAGGCCTGAGCTTCACCGACGCGGCGCGCCACTTCGGCGATGTCGTTCGTAAAGTCACGCATGGGTGGCCGCCGCAGCGACTTACGCGACCTTGCCGTGACACTGTTTGTATTTTTTGCCCGACCCACACGGGCAGGGCGCGTTGCGTGGTGTCTTGGACCAGTCGTTAGCTGCGCTCGCTGGGCTGCGCCCTGCTGGAGTGGTCGTGCCACTTGAGCCCGAGGTCTGAAGATTCTTGATTTGTTGTGATTTTGGCTGCAATTCGGCGCCAGCTTGGTCCTGTTGGGCGAGTTGAATGTCAGAAGTCTGCAGATCGTTGCGCACCACTTGCACGTGCATCACGTACTTCACGAAATCTTGGGCGATGCCCTTCATGAGCGAGCCAAACATCTCGAAACCTTCGCGCTGCCATTCGGTGAGCGGATCCTTCTGCCCCATCGCACGCAGGTTGATGCCCTCTTGCAGGTAGTCCATTTCTTCGAGATGTTCACGCCAGCGTTGGTCAATGATGCGCAGCATCACTTGGCGCTCGATTTCGCGCATCGTGACTTCGCCAAGTTGTGTTTCGCGACCCGCGTAATACGCCGATGCATCGGCCATCACGAGGTCGTACATCTCGTCGGTGTCACCGCAGACTGCAAGTTGCTCGGCAGACAGGCCGTGTGGCCAGAACGAAGTGAGTTCGGTAATCAAACCCGACACATCCCACTCGTCGTCGGCTTCCGAAACACAATGGGCTTCGATGAGCGAATTTACGGCGTCTGCGAGATACTCCATGGCAGCCGCCTTGAGGTCACTGCCCGACAAGATCTGGTCGCGGCGCTGGTAGATGATCTTGCGTTGCTCATTCATGACTTCGTCGTACTTGAGCACGTTCTTGCGGATTTCGGCGTTGCGTTGCTCGACGGTGTTTTGTGCACGCTCGATGGCCTTGGTCACCATCTTGGCTTCGATTGCTTCATCATCGGGCAGTGCGCGACCCATCACCCACGACAAGGCACCCGTGGCAAACAGCCGCATGAGTTCGTCATCGAGACTCAGATAAAAACGACTCGCCCCCGGGTCACCTTGGCGGCCGGCGCGACCGCGCAACTGATTGTCGATGCGACGACTTTCGTGGCGCTCGGTGCCCAACACATACAAGCCACCAAGTTCACGGACTTTGTTGCCTTCTGCTTCGCACACCTGGGTGTATTCACGCACCAACTCCGCCATGCGCTCGTGGGCCTTGCGCCGCGCGGTGATGTAGTCCATCGGCATCTCTTCAAGCGCCACAGGCAACGCAAACTCATCCAACAACGTGTCGGGGTGATGGCCGTCTTTCAGAACTTGGGCACGCGCCATTCCTTCGGGGTTGCCGCCGAGCAAAATGTCCACACCGCGACCAGCCATGTTGGTGGCAACGGTTACAGCACCCACCCGACCTGCTTGAGCAACGATTGGCGCCTCGCGTGCATGCTGCTTGGCATTCAACACCTCGTGTTTGACCCCACGTTGTTGCAACTTGCGGGACAACACTTCACTCTTTTCAACACTCACCGTGCCCACCAAGACGGGCTGGCCTTCCTTATGGCGGGCCATGATGTCGTCAACCACCGCCGTAAATTTGGCCTCTTCAGTCTTGAAGATTAAGTCGGCTTCGTCGGTGCGCACCATCTCGCGATTAGTAGGGATCGGCACGACATTCAAGCCATAGGTGTTCATCAGTTCGGCTGCTTCGGTCTGCGCCGTGCCGGTCATGCCGGAGAGCTTTGAATACATGCGGAAATAGTTCTGCAAAGTGATTGTGGCCAGCGTCTGGTTTTCTTCCTTGATGCGCACGCCCTCTTTGGCTTCGACGGCTTGGTGGATACCCTCGCTCCAACGACGACCTTCCAAAACGCGACCAGTGAACTCGTCGACGATCTTCACTTCGCCGTCTTGCACCAAATAGTCCTTGTCGCGCTGATACAACACCGCTGCTTTCAGCGCCACCTGCAGTTGGTGCACCAAATTGCGCTGCACCTCGTCGTAGAGGTTTTCGATACCGAGTTGCTGCTCGACTTTTTCGATGCCGGCTTCGGTGGGCACAACGATTCGTTTCGCTTCTTCAACGTCGTAATCCACTCCCCGCACCAACGTGCGCACGATGGAAGCAAACTTGTAGTACAAAGTTGCAGCGTCGGCAATGCGACCCGAGATGATGAGCGGCGTGCGGGCTTCATCGATGAGAATCGAGTCGACTTCGTCGACGATGGCATAAAAATGCCCGCGCTGCACTTTGTCGGCCACGACACCAGCCATGTTGTCGCGCAGATAATCGAACCCGAACTCATTGTTGGTGCCGTAGGTGATATCGCTGGCGTAGTCGACACGCTTCTCGGCCGGCGAAGTGCGCACCCCAGAAACCACCAAGCCAACGCTCAACCCGAGCCAACGATGAATCTGACCCATCCACACCGCGTCACGACGGGCGAGATAGTCGTTCACCGTGATGAGGTGCACGCCGTTGCCGGCCAAGGCGTTGAGATAGGCAGGCAACGTAGACACCAAGGTCTTACCCTCACCGGTGCGCATTTCTGCCACCCAACCGGCATGCATGGCGGCACCACCCATCATTTGCACGTCGTAGTGCCGCTGGCCAATCACCCGCTTGGATGCCTCGCGCACCACGGCGAAAGCCTCGGTCAATAAGTCGTCTAAATCTTCACCACGAGCCAGACGCGCTTTGAACTCAGCGGTCTTGCCTCGCAGCAGGTCATCGCTCAAAGCAGCCATAGTCGGCTCAAAGGCATTGATTTCGGGCACGATGGCGGCGAGCGCCTTGACTTTTTTGCCTTCGCCGGCGCGCAAAATTCGATCAAGCACAGCCATGAGAAGTTCTTAGCCTACCTGTGGCGATACCCGTGCTTTTACACGTGCGATCACCACGCAACGCACTTCGCTCGCACCAGCCGCCAGCAACGCAGTGCGGGCGCGGGCCAGTGTGGTGCCCGTCGTCATCACGTCGTCAACCAACAGCACTGCACGACCGCGCACTGCCCCGCGGCGCACAACGAATTGCGGCCCGCGCTGTCGCATGACGCGTGACGCACCGGTTTGCGTGTGATTATCGATACGCCGCAACACCCGTACTCGACGCATCCGCATCCGGCGGGCCAGCGCACCGGCGATAATTGCCGATTGGTCGTGACCCCGTAGCCGAACGCGACGTGACGTTGTCGGTGCCCAAGTCACGATGTCGGGTCGCCAATCAGGATTCGTGGCGACCAACGCTGGTGCCAAGATGCGGCCAAAGCGCACGGCAATCCAGCGACAGTTGCGGAACTTCATGGCGTGAATTGCCCGGCGTAACTCGCCACGATACACACCGAGGGCAACGACAACGAACGGGTCGTGCGTTACAACTGGGTGGAGACTCAGGTCATCGATGCTCTGGCGGGTGAAGTATGTTGGCTGGGTGGGAACTAGCGATGCGGCATCGATTCCGGTCATGGCCACCGATCGTTTGGTTGAACGCATCGCTCGCTGTGTGACGGGCTTGGCGCTCTTTGGCGTTGGTATTTCGCTGCAGATCGAATCGCGACTCGGCAACCCGCCGTGGGATGCATTTCATCAAGGTGTGGCCAACCAGGTTGGGCTGGGCATCGGCACCGTCATCATCCTCACCGGAGTCGCACTGCTGGTGCTGTTCTGGATTCCGCTGCGTCAAAAGCCGGGCTTGGGCACCATTCTCAATGCGCTCGAAATTGGTCTCGTCGCTAACTTCATGCTCGAGTTGATTCCGATGGTGGATGCGATGGCGTTGCGCATTGCCATGTTGGTGGGCGGCATTTTGCTGGTGGCGCTGGGCTCGGCGTTGTATATCGGCAGTGGATTGGGCCCGGGGCCACGCGACGGCATCATGACGGGCTTAGCGGCGCGTGGCGTGAAGATCCGCGTCGCGCGCACCGGCATTGAAGTCACCGTGTTGGCAATTGGCTGGCTACTTGGCGGCCAGGTCGGAGTCGGCACCGTGCTATTTGCGTTGGCTATCGGGCCACTTGTGGCACCGCTTTTACCGCGGCTATCGATGCGCCCCAAAGCGCAGCAGATCTAATACCTGTAGTGCTCGGGCTTGAACGGGCCTTTGGGATCTGTATCCAGGTATTCGGCTTGGCCATCTGACAACTTGGTCAACTTGGCGCCGAGTGCCCCGAGATGCAACATTGCAACTCGCTCGTCGAGATGCTTCGGCAAGACATACACGCCGATTGGATATTTCTTCAGATTGTTGAACAACTCGATCTGAGCGATGACCTGATTGGAGAACGAACAGCTCATCACAAAACTCGGATGACCCGTTGCACAACCAAGGTTGACGAGTCGACCCTCGGCCAACACAATGACTGCGTGGCCATCGGCAAATGTCCAGAGGTCGGTGCCTTGTTTTAGCTCGTCACGGCGAGCACCACTGCGAGCCAAACCTGCCATGTCGATTTCGTTGTCGAAGTGGCCGATGTTGCAGACGATGGCGTTGTGCTTCATCGATGCCATGTGCTCGACGGTCACGACCATTTCATTACCCGTTGCCGTGACAAAAATGTCTGCGTCAGCAACGACATTCTCCAGCACGTCCACTTGGTAACCCTCCATCGCGGCCTGTAAAGCATTGATTGGGTCGATTTCGGTCACGATCACGCGCGCACCCTGCCCGCGCAAACTCTGCGCACAACCTTTACCCACGTCGCCATAGCCGCAGACGACTGCTACTTTGCCGGCAATCATCACATCGGTGGCGCGATTGATGGCGTCAATCAACGAGTGTCGACAGCCGTACAAATTGTCGAACTTGCTCTTGGTCACGCTGTCGTTCACATTGATTGCTGGAAACAGCAACTCCTTGCGCTCGTGCATCTTGTACAGGCGTTTTACACCGGTCGTGGTTTCTTCAGTCACACCGCGCACGCCCTTGGCCATGCGCGTCCACTTAGTGGGGTCGGTCTTGAGCGTGCGCTGCAGCAAACCCAGCACGATCGCCAGCTCTGGGTTTGACGCCGTCGTTGGGTCGGGCACTTGGCCAGTGCGTTCGTATTCCACACCTTTGTGCAAGAGCAGCGTGGCGTCACCACCATCGTCGAGAATCATGTTTGGCCCGTCGCCATCAGGCCAGGTCATCATCTGCTCGGTTGCCCACCAGTACTCCTCGAGGGTTTCACCCTTCCAGGCGAACACCGGCACACCATTGGGTTCTTCGACGGTGCCGTGCGGGCCAACAGCTACCGCTGCCGCCGAATGGTCTTGCGTGGAGAAGATGTTGCAGCTTGCCCAGCGCACCTCGGCACCAAGTTCGACGAGCGTTTCAATCAGCACTGCAGTCTGAACGGTCATGTGCAGCGACCCGGAGATTCGCGCACCTTTCAGTGGCTTCGAAGCGCCATACTCTTTGCGCAATGCGCGCAGGCCGGGCATTTCGTGTTCGGCAAGATGGATTTCTTTGCGACCAAATGGCGCCAGAGAAATATCGGCGACGCGATAATCCTTGCGCTGGGCGAAGGTGGATGATGACATGACTGACCCCGTTTCGATGATTGCCGTTGTTATCTATCGGACTGGGGCCTGCTGGCGCCGAATCGGGTCAGCCGATGACTTGATTGTAGGAAACCTAAGTGTATTCGTCAGGCAGTAAAGGTCGGGGTGATACCCGTTGCAGCAATCTTGGCCATCACACGAGCGTGCTCGGTGGCGTCAACAGTGGTGGCTTCATCGATGAGCATCACGGGGATTCCATCGCGCACGTCGTAGCGACGCTGCAACCGTGGGTTGTACAGGGCATCTTCGTCAGCGACAAAAAACAATGGGCCTTTATCTTGCGGACACGCAAGAATCGCGAGTAGACGGCTATCGATGGTGCTCATATACCCAATTGTACGAGTCTCAGTGTGCTCAAGCCGTGATGAGTTGCAGCAGTTCGGCCACTTGTGTTTCACATTGGTCGCGATTCGTGGCTTCAAGATTGAGCCGCAGTAATGGTTCGGTATTGGATGCCCGCACGTTGAACCACCAATCGCCACAATCCACCGTGAGACCGTCAAGGCGATCCTGGGGATACTGCGAATACTTTTCTGCGACCCGCGCGATGACAGCGTCGATGTCTTTGACCTGGGTATTGATCTCGCCACTGTTGGCGTAACGCTCGACAGGCTCGCGCAATTTTGACAGCGGCAACCCAGTGCGACTCATTTCTTCGAGCACTACGAGAGCAGCAATGAGCCCACTATCGGCGCGATAGTTGTCGGCAAAGTAGTAGTGCCCGCTGTGCTCGCCGGCAAACACCGCACCGGTGTCGGCCATGATGCCTTTCATATAGCTATGGCCGTTTTGAGTGCGCACACCCGTGCCACCGTTTTCGGCAATCACCTCGCGCACCGAACGAGAGGAGATGAGGTTGTACAAAATTGTCGAACCTGGTTTGCGACGCAAAAAGACCTTCGCCAAAATTGCCGTCGTTGTGCTGCCCGACATGGTGCGCCCTAACTCGTCGACCAAAAACACACGGTCTGCATCGCCGTCAAATGCCAAACCCACGTCGAAACCGCCGGCCAACACGCGGGCCTGCAGATCGCGCTGATTGGCAGGCTGAATGGGGTCGGCTGGATGATTGGGAAACGTGCCGTCCAACTCGCCATACATCACCTCAAGATCAATCATGTTGAGCCGCTCGAACACCGCTGGCACCACCAGCCCGCCCATCCCGTTGGCTGTATCGGCCACAACTTTGAGCGAACGCAGGCTCGCTACATCGACGAACGACAACACATGGTCGGCAAATTCAGCGAGCAGATTGCGTTTGGACACCTTGCTCGGGTCACCAACGATGTTGGTGCCGAGTGCAGCGCGCGCAAGTTCGCGCACCTCGGCCAGACCGCTGTCGATGCCAATTGACTTGGCGCCCGCTTTGCACATCTTGATGCCGTTATATTGCGCCGGATTGTGCGAAGCCGTGAACATTGCACCAGGCACGTCCATATTTCCACTGGCGTAATACAGCAAGTCTGTGCTGGCCAGACCCAAGTTGACCACCGTTGCCCCGCACGCTGTGACACCGTCTTCGAAGGCGGCCACCAAACTTGGCCCTGACGGGCGCATGTCGTGGGCAACCACGACCGAGGTGGCCTTGGTGAATTGCGCAAATGCCACCCCGAAGGCACGCGCCAACGACTCGTCAAGTTGATCTGGCACGGTGCCACGCACGTCGTAGGCCTTCACGACCGCATCAAGATCTGGCATCGCAGTGAGGCTAGTTGGCGATAGTCGTTTGACGCTCGCTACGGCGCCAGCGCACCAGCACGACGATGCCGACGATGCTGAGCACATAGGCAAACACATCGAGTAGCGACCAACCGAAACTAAGTTTCACGTCTGTTTGGGTGGGTATGACCACCATCATGTTGGGCGCCACGCGATATGGCCCTTCGGCGCCCGACACGTTCCAGTTTGGGAAATAACTGGTGCGTACCAAAACTGGTGTACCAATTTTGTTGACACTAAACGAAACACTGCTGCGACCTTGCTCGACGTCAGACACCACGATCGGCTCGACATTCACCACGTCAATCGACTGGGTGGGCAATACCACGTCGACGCGCCGCGACGACTCGTCGGGCTCACCGATTCGGCGATTCATATCAACAGCAACATCGATTCGCTGCCACTCGCTGGGGCCAGAAGCCGCCGGCATCGCCGGCCAATCGTTGGGGTTTTGCAGCCAACTTGTGCCGATTTCCAGCCATCGCTCTTTGGCATCACCCGGATGGCCCATGTCGGCTTGGCTATCAGTGCGGCCACCCACGACTACGGGCTGCACAGTGAGCGGCACCACCAGATCGCTCGCTGCAACTTCGTATATCACCCACGGGCCGCTACGGGTGATTTCACGCAGCGCGGGTTGTGCAGATGCCTCACGCACTGCCTCGGGTGTAAAGCCCATGTAGTAGCGCACACCAAGTTCCTGCAAATAGCGCACGCCGAGTGCGGCGTTGTTGTCGTCGTATCGCAGTTCGCGAACTGGGTTACTACTTTGTTTCGACATCGCGGCCGCAGCAATGAAGTGGTACGGCGTTGTGCCCGAGGCCTCAAAGAACAGGCCTTCCATGCTGCCGATGCAGCCGTCAGTCCAGTGCGGCAACAACATGAGACCCATCGTGGTGCCGTACTTGTTGAGCTCACCGTTGTTTTCCCACAGTGCCCGACCACACCCGTAACGCGGGTCTTCGCCAATTTGTTTCATCGTCTCAACAATCGCGCGATATTCGCCGTAGGCATTTTTGCCTTCGTAGCCGGTGAAGTTCCAACGAGCCCAGCCGTCAACGAAACCGTCATTAGAACTCGGAACGCTGAACGGGCCGATGCCGTAGCGCACGCTGCCATCTTGCGCCGTTCGCAAAGTGGCGAGTGGCAGTTCTTGAAAACGAAAACCAATGATGCCGATGGCCAAAAGTGCCACAACGACGGCGGTCGCAACATTGAAATTCAATCGACCCCGTGGCGACGGCGCGAGCGTTTGCACTTCTCCGGTCTTGGCCACGCGGGCCGCGGCGCGCTCGAGGCTCGCAAAGCGAGCGACTGCGACCACACTTTCGTAGATGCCAATCATCATGAGCATGTAGCGCAGTAGATAAAAGAACGGCAAGATGCGCGGGTTCCACAGCAGCCCGATGATGGGCAAACTTTCGCGGGCAACAAATACCCCGATTGCCAAAATGACTCCATAGATGCCCATCCACGAAGCCGTGTTGCTGCGGCGCCACAAGGCCGACAAAAACCCGACGGTGGCAAAGCCCATGATGATCACATCAAACACGGTGTGCAACGGAAAGAACATGTCGATGAATGACTCGCTGTAACCCGTGGGTTGCGGCTCGTACTTCATATCCGTCATATACGAATGGTTCAGAACAAAGGGCACCACCCAGAAAGCCGACAACAAGATGGCCGTACCGATGACTGGCAACCCAAACTTCCACTTTGCTGCATCACGGTGCATCGCCAGGATGAGCACATAGCCCAAGAACACGAACAACAATACGATGCCATGACTGAGCGCAGCCAGCGCCAAGAGCAGCGTGGCGGCGATGCGATATTTACCGGTCTCCAGCCCGCGGATGAACACCCCGAAGCCCAGAATCGAAAAAGCAAGCGCGATGGAAAACGAGAACTCCCCCGCCATGGTGGAAGCAATATTGCCGCCGTAAATAGTGAAACTCTCATCAAACAAAAACACGGTGCTAGCCACCACCAACAACTCCGGAATTGGAAAGACCAAGCGGGCCAACTTGGCGAACAACCACGTGCACACAGGCAGCGCCAACAACCCCGCCACTGCAACCAACTTCAAAGCGATGCCGTATGGCAGCACGATGTCCAACAGCAGAATGAAAATCGCCGGCACCACCATGTAGAAGCGATAGATCGGCAAACCGGCATACCAATCGTTGCTCC
The DNA here is from genome assembly GCA_044351505.1 of Ilumatobacteraceae bacterium. Lineage (GTDB taxonomy): Bacteria > Actinomycetota > Acidimicrobiia > Acidimicrobiales > Ilumatobacteraceae > F1-60-MAGs027. Next base: position 11,857 of record JBILFO010000031.1, read on the forward strand.
ACCCCGACAAACGAAATGACGTCAACAAGTGGTCGCGCAAATACGCCGGGCCGTACACATGGGCGCCCATGTCGCCGCCGGTTGGAGTGTTGTTGCGAAAGATGAGCGACGGCTGCAAGGTGAAAAACACCATCAGCGTGGTGAACGCGATAATTGCTGCGGCCAGCGCCAACTGAGTGCGGCGCTCGACGAAGATTGCTGCCGCAACAGACATTCTGGTATCGGACGACGCGTTGTCGGTCAGCGCGTTGTCGGTTGGCAAGTTGGGGCTCGTCATAAGTGGGGTGTGGCTACATCATTTCTAGGTCAGTGCAAGAAAAGCGAGCCCAGTGGCATTAAACGCTAGGTGAGCCGTGACCGACATGCCAAGGCGCCCGGTCAACTGAAACGCAATACCCAACACAAGTGCGAAGGCAAACAACCCCGGTAGCTCAGCGACACGACCATGGATGCCAGCAAACCATGCTGCTGTGATGACGACGGCTGCCACATGGTGGATTCGACTCGACAAACCCGCCTGCACAAAGCCGCGATACACGAGCTCTTCCACGAGCGGCGCGCCAATAACCACAACCAGTGCCAAGACCATCAGCCAGGGCCCACGTGCCGAGTCATACAGCCCGCGGGCGCGGTCTTCCACCCGCGCGACGTCAAAGACCTCGGGAAACCACGTGCGAAATGGCCACGTGACAAGCCCCACCAAGAGCACCTGCGACAACACGCCGATCGGCACACCCCACAAATCCACGAGGCGAAAGCGAAAATGAAAATCCCGCGCAAATGAACCGGTGCCGGCTCGCTGCGAAAATATCACCAGCAGCACCAGTTGTGGCACCCACAGCGACATGGCACCAGCTAACAAGAACCAATCAGGTTGCTCACTCGCGTCTCGCGAAATGTCGAACGCCGCCACCAGAAATATTTGCAACGCCGTTGCAGTGAGATAGGCACCAATCCAACCGAAGGCCAGCCATGCCAGCGAGTAGCGCACCCGCGGTGTTGTTGCGTGTGCCACTTCGTGAGCAAACACCCGCTGCTCGAATGGACGTTCACCAAAGGGCGGATCCCAAGTGGGACGAGGCACAGCGCTCAGCCAGCGAGCTGGCTCGGAAGCACCACGCGGAAGCGGTTGCGACGGTCTTCTAACCGCCAGCCACCTGGTGGCGCAAAACGTTGCCCGTGACGCTCGCACAAGTCATAGGCGTGAGGGTCGTTGAGTTCGGCCAAGTCATCAATCCACACGGTGGCCGTGGCGTATTGATAAGACAGGGTCATCACAGCGGATTCATTGCAGCATGCACGCGAACAGCGACGACGCATGTGACTAAAGTACCGATTTTTATCAATCTTTCGGTGGATGCCTCTTGCCGACACAGCCTTAGCATGACCACATGGCGAACCTCCCTCCACCGCCCCCACCACCACCGTCGCGTAAGCCGAAATCTCTCCGCGACCGCCTGCGTGGATCTGGTGACAGCGACAAACCCGGCATGCCGCGCTGGCTGGTCTGGGCACTCATCGCTGTTGCCGTCGTGTTGCTGGTGGGCCCACGGTTATTGCCCACACCCGAGCAGACCCGCCTGACCTATACCGAATTTCTCGACCTCGTCGAGCGCGGGGGCGTTCGCGAAGTCACCATTAACAACTTGAATAACGAAATTTCGGGCAAGTTGACCGACTCGCGCAATTTCGTCACCACTGGCGCCAACACCTTGTCGGATGCCGACGAGCAACTCCTCAAGTCAAAAGGTGTCGACTACGACTTTTCGACCCCGCAGGGAAACTTCTTCACCAACATCATCCCGATCTTGTTGCCATTCTTTTTAATCATGGGTTTTTTCATCTGGATGCAACGCCGTGCCATGGGTCAAGCCGGCAACATCATGTCCATTGGTCGCAGTCGCGCCAAGCCATACCAAGCTGACAAACCGTCCACCACATTTGCTGACATCGCCGGATACGAAGGCGTCAAGCAAGAAATTCGTGAGGTGGTCGACTTTTTGCGGATGCCAGACCGCTTCAAAGAAATTGGCGCACGAGTACCCAAAGGTGTGTTGTTGGTCGGGCCTCCAGGAACAGGCAAAACATTGTTTGCGCGCGCCGTTGCCGGCGAAGCCGGTGTCGGGTTTTTGTCGGTCACTGGTTCTGACTTCATGGAAATGTTCGTTGGTGTCGGCGCATCACGAGTGCGCGACTTGTTTCAACAAGCTCGCAAAATGGGTCGAGCCATCATCTTTGTAGACGAAATCGACTCCATCGGTCGCAAACGCGGCGCCGGATTGGGTGGCGGCCACGACGAGCGTGAGCAGACGCTCAACCAGATGCTGTCGGAGATGGACGGATTCGAAACCTCCGAGGGTGTCGTCGTCATGGCGGCCACCAACCGACCCGACATCTTGGACGCTGCACTCTTGCGACCTGGTCGCTTCGATCGCCAAATCATCGTGCCGCTACCTGAAGCCGAAGAGCGTCACGCGATTTTGAAGGTGCACTCAACCGGCAAGCGCATGGGCGCCGACGTCGACTTAGAAACGATGTCCAAGGCCACCCCCGGAATGAGTGGCGCCGACTTGGCCAACCTCGTCAACGAAGCAGCACTCATCGCCGTACGACGTGGCGCCACCGAAATCGAGCGAATCGATTTTGAAAATGCCCGTGATCGCGTGGTCATGGGTGCGCGTCGCGAAAGTCTCGCTCTCAATGCCGAAGAAAAGCGCGCCGTG
>JBILFO010000028.1:0-14949 GCA_044351505.1 Ilumatobacteraceae bacterium
GTGTTGTATCTCGGCTGGCGAATCATCGCGCCGTTTGTAGACTGACCGAGCCGTAGCTTCGGGCTGTGGCGCAGCTTGGTTAGCGCGCTTGTCTGGGGGACAAGAGGTCGGGAGTTCAAATCTCCCCAGCCCGACAATGTGTGGACGTTTTGTAGCCACCACCGCCCCGCAGCAGTTGGCGCTGCTGTTTGACGCCCATGTCGGTGACGCTGCGTTAACAGAGTTTGTCGCCAACTACAACGTGGCGCCAACCACGCAGGTGACCACGCTTGTTGCCGAGCAAAAACTTTCAGCCAGCGCGAAAGATGCGCAAGCAGATACGCAATCAGATGTGACGCGCGTGTTGCGTCGTGCCCATTGGGGATTGTTGCCGTCGTGGTCCAAAGATCGCAGTCGTGCCGCGAGCATGATTAATGCGCGTAGCGAGTCGCTCACCGAAAAGCCGTCGTTTCGCCCGCTGCTGGCTGCCCATCGGTGTGCAGTGCTTGTCGATGGGTACTACGAGTGGCGTACGGTCGGCGTTGACACAACAGTGAAACAACCCAAGCAGCCATATTTCATCCGTTCACCAGACTCTGCACCGCTAGCCATTGCCGGTCTCTGGACCACATGGCAAGACCCGCTGCGCAATCAAGCCGAGGTGCGCAGCTGCAGCTTGATCACCATTCCCCCTAACGATCAACTGGCCGAGATTCATGATCGCATGCCGTGCATTCTTGATGGCGATGCACTCGACGAATGGCTGGATAGCCCCGCAGCCCCACTGCACGTATTGCAGACTGCCGACAACGATCGACTTGTGGCAGTCACCGTGGCAACTGCTGTCAACAATGTGCGCAACAAGGGCGCCGAACTCATTGTGCCGACAACCACCACGCTCTTTTGAGTGGTGTTGCCGCCTGATTACAGTGCGCCAGGCACGCCGTCGGCACGCAGTTGGGCCGCCAATCGGGAGGCCGCATCAGCCAAACGTTCAGCTGACACACCTTGTTCTTGGCGAGAAAAATCCAGATCAGCAATTGCATTTGCGGGCACACAATGCAAATGACAGTGATTCACTTCGAATCCGGCGATGAGTAGCCCGACGCGATCGGTGCCGAACGCCACCCGTTGGGCCAAGCCCACGCGCCGAGCGACATCAAAAAGGTGCCCGTTAAGTGCAGCTGGCATGTCGATCCACTGGTCGATCGGTGTGCGTGGTACCACCAATGCATGGCCTGTGGTGATGGGGCTGATGGTCATGAAGACCACGCACTGGTCGTCGCGCAGGGCGAAGTGTCCAGGCAGTTCGCCTTCGATGATTCGGGTGACCAACGACGTCATGATGCCGACGATAGTTCATCGTTGCGCGTCAGCGAACTAGCCTTCGCCTCGATGGGTCGCAATCTTGCAACGTGGCCCAACCTGGTCACCCTGTTGCGCTTGTTTTGTTTGCCGTTGTTTTTATGGCTGCTTTTTTGGCGCGACAATCGCGAGGCGGCTGCCTATCTGCTCGGGGTGCTGGGCACCACCGATTGGATCGACGGCTGGTTGGCACGGCGTTTGGACCAACGCAGTGAATTCGGGGCGGTATTTGACCCGGCAGTGGATCGCTTATTGCTCATTGTTGGGGTGGGGGCCATCGTGCTCGATGGGTCGGTGCCGGCCTGGTTTGGGTGGTCGGTGGTGTTGCGGGAAGTGTTCGTGGGTGCGATGATGCTGGGCGGCACAGCTCTGGGCATGCAACGGTTTGCGGTCAACCAATGGGGCAAGAACTACACCTTTGCGTTGATGGTGGCGTTTCCGCTCATGCTGCTTGGCGCCAGCGATGCAGGGTGGGCGTTGGGTGCCCGCAATGCCGGATGGGCAATCGGCTTGCCGGGCTTGGTTCTGTGTTACGCGACTGCGGTGCTCTATGTGCCACTGGTGTGGCGTGGTGTGCGCACGGCGCGTGCAACTTCCGCGGCGTAGAAACAGGTCTCAACCTGAGGCTACGGTTGAGTCCATGGCTGTCCCCGTTGAACTTCGCTACACCGCCCAGCACGAATGGGTGCTCATCACCGGCAAGGTGGCGCGCATCGGTATTACTGACTACGCCCAGGACGCATTGGGTGACGTGGTGTTCGTCGGTGTTCCCACATTGGGTGTGAAAGTAGTGGCCGATCAATCGTTCACCGAAGTAGAGAGCACCAAGAGTGTTTCTGACATTTACGCCCCTGTTTCGGGCACGGTTACTGCCGTCAACGAGGCGCTATCGACTCAACCAGAGTTGTTGAACTCTGATCCATATGGAGCCGGTTGGATCTGTGAAATCACCATTGAGGGTGAGGCGCCAGGCTTGCTGAGCGCGTCAGATTACGAAGCCCTGTTGGCGGGTTAGTGATGGAATACGTTTTTTGCAACCAGTGCGGTCATCGCAACCCGCCATCGTCAACATTTTGCTCTGCATGTGGGGCTGTGGTGGACAAGCCGAGCCTGCGCACGAGTGTGTTGCCGAAAACTGACCCGTTGCTCGATGCCGTGGGCGATGACGACAATGCGGTCGTTTATGGCGGTGAAGTTGCACCAGGTGAAGTAATGCTTGTGGTTCGCCAAGGGGCCGAAATCGGCACCCGATACAGCCTGAGTGGCCATCAAGTCAGCGCTGGGCGAGTGCCCGATAACGACATCGCCCTCGACGACTTCACCGTGTCGCGCCAGCATGCGATTTTTGTGCAGCAAGGGGGCGCCTGGTTGGTGCGCGACCTCGGCTCGCTGAACGGCACGTATGTAAACAGTCAGCGGGTCGAAGAGGCTGCACTCAACCATGGCGACGAAATTCAAATCGGTCGTTTTCGCTTAGTCGCATTTTTCGGATAGCTCAGGTGACCGAACAGTATTTGTCCATCGGTGAGGTGCTCGCGCTGCTTGCCGAAGAGTTCCCGGATGTCACCATCTCCAAGATCCGGTTCTTGGAAAGTCAGGGTTTGATCACCCCCGAGCGAACTGCTTCGGGTTATCGCAAGTTCACCAAACCAGAAGTCGATCGTCTGCGGTTCATTCTGCGTGAGCAAAAAGACAACTTCTTGCCGCTGCGTGTCATTCGCGACCGCCTCGAGGGCGAAACCAGCGACGGGTTCTTGCGGCCGCTAGATGTAACCGACCCGAGCATGCCGCGCGGAATCCAATTGCCGTCGCCTGGGCATCCGACCAATCGCCAAGGCGCTTCTGTATCTGGCTCGGGCACGGGTGTTGACAACAGCCGCAAGCCGCTGGCACCAAAGCGCCGCGAGCGTCTGTCGCGCAATGATGTGTTGGATGCCACTGGTGTGAGCACAGAGATGTTGGCGGTGTTGGAAAAGATGAAGTTGGTGCGCCCGCGCATGATGGGTGTTGACCCGTATTTTGACGAAACCGATCGCGACATCGTGCATTTGGCCGGACGACTGGCAGCGCTTGGCATTGACCCGCGTTTGTTGATGACCTGGCGGCTATCAGCTGAGCGTGAGGCTGATGTATTCGAGCCCCTCGTGCGTTCGGCACTCTCGGCACGGGGCGTGAACGCAGTTGGCGACTCGTCAAACGAGGCGATGAAGTTGCTCGATGATCTCATTGCTCTCGGTGAAGAGTTGCGCACAGCTTTGCTGCGCAATGTGACCAAGGGCTTGCGACCCGAAGGGTAGGCCGTTGCTACGCTTGCGCCATGAGTGCTGGCGACTGCGTAGACCTCGAACTTGTCGGAGTTCGCATCGAGACTCCGGCCAATGTGCCGATGATGCAGTTGCGAGAAAACGATGGCGACCGGCGGTTGCTCAGTATCTATATCGGGGCGTCTGAATACATGGCGATTGAACATGCGCTGGAAGGTCGCGTTCCGCCCCGGCCGTTGACGCACGACTTGTTGGTCAATGTGTTCGAAGACCTCGGCGCTCATTTGCGGCGCGTCGTCATCACCGAGATGCGCGAACACACGTATTTTGCCGAAATTCAGTTGTTGCACCAGGGCCAAACCCACACCATTTCATGCCGCCCTTCAGATGCCGTTGCTCTGGCGGTGCGTGCCGACATTCCGATTACCGCCCATCGGGTCCTGCTAGACGAAGTGGGTGTTATTGCCACTGAAAGCGGGGATGATTCTGAGGAAATCATTGGGGAGTTTCGGGATTTCATCGACACCATCAATCCTGAGGACTTCGACGAAAAGTAGGTAGCCCCACAGTTGGCGCGCAGGGGGTCTTGCCCGTAGCGTTGCCATTCTTATGGGGGCAGCGCGGGTGAACCAGTTCGATTCATTGCGCACATACAGCGGCAAGCAGGCCGCCGACATCGTCAACATCACGTATCGCCAACTTGATTATTGGGCGCGCACCAACTTGGTTCGCCCATCCGCCACCGATGCAGCAGGCAGTGGCACCCGTCGCGAATACGTGTATCGAGATCTGCTCGAGCTGAAAGTAATCAAGAATCTGCTCGACGCCGGCATCAAGCTCGAGTCAGTTCGAGCAGTCTTTGATTATCTGCGTCGCCATGTGACCACCGATGTTGCCTCGGCGCATGTGGTGATTAGCGGCAAGAGTGTGGTCTTGTGTGATGGCGATCATCTGATCGACGCAGTGCGCAACGGACAAGGCGTGTTGAACGTGTTGCCGCTGGCCAATGTGAAACAAGAACTCGATGCTCGAATCATTGAACTGAAGCGCAGCGAACAACGTGCAGCAGCAACCACTGGTTCTGTTGCCGCACCGTTGCGCAGCGTCGCGCGGTAACGTCGTGACGGGCAACCGTCTTTCGCCGCTTGACGCCTTGCACCGTGAGCTCGGCGCCAAAATGGTTCCCTTCGGCGGGTGGGAGATGCCGTTGTCTTATGCTGCTGGAACTATCGCTGAGCACATGGCGTGTCGCACCGATGCAGCGATGTTTGACGTCTCGCATCTGGGTACCGTGCGAGTATCCGGTGCGGACGCATTCGACCTGTTGCAGCGTGAACTGACCAACGATCTGCGCAAGATCGCGCCTGGTCGCGCGCAGTACACGCACTCGTGCAACGAACAAGGCGGGGTCAGTGACGACATCATCGTGTGGTGGCTGGACCCTGACGTCTTCGACGTGATGCCGAATGCATCCAACACTGACCGTGTGCGCGCCATCATCGGTGGCGACGACACCACCAGCACTCGCGCAATCTTGGCGGTGCAGGGCCCACGTGCCCGCGAACGCGTTGCTACGTTGTCGCCAGAAGCCGCGAGTGTGAAGCGATTTCGTGTAGCCACGGTCAACTTGTTGGGGGTGGATTGCGTTGTAGCCGGAACCGGATACACCGGAGAAGACGGCTTAGAAATTGCTGTACCTGCGCACCATGCCAAGCAGGTGGCGACTGCATTGCTGCAGGCCGGTGTGACCATCGCAGGTCTTGGGGCACGTGACACCTTGCGACTTGAAGCGGGCTTGCCACTGCATGGGCACGAACTATCGCCTGATATCACGACGTTGGAAGCAAATTTGGGTTGGGTCGTCGGTTGGGAGAAGCCCGACTTTCGCGGCAAAGCGGCCCTCGTGGCGCAGCGTGAAGCAGGCGTGAATCGTTTGCTGTGCGGTATTCTCACCAAGTCGCGACGCCCGCCGCGCGATGGGTCGCGAATCTTGGTTGATGGGGTCGATGTCGGCGTCGTTACGAGCGGAAACTTCTCGCCCGTGCTTGGGGTGGGAATCGCGCTTGGCTTGGTCGCACCCGCTGCAACTCAGTTGGGTCGGGTGGTCGAGATTCTTGTGCGCGACACAAAGTTGTCGGGCACGGTGGTGGCGACGCCGTTCACGAAGCAGGCGTAGTAGGCGCTCCAGCAGTAGGTGTAGCCGTGTCGGGTTTCGCCGTCAGGTTGGCTACGGCTTTGCCAGCTAGCGAGGGCAAAAAGTTGATTAATGATCCGGCCTGGTCGGCCATTCCGGCAATGCGGCGGATCGGGTCCTCCACATCATCAAGTAAGCGATTTACCCGAGCTGCTGCCTGATTGAGGTTGTCCATCGTGGCACCAACGTTTTCCAGTGCCACAATCAGGGCTTCGACGGTGCGACGCCCTTGGTCGGCAAGTTTGACGCCTTCACCAACAGGGTCGACATTGCGCAGCAATGCCAAAACATCATTGATGATTTTTTGAATATCGAGTGCTGGTGGGGTAGTGGACACGATGTAACCGTAGCCGTTGGACTGCAATCAGATTTCGTTGCTGGCCAGCGCCTCGAGTGGTTCGCAAGAACAAACGAGGTTGCGGTCACCATGAGCGGCGTCGATGCGTGAAACTGGCGGGAAGTAACCACGGCCGTGCAATGACGCGAGCGGATAGAGCGCCAATGAACGGTCGTACGGACGCTTCCATTCGCCGGCCACGTCTTGCACTGTGTGCGGTGCGTGACGCAGTGGTGAATCTTCGACCGACCATTCACCGGCTGCGACTCGATTGATTTCGCCGCGAATGGCAATCATCGCATCACAGAAGCGGTCCAACTCGGCGCGCGATTCGCTTTCGGTGGGTTCTACCATCAGCGTGCCGCCGACTGGAAAGCTCATCGTTGGTGCATGGAACCCGTAGTCCATCAATCGTTTGGCCACGTCATCAACCGACACGCCTGTTTGTTTGGTGATGTCACGCAGATCCAAGATGCATTCGTGCGCAATCAAGTTGTTGGCGCCGGTGTACAACGTGGGGAAGTGGTCGCGCAAGCGCCACGACACATAGTTGGCACTTGCGATTGCTTGCTCGGTGGCGCGCCGCAAACCTTCGGGGCCCATGAGTCGCACATACACCCAGGAGATAGGCAAAATGCCCGCTGAACCGAATGGTGCACCAGATACCGGCCCGACTGCTTGGGGTTCAGTGTTCAGCGGGTTACCCGGCAAGAAAGCTGCCAAGTGAGCGCGCACGGCTACCGGGCCAACGCCGGGCCCGCCGCCGCCGTGCGGGATGCAGAACGTCTTGTGCAGATTGAGATGGCTCACATCGGCACCAAAATGCCCAGGCTTGGCGACGCCAACGAGCGCGTTGAGGTTGGCGCCGTCGACATAGACCTGGCCACCGTGGGCGTGCACCGTTGCGCAAATCGCAGTGACTGATTCTTCGAATACGCCATGAGTTGATGGATAGGTGATCATGAGTGCAGCGAGTCGATCGCCCGCCTTTTCGCATTTGGCAGTGAGGTCGGCAAGATTCACGTTGCCCTGGGCATCGCATGACAAGGCGACCACGTCCATGCCGGCCATAACTGCACTGGCGGCGTTGGTGCCGTGCGCACTAGCAGGAATGAGACAGATCGTTCGTTGGGTGTCACCACGGCTGGCGTGGTAGGCGCGAATCGCCAGCAAGCCAGCAAATTCGCCTTGGCTGCCGGCATTGGGTTGCAGGCTCACTGCGTCGTAGCCCGTCACTTCACACATCATTTGTTCGAGCTCGGTAATTAGTTGGCGATAACCAGCAGTGTCGGCGGCTGGTGCATGCGGGTGGATGTTGGCAAATTCGGGCCAGGTCACCGGGATCATTTCGGTGGTGGCGTTGAGCTTCATCGTGCACGACCCCAGCGGAATCATCGTGCGATCAAGGGCCAGGTCTTTGTCGGCCAGGCGGCGTAGATAACGCAGCATTTCGGTTTCGGTGCGGTAGCGGCGGAATACGGCTTGGCCGAGGAATTCGTCGGAGCGAAGCTGTTCGTCGGCAATAGCAAGTTGCAGTGCACGCTCTTCGATTTGCTCGACAGAAACGGTGACACCGAAGCTGGCCAAGATGTCAACAACGAGCGCGGCATCCGACGTTTCGTCATAGCTCACGCCCACGGTGTGGGCATCGAAGTGGCGCATCACAATGTTGTGTGACAGGGCAAGTGCATGTACCGCCTGCGCATCCACATTGCTAACGGTCAAGGTGTCGAATCGTGAACCATCATCGATGATGCCGACCTTGTGCTCGCGCAACACCGAGATGGTTGCGTGGGTAAGAGCGCTGATACGCCGAGCAATGGCTTGCAATCCATCACGGCCGTGCCACGCTGCATAGAAGCCGGCGATGTTGGCCAACAGCGCCTGGGCTGTGCAGATATTTGACGTGGCCTTTTCGCGACGAATGTGTTGTTCGCGGGTTTGCAGTGCCAGACGCAATGCAGGTCGGCCAGCGGTGTCAGTGCTTACCCCTACGAGACGCCCTGGCAGCGAGCGAGCGAAGGTGTCGCTGGCGGCGAGAAACGCTGCGTGTGGCCCGCCGAATCCCATGGGCACACCGAGTCGTTGGGCGCTGCCAACCGCAATATCAAACCCAAGTGCACCCGGGGTGGTGAGCAATGTGGAGGCAAGCGGGTCAGTCACGCACACTGCAACGGCGTTGCGCTGGTGGGCTGCGTGAATCACGGCGGTGACTTCGGAGTCGCTGGCAATAATTCCTCGCGATGAAGGCCGCGACACGACAACACAAAATGCGTCAATCGCGGCGAGCTCATGCAATGGCACGACTGCCACCTCGACGCCAACTGGTTCGCAGCGAGCGCGCAGCACAGCGATGTGTTGAGGGTGCGTGTCGTCATGCAGGGCGACGATACGCGACTCGCTCTTGGCGGTGCGACGCGCCATGGTGACTGCTTCGGCGATGGCCGTTGATTCATCGAGCAACGATGCGTTGGCGATGTCCAACCCGGTGAGCTCACTGATCAACGTTTGATAATTCAGTAGAGCTTCAAGTCGTCCCTGGCTGATTTCGGGTTGATACGGGGTGTAGGCGGTGTACCACGCCGGATTTTCCAGCACGTTACGCAAGATGACCGGAGGCGTGATGGTGGGGTAGTAGCCAGCACCGATGACACAACGACGTACTTTGTTGCGAGCAGCGATCGCGCGCAATTGTTGCAGCACGACTGTTTCGCTAACTGCTGGGGCCAACGCCAGCGGCTCGGTTTGCAATATTTCGGTGGGCACGACTGCAGCGACGAGAGCACTATTGGACGCGTATCCCAGCAGACGTGCGATGTCAGAGCGCTCGGTTGCGTCTGGGCCGATGTGGCGAGATTCAAAGTTCATGAGTCCTTCGATGCCGACGTGGATGGTGCCAACGCAGTGCTGCGCTTGCACCCCCGCTGTCTCTGGCACCTGAGAGCTTCAGCGGCGAGCCGCTTTTCCCCGTCGGTGGAGGAGATGTCGGTCTCCTCGCTTTCCAGCGTTGCCCATCATTTCGGTTCAGGTACCTGAGAGGTTCCGGGGTGGTTGCTCCTTCGGTGTGATGGCGCACTGGCAATGCGCTTCACTCTCCCGAGATGACGATGGCATTCGTCAGCGTAGTTGAGCCGCCGCTGATGAGCGTGACTATTGGGGTGCCTAGTATGGCAGATATGCCCAACGCCACATCGCCCACTAGCCCTATGAGTTCCGTTGCTCTCACCGACGAGATCAGCCCGTTTATTTCCGACCTTGGCAGCAAGTACATGCTCGACCCAGCCACCGCCGAGATCGGTAAGGCAGCTGGATACTCCGACGGGTTTGCCTTTTATTTCGCCGGCCGTGGCGGAGTGCTGGGCGATGTTGATGCCGATGTTATTTACTCAGCATTCATGTTTTTTGACCAGCCCCTGGTGCGCAAGATGTGGGAGCGCGGCATCGCAATCGAAGGTGCACGCAAGGCAGGCTCGCGCTATGCCGGAGCAGCAGACGCCTGGGGTGTCACCCATATTTCTGGTTTCGCTGGGGCCGCTCGTTTTAATGCGCTCGCCGAAAAGGTGGTGGCCTCGGTGGATGCCGGCGGCTTGTCGCTGTTTGCCGGACTTCGCGCCGAGGCGTTGCCGGCCAACCCTCATGCCCGCACGTACCGACTGGTGACATACCTACGCGAGTTGCGCGGCTGTCTGCACATCAACGCAGTAGTGGCCGAAGGTTTGACAGGCCTCGAGGCAGTGCTGACCGGCGAGAACGGAAACTTTTTTGCCAAAATTCACGGCTATCAAGAGCCGTATCCCGACGTGGCACACCTCGCGCCAGCACGGGCCCGTGCCGAGGTCACAACAGCAAAATTGATGAGCGGTATCTACGAACAATCATTGACACCCGCCGAGCGCGGTGAATTTGCTGCACTCGTGGCGGAACTGAAAACAGCCGTCGTCTAAACGCAACGGTTGGTGATCGAGCCAACACCGTCGATAGTTGAGACCAGCACATCACCTGATGTCAAAAAGCGTGGTGGGGTGCGCGCGGCGCCCACGCCGCTGGGCGTGCCAGTGAAGATCACATCGCCGGGGCAAAGCTCAACGATGTTCGATAGGTAAGCGACGAGTTGTGGAATCGAAAAAATCAGGTCGCTGCTGTTGGACTGTTGCACCACCTCGCCGTTGAGTGTGCAGGTGAGCGCGAGCGCGTCACGGTTGGCCACAGTTGTGGCGTCGACTAGCCACGGTCCGAAGGGTGCGTATCCCCGTCGGCTCTTGCCCAGGTTGAATTGTGGTGGTTGAGTGGCGCGCTGCAACACGCGGTCGCTGATGTCTTGGCCAACGCAGAGTCCAGCTACAGCGTCCCACGCGGCTGACTCGGCGATGTTTCGTCCACCCGTACCGATGACGACGACGAGTTCAATTTCCCAATCGGTGGTGGACACATCGATGGGGATCTCGCCAAATGGCCTGTTGACGGCTGAAGCAAACTTGGTGAAGGTAAGTGGAGTGTCGGGAATCGGTGCGCCAGTTTCAACTGCGTGTTCGCGGTAGTTCAAGCCGATGCCAAAAATTTGTCGCGGAAGTGGCGACGGCGCATCAAGATCGGCAACAGCAAACGGCACGCCGCCATGCACAGTTGCAGCAAGGCTGCGCACCTTCGCCCAACGTTCGAACAATTGCATCGGGTCGTGGGGCAGCGCGCCGTTGCTGGCGCGCTCGACATCGATTGCCAAATTGTCAGGGGTAATGAAGGCTGCTCGACCTTGCAGGTTTGCCAGTTGCATTAGTGGCTATGTTACCGAAATTCGTGTTACCGAAATTCGTGTTACCGAAATTCGCACGAGCAAGACAGGCTCAGCTGGGCCGCCTCGTGCGCGGCCACGGGCCCAGATCGTTGATAGTGGCCACCGTGCTGGCGATGGATTCTGGTGGCACAGGATGGCTAATGAGGTAACCCTGCGCTTTGGCGCAGCGCATCTCGCCGAGCACCTGCAATTGACGCACGCTTTCTACGCCCTCGGCCACGATGTCGAGGCCCATCGACTCGCACATGGCGATAATCGTGCGCACGAGTGAGCGGGCGTCAGCGTTGTCAGCCACACCGCTGATGAACGAGCGGTCGATTTTCAAACAGTGAATCGGAAACTTTTGCAGCAACGAAAGTGACGAGTATCCCGTGCCGAAGTCGTCAATGGCTACGCGCACGCCCAGATCGCACAATTTGGTAAGTGCATCGAGGGCCTGGTCTGGTTGAGCGATCATGACACCCTCGGTGACTTCGAGCCACAACTGACGAGCTGGAATGTGGGCGCGAGTGAGGGCTTCGCTCACGAGATTGACGAAATTCGGGTCACTCAGCTGGCGCGGTGACACGTTGACTGCCATCGTGGCGTCGCGCGGGCATACGCCGCTGGCAATCCATTCACCGAGATGGGTGAGTGCTTCTAAAAGAGCCCAGGCACCAATCGGCACGATGGTGCCAGTTTCTTCGGCAATCGGAATGAACTCTGCCGGTGAGATTGAAGACCCGTCGTCGCGATCCCAGCGCATGAGTGCTTCGAACCCGACAACTTCGCCAAGACCCACATCGATGATTGGCTGGTGAACGAGGCGTAATTCGCGGCGCTCCAACGCGCGATACAGGGCTGTTTCAACAGCGAGTCGTTGGGTGACGCTCGCCAACATCGACTCGTCGAAGATAGCCACACAGTTGCGGCCTGATTCCTTGGCGCGGTACATGGCGGTGTCGGCGTGGCGCAGTAAGTCGTCGGCGCTGTTGGTGACCGACGGGCGATAGGTCGATACTCCGATGCTCGCTGACACGAATACATCACCTTGGCGAAGGGCCAACGGCTCATGAAACGACTCGAGCACACGATCGGCGAGCACCATGGATTCGTTCGGGCCATTGGTCTGGGGGTCGAGCACTACGAATTCGTCACCAGCGATGCGACCAACAACGCAATGTGTTGGCAAGATAAGCCGCAGCCGTGTGGCCACTGCAATGAGCACGTCGTCGCCTGCTGCGTGCCCGAGGCTGTCGTTGATGTTTTTGAATCGATCAACGTCGATGAACAGCACTGTTGGTTGGCGATTGTCGCGCCATGCCGTGCGCAGAGCCGTGTCTACGTGCTCCAACATCAGACTGCGATTGGCCAAGCCGGTCAGTGCGTCGGTTTGCGCACTTTCGATGAGTTTGGATTGCAGCTGAGCGTTGGCGCGCACTGCAATGACCACGCGCAGCAACACAACACCCGACAAGAACAACACCGACACGGTGCGCACGACTCGATCGCGAGTGTCTTGCGCGTCGGTCAAAGCAAACACGGCAATCGGCACGACCAACCCGGAGATGACCACAACGAGACGCCCAGCCATGGGGCGAGCCGCGTGGTACGAACCTTGGGCCGTGAGGTGTCGGATGCCCGGGTGCAACAGAGTGGCACAGGCGGCAAACAGCGCCATCACGTACGGTGCGTTACGTAGGGCCAGAGACGTGGTGACCACTTCGGCTTCGTGCAGTGCCCATAAGACGTCGCCGATCAACGACGACAAAATGGCACTGCTCGCCAACCAGACCACGGTGCTGTTGTCGGAATCACCGAGCAGCAGAGTCACCAACAAAAACAGCACTACTGCCGACAGCGAAAATGTGATGCCGCGCACGCCTGCCACGAACGGCTCGTTGCTCACTGCTTCGAACAACGGTCGCAACACAACAATCCACACCACCAACCAGGCACCGAGCGAAAGAATTGAGGCGTCGGCGAGAATGCTAAGTGGTTCGCGGCCAATGCGACGCTGGGCTACTAGCAACAAACCCAGCACCAGCGTGATCTGCACCACGAAAAATGCCACTTCGGCCACGAGATGCTCGACTGCGCCAAGCGAGGCGGCCGAAAAAAGTTGTCCGATGATGATCGCTGCAATGATGACGAAAAAACCAGAGAGAATCCGACGATCAAGTTGGTGGCGAGTTGCCGAAATGGTCGTCGCTACGACGATGGCCAAGAGTGCCAGCCCGTACACGACTGAGCCGATGTTTGTCGCACCACCCAGCACGTGCGCGACTGAGCCCGCGACGCCGGCGCCAAGACACGACCACGCTGCGCGCTCCAAGGTGCGCTCGGTCATGCGAACACCACTGCCACAACGGTAGTAAATCCACCAGCTGGGCAGCGTGATTCGCTAGTTTGTGAGTGGGCGGAGGTCCACGACCTCGGGTGCTGTTGGCACCTTATTGGAGACCCATGTTTATTACTCGGCATACGCGTCTTGGTGACGTCGATTTGCGTAACCGCTTGTGGGATTTCTATCGCCGCGCATATGCGGCCAACCCAGTGTCGCCATTTAGCGAAGTGGTGAATCGACACGAGTTTGATGACGCCTTGCTGAACTCGACCAATCGCGTGTGGGTGGTGTGGGAAGACAATCGCCCAGTCGTGATGACACTTATCGCCACAGATATTTCCACCACACGCTGGTTGAATGCTGAGTATTTTCGCCGTCACCACACCGAGCGGATGCGCAAAGGCCTGGTGCACTACGTGATGTGGGTCGTGGTCGACGAGTCGGTGGATGTGCGTGGTGCGAATATTTCATTAGCCAAAGAGGCCCTCGCCGCCGAAGCACGCGATGGTGCATTACTGGTGTTTGACCTACCTGAAACCAAACAGGGCAGCGACACGGGCGGGGCCGCTGAACTGATGTTGCGCATGGGCCAGATGGTGGGCGAGGTCTCGTTGTTGCCACTGGCCACTCAGCGATATTTTGCTCTTGATTTCTCTGCTGCTCACGCGCCAGAGTCGGCAGAGGCCGCAGATAACATGAAGGAGTCCATGGGCACCTCCGCGACGTGATCGCTTCATGAGTGTGTCTACCCCGAACAGCAGGGTCATCGTTCCTGGCGCCCACTTGATGGCGGCGTTGCTAGGTGAACGCGACGAGCTTTTACGACACGTCGAGCAGGCGTTTGCCCAAACCAAAATTCTGGTGCGTGGAAACGAAATCACTGCGGCGGGACCCGAATCTGATCTGGTCGGTCGACTGTTCTTGGAGCTGTCAGAACTTCTGCAGCGAGGTGAATCGCTTGACCTCATCATCTTGGGTCGGGTCATCGACATGGTGCGCAACGATGTGAGCCCGAGCAGCGTGTTAACTGCCGACATCGTGCGGGTTGGTCAGAGTCGTCCAGTGCGCGCCAAAACTGCGGGTCAGCGCCGCTATGTGGATGCCATCGCTGAGCACGTGATCACGTTTGCCCTGGGGCCAGCGGGCACCGGAAAAAGTTGGCTGGCCGTGGCGATGGCGGTGCAGGCCTTGCACAGTAAATCTGTTCAACGCATCATCTTGACGCGCCCAGCCGTTGAAGCAGGGGAGCGGCTCGGGTTTTTGCCGGGGGACTTGATGGCCAAGATCGATCCGTATCTACGTCCGTTGTTCGACGCTTTGCATGACATGGTGGGCGCCGACAACGCCCAGAAGTATCTCGAACGCGGTGTGGTGGAAGTAGCCCCGCTGGCCTTTATGCGCGGGCGAACCCTGAACAACAGTTTCATCATCCTCGACGAAGCACAAAATACGACTCCTGAACAAATGAAGATGTTCCTCACTCGCATCGGATTCGGATCAAAAATAGTCGTCACCGGTGACACCACACAGGTAGACGTTCCCGATGGTCGCAGTGGGCTAGCTGGCCTTGAGCGCGTGCTCACGGGTATTGACGGGTTGACTTTCGTGCACCTTGAATACACCGATGTCGTGCGCCACAAAATCGTGGCAGACATTGTGGCTGCGTACGAAACCAATAGTGACAAAAGCGCA
>JBILFO010000120.1:0-4320 GCA_044351505.1 Ilumatobacteraceae bacterium
TGTTGTCGCTTACGCCCATTTCGTCGAGCGAGCTCAACAAGCGCCCAACCTGCTCGTCGGTGTGGGCCATGAAGCCGGCAAACACCTCCATCAAACGTGCTGCAACCGGCTTGTATTTGTCGGGATACTCATCCCACGATGGAACTTCGGGTGGTCGTGGCGTCAACGTGGTGCCCGCAGGAATAACACCCATCTCTAACTGGCGGCGATAGATGCGTTCGCGCAAGGCGTCCCAACCGTCGTCGAACTGGCCCTTGAAGCGCTCGATGTACGACGGCCACACATGGTGTGGGCAATGCATGGCACCCGTGGCGAGATACGCAAAAAACGGCCGATGCGGGTTCGACGCTCGCTGCAATTGAATCCACTCGATTGCACGTTCGGTGATGTCTTGGCTCATGTGATAGTCGTCGCGGCCTTCGTACGGCATCACCGGTGTGGTTTGGTCAAACATCGGTGGTTCGTACTGACTGGCTTCAGCGCTCAAGATTCCGTAAAAGCGTTCGAACCCCAGACCCGTTGGCCAGCGGTCGAACGGCCCGGTGAGGGTTTGCTCATGCGCAGGCGTGATGTGCCATTTACCGAATGCGCCAGTGGAGTAGCCGTATTGGCGCAAGATCTCCACGAATGTGGCAGCTTCTTTCGGGATGATGCAGTCGTAGCCAGGGAATGCACTGGCGCCTTCGGGAATGTTGCCCATGTGCACGGCGTGATGATTGCGACCAGTGAGCATCGCGGCGCGCGTTGGCGAGCACAATGCGGTGGTATGAAACTGATTAAAGCGCAAGCCGTTAGCCGCGACGCGGTCGAGCGCCGGAGTCGGAATCGGGCCCCCAAAAGTGCCGCAGGTTCCAAAGCCCACGTCGTCAAGCAGCACCAACACGATGTTGGGCGCATCAGCATCTGGTAGCGGCACCCCAGGCCGTGACGGCACCGACTCATCGATGAGCCGAGCGGTAGTGCCGGCGAACGGTGCTGTAGCAAACGGCAGGCTGGGCCCGCCGGGCGTGGTCACCACAACGTCACCCCAGCAAACCGACGTGGTCGAAGCACTTACGAAATGCATCCACGACCGCCGAGTCACCCGTGACTTTTATATCGGCCGCTGACCACATCTGCTTGATCGACAAAATGGCCGCGAGTGTGGTACGCGTCATCGACACTTCTACCGATGCTTCTTTGCCATCGGTAGGCACCGCGACACAATTGCGCATCAGTAAGCCAGCTGACTCGCCATCGACCACAAAACGAACATGCGTCCGAAGCCCTTCAGCACGAGCAGGGTCAAGCAACACCCGCAGTGTGTGGATGAGGTCGGTCGAACTCACACTTGCGATGGTTCGGGCGCCAAACGAATGCTTCATAAAGCGATCCATTGGGGTTTGCCCATCGAGGTGTCGGGCCCGAGTAATCGCCCAGTTACGAATGTTCGCTGCAGGTGTTCGTTCGGCGATCAGGCGTAAACCCCGCGCCAGCAACTCTTTGTCGGCCGTGGTCGCATCAGTGGAGCGTGCGAGCCAAGTAGCCAATTCCATGCCCCAGCGCACATCGTCAGCGTCGAATGCTGCACTCGCCTGTTTAGCAACCTCTCCCCTGCCACCAAACCCCGCAATCAACTTTTCAAAACGCTCCTCAGGCCGCAACGGAAACAACTTGGACTCTTCACCATCGAACCACCCACGCAACCCAGCGTAAATCTGTCGCACATGGTGTTCGCCAACGCCATAGCGCTCACTCGTGCGATGGTCTTGGTCATACAACGCTGGCAAAGCAACTTTTGCTGCAACTTCGTCCATGGTCCAGCCCTTATTAATGCCCCGAACCGTTTGATCCCACAAGAACTGAAGGGAGTCGCGGTAGCGCTCCGACGTTTCACGAATCTGGTCACGACCCGACAACGGCGGGCCATGCGTCGCAACGAGATGTTCCGGTGCCCATGCAAGGATGTTGTCGATTCCCGGAATCAGCACACGCGGATCGCGGTATTCCTCACCACGAATAGCGAACACATTGAAAAGCACAGGCCACACCGTGTTGTGAACGCATACTTGCGTGTTCGGAAAGAAAAAGTTGATGGAGTCGTCGCTGTCACTGGGTGAATGGCGAACCAACACTGGTTCGCCGGCAATGGTGATCGCACCTTCGTCTGGCAACGGGTGGGTAACGGGCAAAAAGCCCGATGTTCCTGGCGCATGGGCTGGATTGCGATAAAAAAGGCCCAACCCAACGTTTACCAAACCGTCGGGCCCATCCGCCGGCATCACCATGGCGAATTGTTCTACGAGACCACGACCATAAGCCGGAGCAATCTCGCCAGAAGTTCGCGCCTTGTTCTCTGAGATTCGTCGATGCCCGTAAATCGGCAAAGGCTTTACATGATTGCCTTCATCGAGAACCGCTTGTGTTCCTTCCACGTAGTGGAAGTGGGTATAGACAACGGCTGCAATCTGGCGAGTTGTACGGGTTCGCAACTCCTTAAGCGCGAGCGCCATCTCTTGAGCCGACTCGCCAGTGTCAAACGCAATGATGCCCTCTGGTGCATCGATGAAGGTTTGGTTCGACAAGCCGTTGCCGACGAAGCACCAGGTGCCAGGGCGAACCTCGTAGAAGCTTCGCCGTAGCACGCTGCTTTGGGCAAGATGGTCTTGGTGAACCCGCGCACCGTTGGGTGCCACCTCGGTGCGCTTACTGTTTGGCTCAAAGCTGCGGGAAGTCATTTCGCGTCCCGTCGCACCCCTTCATCGTGGCACACCACACAGCCAAAAATGCCTCATCGGTGGAGACGACGCCGACGACCAACACCTTCCCCGACTCAGCAAGCTAACGCTTCATGGCCTCGCCGAGAAATCGCACGTCGTGACAGATAAAAAGGTTCATTGCTGAGTTCAGCACAGGAGGCACTTGTCGCGTCTCTCTCCCTGTGCCAAGATGTCGCATGCGCCAACTCACCGATCCCCCGTATCTCACCGGTCTGCGGAAGCTCACCTCTTTCGGGGACGTTGACGAGGTACTTCGATCTCCCAACTTCGGGCAAGGTTCACAGGCGGAATACGGCCCCTTGTTCCAGGACGTCCTGTTGATGATCGACGGTCCGGAACACTTCCAGCGACGCCGAATGGAGGCGCAACTGTTCAGCCGTGCGGCCCTGGAGTACTACGAACGACAGGCACTGACACCGGTCATCGAGCAATGTCTGCACGAGGCTCTCGACGGTGTCACGCCACCGGTACACGTCGACCTCGTGCCGCTCGTGCGCACGATGATGCACCGCATCTCGGCGACCGTCACCGGAATCGACGGAGTGGATACGCCCGAGCGAACGGAACGCTTCCGCTGGTTCGTCGAGCGCCTGCAGGAATCGGTAACGCTCGGCTGGTCGACGGAGGACCAGAATGCGCTCATGCAGCGTGGCCTCGAGGTACGCAAGCAGTTCGTCGTCGAGTTCCTCGCTGCATCGGTTGAGCGTCGACGCGCACTCATCGCCGACATGCACGCCAGTCGAATCACCCGCGACGATCTGCCGCGCGATCTGCTGACGATGATGCTCCTCCACTGGAACGACGAGTGGGACGAGGATCTCCACGTCCGCGAAGCAACCCTTTATCTTGTCGCTTCAACGGGCACGACGGCTCAGGCGGCGCCGCACCTGCTCGGCCATCTCTTCGATTGGCTCGACGCACACCCCGAGGATCGGTCGCGAGCGGATGATTCCGACTTCCTGCGAAGGGCTGCAGCCGAGTCGCTGCGTTTGCACCTCCCCGCTCCTGCGTTGCTGAGGCAGGCAAACACCGACGTCACTCTCGCGAGTGGCATCGAGGTAAAAAAGGGCGAGAAAGTCGGCCTCATCTTCCGGGGCGCAAATCGCGATACGACCGTTTTCGGTGCCGATGCGAACGAGTTCAACCCGTGGCGCACAGTTCCGCAGAGCGTGCGCGGCTGGGGTCTCACCTTCGGCGGTGGCGAGCACATGTGCATCGGCCGGCCGCTCGTCACCGGCCTGCCGTCGACGTCGAGCGAATCGGGCACCGATGGAACCTTGGTGCAGATCATCCGCTCGTTACTCCGCGCTGGCGCACGCCCCGATCCCGCCAGCCCGGCGAAGTACACCGAGGCATCGCACCACGACGCGTACGCAACGTTTCCGCTATTTCTCGGCTGAAACACGAAGCCTTCACCCAAGGCTCGTCGTACCAAATCCGTACCAAAGGGTCGTCGGAACCAATAACAGCTTGAGGCGACGCCGAGAATCGAAATCCACGAAAACAGTCACCCACAATCCCGTCAGTCTTTAAACAGCCATTTCATCACTCGAGTTCAGCG
>JBILFO010000029.1:0-14857 GCA_044351505.1 Ilumatobacteraceae bacterium
GAGTTTCAACGCCAGCAGCTTTCATGTCCACCACCATTGCAGTGAGCCCAGCATGTTTCACTGCCTCGGCATCGGTGCGCACGACCAACAACCCGAATCGCGACACGTGCGCCAGAGTGGTCCAGACCTTTTGGGCATTCACAATCCACTCGTCGCCGTCACGCACTGCCTTGCCGCTCAGTCCAGCAAAGTCTGAACCAGAGCCGGGCTCAGAAAACAACTGACACCAGACTTCTTCACCGGTGAAAAGTGGGCGCAGGTAACGCTGTTTTTGTTCGTCAGTCCCCCACTCCACCACGGTTGGACCACACATGCCGTATCCGATGGGATTGCGAAAATATGCATTCGGGCCACCAGCAGCAAAGACCCGCTCGTTGACAATGCGCTGATATTTGGGGGACAAGCCCAACCCGCCATGCCCAACCGGAAAGTTCACCCACGCCAAGCCTCGATCAAACTGGGCCCCGAGAAACGCGACGGTGTCCGTTGCCGCAGGTGGCAGGTCGGCAATCAGACCGTCCACGAGGTCAATGACGTGTTTTTCGTCTGATGAGGCTGGCAGATGGTTACTGGCGAGGGTGTCGGTCGGCATGACCCGAGAGTACCTGCTGCGCCACGTTCGCACTATCTTCGGAGTCACCATGTATCCCGGAAAAATTGCCGAGACCGCCCCCGACCGCCCCGTCATCGTGATGGCCGGCACTGGCGAAACCCTCACCTATCGCCAGCTTGACGACGGCGCCAATCGCGTCAGCCAGTTAATGGCCAGCCACGGACTGCAACCCGGCGATCACGTGGCCATCTGCCTAGAGAACCATCCACGTTTTTTTGAAACTGTATGGGGCTGCCACTACGCCGGATTGGTCTACACCTGTTGCTCGAGCCGCCTCACCACCGACGAACTCGCCTACATCATCAACGACTGCGGCGCCAAGGTATTCATTACTTCCAAACACAAAGCAGATCAGGCCGAAGCGATCGTTGCGTCAACACCAAATCTGGTGGCGCGCTACATGCTCGACGGCACGACCACGCACTACGACTCCTACGAAAGTGCTGTCGCAGCACAGTCTGACCAGCCGTTGGCACAGCGCTTCGAGGGCACCGACATGTTGTATTCAAGCGGCACCACTGGTCGCCCCAAAGGCGTCGCGTTCGTCTACAAGCCCGAGCCACTCGGCACCCCACCCAGTTTGCTCATGCTGGCGCAGTTTGTATTCGGCTTCAATGAACAAACGGTGTATCTCTCACCCGCGCCGCTGTATCACGCAGCACCGCTGCGATTCAACATGGCAGTGCACCGTCTCGGTGGCACGACTGTGATCATGGAACACTTTGATGCCGAGGAATACCTTGTCTGCATCCCGAAATACTCGGTAACCCACTCGCAGGTGGTGCCAACAATGTTCGTGCGCATGTTGAAACTGCCCGAGGCACAGCGCAACCAACATGATGTTTCATCGCTCACCACCGTGATTCATGCCGCAGCGCCGTGCCCAGTCGAGATCAAACGCAAAATGATTGACTGGTGGGGGCCAATCATTCATGAGTACTACGCCGGCACTGAGGGCAACGGCTTTGTCTATTGCAATTCCGAACAATGGTTGGCCCACCCCGGCACGGTCGGCCAGGCAATCTCTGGCATCCTGCACATTCTCGACGAACAAGGCAACGAACTGGCGACCAATGAAACAGGCACAGTGTTTTTTGAGTCGCCCACCGTGTTTGAATACCATAACGACCCCGAAAAAACGAAGTCGTCTCGCGACCCGCAAGGCCGCGGGTGGAGCACCCTCGGCGACATCGGATATCTCGACGACGACAAGTTTTTGTACCTCACCGACCGCAAAGCGTTCATGATCATCTCTGGTGGCGTCAATATTTATCCGCAGGAATCAGAGAACGTGCTCATCAACCATCCCATGGTGACCGACGTGGCGGTCTTCGGGGTGCCCAACGACGAATTCGGTGAGGAAGTCAAGGCGGTGGTGCAGCCAGCAACGATGCCTGCCTCGCCTGCCGAAGCTGACAAGCTCGCCAAAGAACTCATCGCTTTTTGTCGCTCGCAGTTGGCCGACGTGAAGTGCCCGCGTTCTGTGGATTTCCGGCCTGACCTGCCACGCCACCCGACCGGCAAGCTATACAAGCGCTTGTTGAAAGACGAGTACTGGGCTAACGCCGGGCGGTCAATTTGACCCACCAGCAACGATGACACACCCGTATTTGGGCGGCGCCTTGCCGATCGCATTCGCCCATCGTGGCGGAACCAGCCATCATCCAGAAAACACCCTGCCCGCATTCGCCCATTCCTACGAACTCGGTTACCGATACATGGAAACCGATGTACACGCTTCGCGTGACGGTGTACTTTTTGCTTTTCACGACGCCGACCTGCAGCGAACTTGCGGGGTGACTGGACTTATCTCTGAGATGAGCGCCGACGAAGTATCCGCCGTGCGTGTTGGCGGTCGTGAACCGATTCCACAACTCGACGAATTGCTCGCTGCGTGGCCGTCGGTCAATTTCAATATCGACTGCAAAAGCGACCATGCTCTGCCGTTTCTCTTGCAGCGGCTCGACGCGGGCGACATCTTTGATCGCGTTTGTATCGGATCATTCAGCGATGCGCGACTCGATGCCGTGCGCGAGCGCTACGGCCCAAAAATCTGCACATCAATGGGACCGCGTGACGTTGCCAAGCTTCGCCTGGGCACATGGCTGCGCCGCCCACCGCGCTCTCGAGGGGAAGCCGCTCCGCTCATTGCCCAAGTGCCGGTCAAACAAGGCCCGATTCCCATTGTCACCCAGTCGTTCGTACAGGGTGCTCACGACGCACACTTGCAGGTGCATGTGTGGACCATCGACGACCCAGCAGAGATGCACCGACTGCTCGACCTTGGCGTCGATGGCATCATGACGGATGAGGTCATCACGTTGCGTGACGTGATTCAAGCACGCGGGCAATGGCGTTGAGCGCAACTACGGCGGCACGCCCAGCGCCGCAACACCAACTGCGAGTTGAGCACCTCAGTCACCACTTTGATACGACTGCAGTCTTGAGCGATGTTTCGCTCACAGTCGCCGACAACGAAATTGTGGCAATCGTGGGGCCAAGCGGCTGCGGCAAATCAACATTGCTACGCAGCTGTGCAGGCTTGTTACAGCCGACCGCTGGGGTGGTGCACCGCACCGACCACTCGGTTGGCTTTGTGTTTCAAGAACCCGCATTGCTGGCTTGGCGACGCGTGGCGCACAATGCTGCGCTGTTGAGCGCCAGTCAAACACTCGTCGATCGCCTACTGGAAGTCAGCGGGCTCAGTGAACATCGCCACAAATGGCCCTACCAACTTTCTGGCGGCATGAAGATGCGACTTTCGCTGGTGCGCACGCTGGCTGCTGCGCCATCGCTGGTGTTGCTTGATGAGCCATTCGGAGCACTCGACCAAATCACTCGCCACCGCTTGCACGACGAGTTCGCCCGTCTGCACACCGAACAAGGTTTCGCCGCCTTGATGGTTACTCATGCCATTGACGAAGCCGTGTACCTCGCCGACCGTGTCGCAGTGATGTCGCAAGCCCCTGGGCGCATCGTGGGCGAGTTTGTTGTGCCCTTTGCACGCGCTCGTACCAGTTCGCTTCGCTATACAACGGAATTCGCCGATCTCTGTGGTCGCATCGCGCAATGTCTCGAGACTCACGCATGAAACTCATTGCAGGTGCCAAAAAACTGTCACCACCATTGGCAGTTCTCGGGGTGTTGATCGGTGGCTGGTATGGATTGGCCTACACACTTGACAACAATTTTGCTTCCGGCGATGGCTCGGCACTTATCATTCCCCCACCCCACAGGTTGTTCGAAGGGCTCAATCGCGCGACGGTGGACCAAATTTTTTCGGCAACATATATTTCAGCAAGCACCGCTTTCGTCGGTCTGGTTTTGGCCCTGGTTGCAGGATTGTCGCTTGGCATCCTCATGAATATGTCGCGAGCGCTTGAAAATGCACTGTGGCCCTGGCTTATTGCTCTCCAAGTCACACCCATCATCGTGCTGACGCCCATTATCGTGCGAGTTGCGGGACCAACATTTGGCGCACGAGTGTTCGTGACAGTGCTTATTGCATTTTTTCCAATAGCTAGCAATACTCTGTTCGGTTTACGCGCAGTCTCTAGCTCACTGCACGATCTGTTCACCATTGCCAAGTGCTCCAGATTGCAACGACTCACGCAACTCGAGCTGCCAGGTGCCAGCCCCTCAATCTTTGCCGGCCTGCGGGTGTCGGCAGGCCTTGCCGTCATTGGTGCAATCGTTGGTGATTTCTTCTTCACCCGCGGCACGCCTGGCCTCGGGAGGATAGTGACTGACTATTTTCAGAATACGAGATCTGGCCCGATGTTCGTCGCCGCTCTCGTAGCAACTTTTCTTGGGCTTGGGTTCTTCATCGCTGTCGAGGTCCTGCGTAGGATTCTCGTTACGCCATGGAATCAAACCTGAATCGACTAATTGCAGCCACCTCCATCGCCATAACGGCCGCAGTGCTGATCGCTGGATGCGCGAACGAATCCTCCTCAAGCAACTCAACGAGTAGCACTCCTGTACCTGCCACGCTCGTCGAGTCAACGCGACTGGATGACGTCTGCGATTCGACGGTTGCAGTCCAGACAGATTGGTTTCCCCAAGCAGAGCACGGAGGCTTGTACGAACTTCTGGGTGGCGACTACACAGTTGACGCTGTCGCCGGAACCACCACTGGGCCCCTCACGTTTCGAGGTGTTGATACGGGTGTGAACTTGCAAATTCGTGCTGGAGGCCCTTTTCTTAACTCTCCTGTCGTGACCGAAATGTTTCTTGACGACTCAGTCACCCTTGGCTACGTCGGAACCGACGTTGCCGTCTCGCGATATGCGGAAACGCCAACGCTCGCCGTATTCAATGCCCTAGCCATCAATCCACAGGTAATTCTTTGGAACAAAGCTCTGCATCCAACGGTTGCCACCATTTCAGATATCGCCAAGGAAGTCGAAGCGGTGAGTGTTTACAGCTTTGGGCCTTACGTGCAGTATCTCGTCAACGCCGAAGTGATTGATGCCAAAAAAGTCGACGCCAATTACAAGGGCGACTTTGCACTAGCAACACGAGACATTGCCCACCAAGGTTTTGCCACGAGCGAGCCGTATCGCTATCGCACGCTTGAATCTGGCGCAATCAACACGGCGTATCAACTCGTGCACGATGTCGGCTGGACTTCGTATCCGCAAAACTTGGCAATCAACAAATTGCGACTAGAAGAACTCCGCCCCT
Source organism: Ilumatobacteraceae bacterium (assembly GCA_044351505.1). Classification (GTDB taxonomy): domain Bacteria; phylum Actinomycetota; class Acidimicrobiia; order Acidimicrobiales; family Ilumatobacteraceae; genus F1-60-MAGs027. The sequence goes on from JBILFO010000029.1 coordinate 5,300, forward strand.
GCCTCACCGCACTAGTGCCGATTATGCAGCAGGCACAGATTGATTTTGTCGGTGATTCTGAGCGCACCATCGCCACAATTGTTGACGTGGTCACCCAACTCAACACATACTGGTCGCAGACCCCAGAATTGGCTCGCTATGCCGTTGACACCATGACACAACTGGGCATTGTAAGCAACGGCACGACCACAACGTTCGGCGATTTTGAATCACCACGCATTGACGACTTCATCGCACTGGCCATACCCATCTTGCGCCAACAAGGCCTCACTATTCCCGATATTCAGGCCAGCGACTTGGCCACCAACGAGTTTCTAGACCCTGCAATCACCCAGCCATAGCGCCAGAAATCAACTACGCCGCTCAGGCGTCGCGCACCGACCAGTCACGCTTGGCGACAGGGTCTTTATCGCTCCATGGAAAGTTAATCCACTCGTCGGTGCGCTTCCAGACGTAATCGCTTTTTACGATGGAGGCTGACTTTTCATACAACACCGCGATGCGCGACTCTTTTACTTGGCCAGCGCAGAACTCGTTGACCAGTTTCAATGTGTGACCGGTATCTGCAACGTCATCAACAATCAAGACTTTTGAGTCGCGCAGGTCGACAATCGACGGCACTGGCGGCAGCATGATCGGAATCGCCAACCGCTCATTGACACCCGTATAGAACTCCACATTCAACGTGTAGGTGTTCTTCACCGACAATGCGTAGCCGAGTGCACCGGCAGCTAACAGCCCACCGCGAGCGATTGCCAAGATGATGTCAGGCTCGTAGCCGGATTTGGCAATCTGTACGGCCAACTCCCTGCTGGCCGACCCAAATGTTTCCCATGTCAAAATTTCGCGTGCCGACACTCAAATCCCCCGTTTGCTTTCTGCGACGAATCTAGTAGGTCGCACGCCCGTCGGGCGTCAACCAAATATCCCGCTCGTGCGTTCACCCAGCGTCTACCGTCACGAGTATCGAGCGACTCACCTACGACCTCATGTTGTTGCGCAATGGCGCCTACGACCCGACTACGCGGGTCCACCTTGGCGCTGCGCCACTCGCTGGTACGAGCTGTGCAGCGCGCATCGAGCGTGCCACACACACCCCGCTTGGCCCGGGCACGATCGCTATCGATGTCACTGCCGACGGCACCCACCACCTGCAGGTTTGGGGAGACGGTGGATCCTGGTTGGCAGATCGCCACCAACGCCTTGCGGCCCGTGCCACCGCCACACCACGAATTACCGCACATCACCCGATACTCCAGCGCGCCGTGCGCCAGGTAGGCCACCTGCAACTGCCGGCCACCGACACGCCGTATCACGAAATACTGCCAGCGATTCTTGGCCAGCGCATTACTGCCGCCCAAGCGATATCGCAGTGGGCCGCTTTGTGCACACGGTTTGGCGAGCTGGCACCTGGGCCACTCGGTTTGCGTCTGCCTCCATCGCCGGCCCGCTTGGCTCGGATTGCCTCGTGGGAGTTTCATCGGCTCGGCATCGAACGCCAACGGGCCTCCACCTTGCTCGTTGCAGCGCGTCATGCAGCCTTCATCGATCGCACGCGCGACCTCGATGGCGCGGCAGCACGCAGCGCTCTCATGGCTTTGCCTGGCATCGGCATCTGGACAGCAGCAGTGGCAATTGGTGTGTCGCACGGTGACCCCGATGCGCTGCCCGTTGGAGACTTCCACGTAAAGAACACCGTCGCACACGCCCTCACTGGCAAGGCGCGCGGCACCGACGACGAAATGCTCGACACGTTGGCCGCTTATGCGGGTACCCGTTGGCTCGTAGTGCGAGTGCTCGAAAAGGCTGGGCTCACGGCTCCGCGCTTTGCACCCAAGCGTCGGCTACTGAACATCGCGCGGCTCTAGCCCAGGTTTACAACAGACCCAGCCCTTGGCGCATAGCCGACCAGAACGTGGGCCACGATTTTGCAACCACTGGTGCATCGCTCACGACGATGCCGGCCTGACGGATGCCCAGTAGCGCCAACGACATTGCCAATCGATGGTCATCATGAGGGTTGACCACAGCACTCCGCAAGACGCGCGGAGTGATCGCTAGTCCATCGTCGTGCACTTCGACGAGTGCCCCACATGCACCAAGTTCGCTAGCCAAGTCTCCCAGCCGATCACTTTCTTTGGCCCGAATGAAGCCCACCCCACGAATTCGAGTCGGGCTGGTGGCGCATGCGGCGATGGCTGCCAACGTCGGCACTAAGTCGCTCATCTCGGCCATGTCCACATCCACCCCGATCAACGGTCGTTGCGCATCGCGTGACACCATCACCCCCGTGGCATCCTCGCTCACGGTGCATCCCATGCGCGCCAAAACATCCACGAACCCTGCCTCGGGTTGGGCCGAATCGCTACGCAAACCCGGCACGGTGACTTCACCTCCTGCGATGGCGACAGCAGCGAATGGATAACTTGCCGACGACCAATCTGCATCCACATGGAATGCATCGGCGCGATACGGCCCCGCTGGCACGACAATCACTTCGTCAGCCAACTGCACCGCAACACCGAACGATGCCATCACGTCGGCGGTCATCGCTAGGTATCCGCGCGACACCACTGCACCCGACACGTTGACACGCAACCCTCCGAGCAGTGGTGCAATCATCATGAGTGCCGAAATAAATTGACTCGACACATCCCCGCGAGCGGTGATCTCTGCTGTCGGGCCTGCATCGCGTTCTGGCGCACCAGCAATGGTCACCGGCAAAAACCCTTCACGCTCGCTCGTGACGCTGGCACCAATGTCGCGCAGCAAGCGATGCAGCTCACCCATCGGGCGCCGCAACAAGCCCGCATCACCAGTGATGGTCGACGCCCCTACCCGCAGCGCAGCCACCGCACTAAGAAATCGCGATGTGGTGCCAGCGAGACCAGCGTCAATCACCACGGCGTCACGGCTCGCTCGCCCTATGGCCCGCCGCACTTGCACCGTGTCACCACCCACTTCGATATCGGCACCGAGTTGTTGCAACCCAGCAACCATGCGAATGGTGTCGTCACCACTGGCCACCCCTGTTAGGCGGCTCTCGCCTGCCGCGAGCGCTGCACACACCAACGCCCGATTACTCACCGATTTTGAGCCCGGCACCCGCACCACACCATGCAGCGGTGCAGCGACCGGTGCAAACGACTCGCTCGACACCACTCAGCCGACCCGAGCCACAGCGGGTTTGAATCCACGCGCCATCAAACCGCCACGAAACAGTTCGGCACTCGCCGCATCCACCACCATGATGAGCACACCGCGGTCACCTTCGACAGAGTGACTCACTTCGAAGTTGGCAGTATTCACCCCAAGCTCGGCAGCAAGCGTGAACACCTCGGCTGCAGCACCCGGGCGGTCAGGAATTGGAATCCGCACTTCGGCAACGTCCACCAGCTCGCGCACTCGCCCGGGCAGATTCGCGCGCACGGCACGTGCATCGGTCAACCTGGCCAACAACGCCGGCGAGTTGGTTTCATCGATCATGCGGCGCATTTCGCCCAGCCCGGTAATCATGCCGTCGATGGCCTCCACGATCGCCGCTTGATTCTCTCGACAAATGTCCAACCAAATGGCGGGATGACCGCTAGCCACACGGGTCATGTCGCGAAACCCGCCGGCAGCCAGGCGCATCACGGCTGCATGGTCGTCGGCACGCGACCGCGCCAAGGTCAGCAGCGTCGCAGCCGCCAGATGTGGCAGGTGACTGGTGACTGCCACCAATTGATCGTGACGTGATGCCGGTAGAGCCAACATGTCGCCACCCAACTCGCGCACAACACCAGCAACCAGGGCAAACGTGTCGTCACTGGTGGTGGAACTGGGTGTCAACACCCACACTGCACCACGAAACATCTCGGCATCGGCGCCATCTAAACCCTGTAGTTCGCTGCCGGCCATGGGGTGTCCGCCCACAAATCGCGAATCTGTGATGGCCGAAACCACCGGCAACTTCACCGAGCCCACATCAGTGACCACCCCCGCAGTGCTGCGCAACATGGCCCGCACACCGTCGATGACCTGCGACACCGGTGTTGCCACGAACGAAATCTCAGCGCTGGCGTCTACGCCACAACTGTCGATGATGCCGCGCGAGAGTGCTTCGGCTTCGCGCCCACTGCCGGCATCAATACCCGAAACATGCCAGCCCGACGCACGCAGACCAGCGGCAACCGAACCCCCAATGAGACCTAGCCCAAGGACATTTGCTCGCCTCGTCACGATATTTCAGCGTACGGCTAGCGAACGCACCTCTTGGGTGGTGAGTAGCCGCCATTCGCCGGGCTTCAATGTTGCATCCACCAGGGTGCCGATGCGGGTACGCACCAAGCGATTCACTTCGTGCCCAACCGCATCACACATGCGACGCACTTGCCGATGGCGCCCTTCGTGAATCACAATACGCAATACCCCCGGCTGCACTTGGCCTACCTTGGCCGGTGAGGTAATGCCGTCGTCCAACTCCACACCGCGACGCAACTTATTGAGCGCAGTTTCGGGCACTCCATCTGGCCCACAGCGAACATGCACCAAATACTCTTTTTCCACTCCGAAACTTGGGTGCGTGAGGTGGTGAGTGAGCTCACCATCATTGGTCAAAATAATGAGCCCTTCTGAATCCAAGTCCAAACGGCCGACCGGAAATACGCGGGGCTCGCTTGGCACCAACTCCACCACAGTTACGCGGTCGTGGGTGTCTTTCACGGTGGTGATCACGTTGTATGGCTTGTGCAGCAAGTAGTACACCAGGTCTGGTCGCACACCTACGGCCACCCCGTCAACGGCCACTGCATCGCGTTGCACGTCTACTCGCCTACCGAGTTGAGCAGGTTCACCGTTGACAGTCACCCGACCCTGTTCAATCAACTCTTCACACACGCGACGACTGCCAAAGCCGCGCTGGGCCAACACTTTTTGTAGGCGCTCTCCGTCGACTGGCTCAGGGTTCACGGCGTGGTATCAGGCACCACACGAAGACCTGCTTCCAACGCCTCGACGACGTTGGCATCCGGCACGAAGTCGCTAATCGGTGGCAAGTTCTCTAAGGCGTTGACGCCGAGTCGCTCCAAGAACAACTGGGTGGTTCCATACATCACGGCCAAACCTGGGCCGTCGTTGCGCTCCAACTCGGTGATGTAGCCGCGGGCTTGCAGGGTGCGCAACACCGACTCGGGATCGACACCACGAATTGCCGAAATTTGAGTTCGCGAAATTGGCTGCTTGTACGCAATGATCGCCAGCGTCTCGAGGGCCGCAGCCGAAATGCGCGCTTGTTGCCCGTCGAGGATGAAGCGCTCGACATACGACGACACCTCGGCGCGACTCTGCAAACGAAATCCGCCAGCCACACTTACCAGAGCAAAGCCATGCCCCGCTTCGTCGTAGGCCGCGGCTAGACGATTGCACAACACTTCGACTGTCGCAGTGGGTTGCTCCAACACCTGCGCCAACAACTTCACCGTCACTGGTTCGACCGCCACCAGCAGAATCGCTTCGAGCGCTTTCACGATCTCGGGGTCGATATCGCCCTCTGTTACACGAGTCATCGTTTACCTTTCAGCCGTCATAGTTGTCGATTGCTCCCATGTCATCAAACGTCGCATCAGCGTTCCACACCACTGCGATGTCGCCGAAGCGTTCGGCTTGCACCAAGTCCACTCGCCCCTGCTTAAAGAGTTCGAGCAAGGCCAGAAAGCGCACCACGACTTCGATTCGATCGGTGATGCCCTGCACGATGGTACGAAACGAAGTCGGCCCACTCGTGGGCAGCGACAACAACAACTCTTCAAGTGCATCGGACACGCTGGCACGAATCGGGGCCACGTGAAACAAATCAATCGACACCGGCGCCTTGGGTTCGGTGGCTCGTAGATAAGCACGCTGCAACCGCAGTGGCGTGACACCTTCGAGCATGTCGGGCATCAGCGACTCGAATCGCTCGTCTGGGCCAGCCAAACGTGGTTGCGACAACTCGGCGCGCTCGATGAGGTGTTGCATCACTGCAGCTACGTCTTTGAACGTTTTGCAATCGAGTAGACGCGCCAGCAGGATGTCGCGTTCTTCCCAGAGTGCAAGTTCTTCGTCAAGATCCCCGTCGTCAACCGTGGGCAACAGTCGCCTGGTTTTGAGGTCGATCAGGGTGGCCGCAATCAGCAAAAATTCGGTTGCCACTTCAAGGTCGAGCGATTCCATTTTGTCCAATTCGATGAGGTAGGCCTCTACGATGCGACTGAGCGACACCTCGTGGATGTCCACTTCTTGCTGCAAAATCAGATGCAAGAGTAGGTCGAAAGGGCCCTCGAAGACCGGAGTGGATACCGCGTACGGCATTCATACGAGAGTACCGCTGCGCGCACGAGTAACTTGGGATTGTGGCTCGAGTCTTGTCGTGCATCCAGCCCACTGGTCATGTGCATCTTGGCAACTACCTGGGAGCGCTGCGCAACTGGGTGTCAGGCCAGCACGAGAACGATGTCTTTCACGGCATCGTCGACCTGCACGCACTTACCGTGACTGAAAGCCCCGGCGTACTAGGCGATCAGACCTTGTCGCTGGCCGCGATGCTTTTTGCCGTCGGACTCGACCCTGATATGGCAACCGTGTTCGTGCAGAGCCACCTTCCACAGCATTCACAGTTGGCCTGGATCATGGAATGCACAGTGTCATACGGAGAACTCAGTCGCATGACGCAGTTCAAGGACAAAGCAGCCAAGCGCGAGGCAGATTTCGTCTCTGCTGGTCTCTTTACGTATCCGGCGCTACAAGCCGCCGACATTTTGCTGTATGACGCCAACGAGGTGCCAGTCGGCGATGATCAACGACAGCACATCGAGATCACCCGCGACATCGCCATTCGTTTCAATCATCGTTTTGGTGACACGTTCGTTTTGCCCAAAGCCGTAACCCCCAAAGCTGGTGCGCGCGTGATGGACTTGCAAAACCCCGAAGCCAAGATGTCAAAATCAGCAAGTGGCGAAGCCGGCATCGTATATCTGCTTGATGACCCGGCCGCCATTGAAAAAAAGTTCAAGCGTGCAGTCACCGATAGCGGCAACGAAGTGGCCTACGACCGTGCCGCCAAACCTGGTGTAGCAAACCTGCTCGAAATTTTGGCCGCCGCCACGGCCAGCACGCCCGAGGCAACCGCAGCTTCATACACGCAATATGGTGCGCTCAAAGCAGCCACTGGTGCAGCAGTTGCCGAGATGCTCAGCCCAATTCGCCTGCGGTACCACGAACTTATGAACGATCGCGGCGAACTGGCACGACTGGTGCGACAAGGCGATGCCCGCGCCGAACTCGTGGCCGCCGCCACTCTGGCGCGCGCCCACAGCGCCATCGGCATGTTGCCGCGCTAACGCTGCCTTTATATTGCGTCAGCACGCCGCAATGCAGCCACCAGCTGCGCATCGCCTTGACCCCGCAGCAGCATCACTGTGGTGGGGTCACTACCTGCCTGTTCCAGCATTGCAACGCCAATTGTCTCGTGCTCGTGATAACGACGAAATGCTGCCGTACGCGGGCCGACCATTGTTGCCACCACTCGCATCAACGTGCCTAAGGGAGCTTGCACTTTTCCGATGTCATGCAAGAGTGCAGCTCGCCGAGCAGCAACTGGTGGCGTCACATGCAAAGCCTCGCCAACAAAAGCGTCAAAGCGCCTAAGCACGTGCAGTGCGTGTCGCTGATCAGCTGTGCTGAGTTGTGTGAATAGCTGCAACTCGGCCGGGGTCAGGATTGCTGCTACTTCGTTCACTTCGGTGCTATGCAGCGGCTGCGCAACTGCGGCACCCACCAGGCGCTTGGTCAAGTGCCAGAGTGAGGTCATCGTCGCACCGCGCGCGGGTGCGACTCGCGATACACGCTGACCAACAACTCGTCATCAACCTTGGTGTAGATCTGCGTGGTGCTCACCGAAGCGTGACCCAACAGCTCCTGCACAATTCGCAGGTCGGCCCCGTGCACCAACATGTGTGTGGCACACGAATGTCGAAGCGAATGCGGTGACACCTCTTCTTTGATTCCGGCGAGGGCGGCGTATTTGCGCACGATGTGAAATGCTGCCTGACGCGTCAAGCGCGTGCCGTGCACCCCCAAGAACACGGCATCGGAGTTGTCGCGTGACTTCCATCGTTTGGGCACCCGCATTGCTCGCCCACCTTCATCAAACCAATCACTCAGGGCCACATGGGCGCTGCGCCCGAACGGCACGATGCGCTCTTTGTTGCCTTTGCCCAACAGCCGCACGAGTGAATCCTGCATGTCGATGTCACCCAATGACAGCCCGCACGCTTCAGAGATGCGAGCACCCGTTGCATATAAGAACTCCACCAAGGCACGATCGCGTCGGGCGAACGAATCATCGCCCGTGATTGCGGCAATCAACAGCGTCACGTCGTCTTCACGCAACGGCTTAGGTAGACCACTCGGCACTTTCACGCCGTCGACCAACGCTGCCGGGTCGTCGTCGCGCTCACCTTCAACTACTAGGTACTTATGCAACATTCGCACGGCAGCAAATTGACGGGCTACCGAACGAGCCGCCTTGCCGTGCTTGCGCAGGTAAGCCACGAAGGCTTCAACATCACGACTCTGCGCAGTCAGTGACGAAACGCGACGAGTAGCCAGCCAGTCTTCATAGTCGCGCAGATCACGCCGATAGGCCTCGATAGTTTTTTCGGCTCGACCTTGTTCGATTTGTAGCCACGCCAAGAATCGTTCGGCTGCCTCGAGCGCCACGTCGCGTTATCCTCGGCGCAGGAGCTGCTCGGTGAGTAGCAACCCAATCACTGTTTTGGCGTCGTCAATGACGCCATCTGCCACCATCGCTAACGCGTCAGGCAGGGCAACTTCTTCAATCGTCATGTGTTGTTCTTCAGGCCCATGTCGATCCACCTCCACCTGCTCAAGTGAGCGGGCCAAAAACAGCTCCACCTGAGAGTTGGAAATACCGGGTGCCGACACATGACACCCCAAACGTGTCCAGTCGCGGGCCGTCAAACCGACTTCTTCGCGCAGTTCGCGTTGGGCAGTCTCGAGTGCAGGTTCGTCTGGCTGGTCACGCATGCCGGCCGGTAGCTCAAGCGTGAGGCGATGCAGGGCCGGGCGATACTGGCGCACCAGCACCACATAGGGCGTACGCGCAACGGGGAGCTCTTGCAACGCCACTACACCCACCGCCCCGGGCGATGTAACAAAACTGCGGGTAAATGTCGCGCCGTCGGGCCCAGTGAACTTGCCTTGCACCAACGACCACAAAGCCCACTCATGGATGCCCTTGATCGACTCAGTGACGAAGCCCCCGACGGGACCGCTGGGGCGTTTGGGCATTGCGGCGCGACTCAGCGCGCGTGCTCCACTGCCCCGCTCTGAGCATTCACTTGATTGACACCCAAGCGGTGAGTTCGGTATTCGAGCGCAGCCCCAATCAAGTCACGAAACAACGGATGGGCGCGATCGGGGCGACTCTTGAACTCGGGATGCGCCTGAGTGCCGACCCAAAATGGATGCTCCACTAGTTCAATGAATTCAACCAAGCGCTTGTCAGGCGAAGTACCA
>JBILFO010000121.1:0-4303 GCA_044351505.1 Ilumatobacteraceae bacterium
CTCCCATGTGGTGCCACACCTCTTGCTGGAGGAAACGGTCGCGCATGCGGATGCTGGCCTCGTAGGCAAACTCTTGGCGGTCCTTGATTTCGACATCGCTCATGCCGTCGTACACCTCTTTGAGGCTGAGCACACCGAACGCCACGTGACGGGCTTCATCACTCATCACATAGCGCAGCAGCTTCTTGAGCAGCGGCTCATTGGTCGTTTGGTGCATGAGGCCGAACGCGGCAAGGGCAAGACCCTCCACCATGATCTGCATGCCGAGGTAGGTGAAGTCCCAACGCGAATCCTTGACGATGTCGTCGAGCAACATCTCGAGGTGGACGTTGATTGGGTAGCCACCGCCCATCTTTTCGTCAAGATAGCGACCGAACACCTCGACGTGACGCGCTTCGTCAACGACTTGCGTGCTGGCGTACAACTTGGCGTCGTACCACGGGACGGTCTCGACGATTTTTGATGTGCAGATGAGCGCACCCTGCTCGCCGTGGAGGAACTGCGAGAGTGTCCACTTGCGACTCTGGATGCCGAACTCGAGCCACTCCTTGTCCCCCCACTTCGCTACCGGCGTATCTACGGTCCAAATGGGGTTTCGACGCTCCGCCAATAGCGACGCGTCCTCCTGGACCGTTTTTTCGATGTCGACATCGGTATCCCAAGCCAAGTCAGTCGACGAGTTCCATTGACCGGTTTTGGCCTTTTCATACAGCTTGCGCAACTGTGGGCGCGCCAGCGAGTAATCCCACGTGAAGATCGAATCCGCATTGTTCTTCACGATGTGCTCGACCTCATTTGGGTCGACCAACGGGGTCGAAAGAATTGCGTCAATGTCGTTGATTGAATCGCGACCGATGATCGCCTGATTTTCTTGGCTGGTGATGGTCATTGCATTGCTCCTTGGGTGAATGGCACGTGCGCTCTTACGAACGCGCGGGCCTGGGTTTCATTGGTGAAGTCATATTGCGAACTTGGTGCAAGGAAATAGCTGATCACGAGTCGCGCTAACACTTCGACGAGCGCGGCTGCTTCCTTGCGTGACAGATATGGCTCGAGTAGCGGCGTGAGATATGCGGTTGCCACCCGCACGATACGTGGCACACCTTGCACGGTGAGTTGCGTCAGCACGTCACCGGGCTCGGCAGCCAGCATCAACGCGAGGTGAGCATCGTTACCCAATTCGCTCGTGGCCACGACCATGCAGCGCACGATGGTGTCTTCGAGCGTGGTTTCACCTTCGGCGTTGGCGCGCAATGTAGTGAAGAACAATTCCAGTTCGCGCACACGCAATGCTTCGAGCAACACTTCTTTTCCACCCGGGAATGCGCGATACAACGTGGCGCGTGAAACTTGTGCTTCGTCGCACACATCATTAATGGTGAGTCGTGCGACGCCCCAGCGCTCGATGGCCGATTTGGTGGCGTCGAGTATTGCGTCGCTAAGGCTGTGATCTGTGACCGACATCACCTGAGACACTAAGACGTTTTTTGTCTCTTTGCAAGCCGGGCCTCTCGAGCAAGGCGCAGGGCCATAAAGACGAGTAGCCCGGCGAACATCAAGTTGGAGGCCCGATCGGGCAGCCAGTCGGCCACCAGCGCGCCAGCCACGGCACAGCCCGCTCCGGCTAAGCCGACAACGGCGGCGGCACGCATGTCCACTTGTAAATTACGACGATTGCGCCACGTGCCAATGATTGCTGTGGGCACGATGACTGCCAGCGAAGTTCCTTTGGCAATCACGGGTGATAGCCCGAGCACCAGCATCATCACCGGCACCATGATGACCCCGCCACCAATGCCCAGTAGCCCAGCCAGCACCCCGGCGACCACACCTGTGGCCACGAGCACCACACCCGACCCGAAAGTGAGTGCGTGCTGCGTTGCCGTGTCGAGTTCGAACACCAAACGCACCGCCGAAATAGCGAGCACCCCGGCAAACCCAAGTGACAACAACCGCTTGGGTGCCCGCGCCAACCACGCGGTGCCGATCAACGTGCCAACGAGCGACCCAACCGTGAGCGCAATCGCTGCGCCAACATTTACGTGATCGTTGGCGACATACGTGGTGAGACCAAACAGGGCAATCGGCAACACGGCAGCCAAGGATGTGCCGTGCGCGCGGCGCTGCTCCATCGATGCCACCCACATCAGGCCAGGAACAATCAAGATGCCACCACCCACACCGAACATGCCCGAAAGAAGCCCGGCAGTCAGACCAACGACGATTAATCGGCTTGTGCGCACCACGCCAAACTAGACACTTTTTCGGGTTACTCTGTAAGGCACCGCTGCAATCGCAGCGGTGCCAAACACCATCAGGGGGAATCCATGAAACAACGCACTACTCGCGTTCGTCTCATCGCACTCGGCGCAGCAGCCATTATTGGTCTTGCAGCCTGCGGTGGAAGCGACGACGCAGCCGAAGAGGTCAGCGAAGAAGCAGAAGAAACTGTCAGCACCACGGGCAACGACTGCACCGCTGGCAAGACGCTCGCTGAAGGCAAACTGACCATCGCCACGGGCAACCCGGCATACGAGCCATGGGTTGTGGGTGATGCACCAGAGAGCAAAGAAGGTTTTGAAGCAGCAGTGGCCTACGGCGTAGCCGCCGAGTTGGGCTTCAGCGATGAAAACGTCGTGTGGGTACGCACGGGTTTTGACGAAGCAATTCAGCCAGGCGCCAAGAACTTCGACTTCAACCTGCAGCAGTACTCCATCACCGATGAGCGCAAGGCAACGGTGTCATTCAGTGATCCGTACTACTCCACCAACCAGGCGCTCGTCGCTTTCGCCGACTCGCCAGTTGCTAGCGCCACCTCCGTGAGCGAATTGAAGGGCCTTAAATTCGGCGCACAAGCCGGCACCACGAGCCTGGAGTTCATCACCAGCGTGATTCAGCCAGACGCCGAACCATTTGCCTACGACGACAACGCCGGTGCCAAGGCAGCGCTTGAAGCTAAGCAAATCGACGCCATCGTGGTCGACTTGCCCACCGCTTTGTACATCAGCGCAGTGGAAATCGAAGGCTCGAAGGTAGTCGGTCAGTTCCCCGCCAGCGACGTTGCCCCAGGCGACGATTTCGGCATGGTGTTTGACTTAGACAACCCACTTGCGGCTTGTGTAAATACTGCACTCGCTGCTCTAGCGGGTAATGGAAAGCTTGCCGAAATTGAGAATGAATGGCTCGCGGCCTACACCGGCGCACCGGTCATCAGCCTCGACTGACCACGCGTCAGGAGCACGAGCGCCAGCAACGGCGACGTAGTTCGTTTATCGCGGCGGCCAGCACCTTCGTGGTGCTGGTCGCCGTGGTTATTTTGGTCCCTCGCATGCCGCGCTGGGATCGCGTCAAGAAATCGTTCTTCGATGTCGATCAGATGCGGGACTCATTCCCCCGCTTGATTGATGCGTTTTGGCTTGATGTGAAAATTTTTGCCTGGACCACACCAGCAATTTTTGCGCTTGCGTTGTTGATCGCCCTCGCTCGTAATTCGCGCTCGCCCGCTTTGTTTCCGGTGCGAATGTTGGCTGCTGCCTACACCGACGTGATGCGCGGGGTGCCAGTTATTTTGTGGATCTACCTCGTCGGCTTTGGTGTGCCAGGGCTGGGGATTGCACGGCCGTTTAATTCCCCATTGTTGTGGGGGTCAGTCGCACTCGCAATGACATACTCGGGCTACGTAGCCGAGGTGTTTCGTGCCGGCATCGACAGCGTGCACGAAAGCCAGCGGGCTGCTGCTCGTTCACTTGGGTTATCCAGCACCCAAACCATGCGCCATGTGGTGCTGCCGCAGGCGATTCGGCGGGTTGTGCCACCCCTGCTCAACGATCTGGTGTCACTGCAAAAAGATGTTGCTCTGGTTTCGCTCATTGGCCCGATTGAAATTTTGCGTCAGGCCGGAATCGATAAATCCAAATTTGCGAACTTCACGCCATATGTGGTGGCAGCCCTGATCTTTTTGTCAGTGACGATTCCGCTCACTCGCTTGACCGACTATCTCTGGCATCGCGAACGACGTCGCACGAGTGGCACTCGGGTGGCGCCATGACCCCTAAGGTCAGCCTGCGCGGCGTTACCAAATCGTTTGGCGCCAACACGGTGTTGCGCAATCTGTCGCTTGATGTTACCAACGGCGAGGTGGTGTCGCTCATCGGGGCTAGCGGCAGTGGTAAAACCACTTTGCTTCGCTGCGTGAACCTGCTCGAGCAAATTGACGACGGCGCGGTGTTGTTAGACGGCGACGAAATTTCTGCGATTGGTCTTGACCCCAACCCGGTGCGTCGCCGAGTGGGCATCGTCTTTC
>JBILFO010000122.1:0-4293 GCA_044351505.1 Ilumatobacteraceae bacterium
GAGCGTTGGCGTGACAAAAAGGCATCCAAAAGAGGTTCAGTGTCAGGAGCCTTGCAGGCCAAACAGAGAAAATCGCATTCCTCAATGTCTCGGGGGTCGGTCGTTGCGCGAAGAGAGATGTTTTGACTCGAACCATCTCTGTTGACGAGGGTGAGCCCGCCCGCATTGATGGCGTCAACATGCGCAGACCGGGCTACGACGGTGACGGTATTGCCAGCCTGTGCTGCCCATGCCGCATACACAGAACCAAGTGATCCCGCACCGAGCACCGTGATATTGGCGCCTGTTGGCTGAGAATTTCCTACGTTGGCCACTGATCTCTTTTCGTTGACTGCTCAGCCTGCAGACTAGGTTCTGAGACGATGGTTGTGCCACTTGACGAGATGCATCGACTGGTCGGCCACCGATTCCCAGGTGGTAGCTATCGGATAGATCGTTGGGAGAACTTCATGATGCACGACGTCATGCTGGTACAAGCAGGTAGCGAGGGTCTTGCCCATCCGCTCTACTTTTTCCACCTACCGATTGCCGGAATGGGAGTGACCATCCAGGATATTTTTGATTTGTGTCAGGCCGATTCCCCTGATGCGGTTCGGGCTGGGGAGTATGTCTGGGAAATTAGTCAGCCGCTGCGTGAAGGGCACGAGTATCGCGTCAGCGGGTCGATAACAGAGGTTCATCGCAAGGTTGGTAAGCGTGGGGGAGTCATGGACTTCGTCACGTTCGTAGCCGACGTGTGCGAAACTCACGACGAGGTGCCATGTGCTCGTATTTCCAACACCTGGATTTTTCTGCGTGGGGAGGCATGAACGTGCGACCGAATGTGGGTGATCTGCTGCCAGAGTGGTCAGTCGAAGTTGTGTCGGCCGAAAAAATGAAACTTTTGGCAGCTATTTTGCGGGATCCGAATCCAATCCATTGGGATCGCGCCGCCGTTGAGGCACAGGGCCATGGGACTCGGTTGATCAATCAGGGGCCGATAAATCTTTGTTACGTCACCAACATGCTCGAGCAATACTCCGGAACCGGCAGTCTGCGGTCATTGCGGGCAAGATTCACGGCAAACGTCTGTGATGGTGATGCGGTCGTCGCTGGGGGAACTGTGAGCCGTGTTTTTGAAGATCTTGGGAAAACGTTCGTTGACTGCACGGTTTGGCTGGACATTCGCGGTGGAGTCAGGGCCGTCGAGGGAGTCGCGACTGTTGAATATTCCAGGGCGGCGCGCAGCTAAGTGCTGTGCTGCTGTTCAATCGCGGTTATTAACCTCTGCATCATTGCGTGGCCTGGTGCGGAGATCCCGTGGCGCTGTCCCAGTCTGACAAGTTCTCCCGACATTGCTTCGATTTCGGTTCGCCGTCCCTTAGCAACATCAACTGCCATTGATGTTTGATGGCGGCCTACTTTTGTAAACGTGTCGACGGCGTGTTGCCAAGTAGTAGTCGGATCAAGAGTTGCCCCTTCAGCGTGCGCGATGAGGACGATTTCGTCAAACAGCTGACGCAACAACCGGTGAGCTTCGCTGCTGGTCAGTAAATCTGCAACCGTGCATCTCAAAACTGCTGTTAGTGGTGCAGCCGTGGCAGCAAGGCATAGTTTTTTCCAAATGACGTCACTTACAGACGGACGGATAATCGTGGGCAGTCCAGCTGCAGTCATCAGATTGGCAAATGCCGCATACTGAGACGATTTGGTGCTGTCCTGTAAGTACTCGGGGTGAAGTGGCGCACATTCAGTTTGCGAAGTTCCGTCTGCGGTTATCGGCGAGAGAGAAACGATGCCCGGCGCCAACAGTTCTGCACCAGCGGTCGTAGTGCCTCCGAGTACGCGGTCGTCGCCGAGCACCGCACCGAGCACTCGGTCATTGCCGAGCCCATTTTGCACCGTTACTGCCAGCCCATCAGGGGCAAGACACGTAGCCAGAGCTTCGGCGGCGTTGTGTGTCGCCCAGGACTTAGTCAACACGATGGCCAGAGTTATCTCAGAAAGAGTCGTTGCATCGGTGGTCGCAGACAGGCGAACAGAGTGCTGTCGACCCGACTGCTCGCGCAGAGTGAGCCCATCACGGGCAGTCACTGCCATATGCTCGGCGTTGATATCAACCAGAGTGACATCGTGGCCTGCTTTGGCCAGCAGGCCACCGAACATCGAGCCCATTGAGCCTGCACCTACGACGGCGATCACGAAATGTTCCTGTCTTGGTTGATGCCTCAAATCGTACGTCAATTCAGAGGTGGCAGCAGGAAATTGGGTGCCTGTGTGCTGGAAGCAGTATTGTTCAGAGCGCCGTACTCAGCCGTTGAAATGGAGACTTCACTTGACCATTGACCTTGCTGCGACTTTTGAACAAGTAATGACAGGCCAGCCAATGGATCTTGCGTCGTTCTATCGGCAGGCTCGCGAGGCAACACCAATATTTCGCAGCGAGGCATTCAATGGTTGGGTGGTCACCCGGTATCACGACGCAAAGCGCGTGCTGACAGACGAGCAATACTTTGGTCCGTTGACGTATGGGGCTGGCTCGTCAATAATTCATGGACGGTCCATCCTGCAGATGGAGGGCGACGAACATCGCCGCAAAGGTGCGATTCTCGCCCGCACGCTACGTAACACACGCTTGCTTGATGGTGTCCAACGCGAGTACACCCGCGCACTGGCGGATTCGCTATTCGCCAAATTCCCTGTAGATGGGCCAGTCGATCTGAAGTCAATGTTCACCACGCCACTTCCTCTAGGCGTGACGTCCTGGGTGATGGATATTCACGAGGCGCCAAATTTCCGGAGCAACTATGACGCAATCGTGGCGGCGGGAGCATCCAATCTGCGTGGTGACCCGTCGGTTGTCGAGCGGGCAATTGTCGCCAAGACCGAACTCTTCGCTTTTATTACGCCGCTCATTGAACAACGGCGCGCCAATCCCAAAGATGATTTGCTGTCCACTTTGTGTTCGGCGGAATACGAAGGCGAGCGGCTATCTGATGACGAGATTCGCTCATTTTGTTCGTTCTTGCTCGCTGCCGGTGTGGAAACCACGGACAGGTCGTTGTCATCACTCATTAAATATCTGTTTCTTCAGCCTGATTTATGGCAGCGCCTCAGGGCAGACAGATCACTGATACCTTCGGCAATCGCCGAGGGCTTGCGGTGGGCGCCACCAGTGCACGCCGTGAGTCGGGGCGTTCGCGTGGATACCGAGATTGGTGGCCAATCCGTGCGCGAGGGTGAACGAATCGTTACGTTGATGGCGAGTGGAAACCGCGACCCAGATGTGTTTGCCAACCCTGATGTCTTTGATATCGAGCGATTTAAGGATGTGGCGGACCGTGAATTCAGCGTCAAAGCAACAATTCTCTCGTTTGGCTACGGTCGCCACTTATGCACTGGCTCTCTCTTGGCCAAAATGGAAATGGTTGAATGCTTAGAGATTCTCCTTGACGAGTATGAATCTGCAGAATTCACCCAAGGCGTGCCCGATGATGTCGGGTTTGTTCTGCGCTCACCCGAGCATCTGATTGTGACACCACGCAAAGCTCGGTGAGCTGACAGCCGTATTCGAGTGCGCTGGTCTGGGCGGCTAGCGCGTCAGCGATCGTCGGCAGCTCGGAGCTGGGCCGAAAATGCTGTTTGAATGACCATTCCAGTCAGAGGGTCTACGTCGCGTTCCGATGTCAGTATCGAAACATTTGTATCGCGCCAGCCATGCGGCAGAGATATGACATCTGCGTGAAGTTCGTCGTTCAGGGACGCTGCAATTCGTAGTTCACCATTTTTTGTTGAAATAATCACATCATCGCCAGATTTGATGCCAAGGCCTAGCGCCGTTGACGTGTTGATGATCGCAAGCGGCGAGTCTGAAGAGCCTGAGTGGTGGGGAATGTGTTGAGAGTTCAAGTGCTTTGGTTGTCTGCGGCTGGTGACGAGCAGCCCTTTCGGGTACGTGATTCGTTGCCAGTCAGCGAGCTGGGTCACCAGTTCATCTGGCACCAGACTCCATTTTCCTCCGGGTAGTACTCGATCTAAGACCCATCCAAAAATTGGGGCAGTAGCGATATACCGACGCTGTTGAATCTCTTCAAAAGAGGCAGCTGCCCGACCGGCGATAAATCCCAAAACATCAAGATCTGACGATTCGGTGGTGAGTGGTGCCGGAAGCAGATTGTTGTCAAGACCCTCGGCCAATTTTGCTGCAATCCACCACATGCTTCGAATATCGCCAACCGGCTTGGCGATTGCTGGTGTGAACTGGGTTGAATTGTCGAGGTTGAATTGATCAACAAAATAAGGGACATCTGCGCG
>JBILFO010000030.1:0-14650 GCA_044351505.1 Ilumatobacteraceae bacterium
CGTGCCGAAGCATGGCTTGCTGAGCAAACCAACCTGCGCGGTCCACTCCAAGTGTCGCCAGAGCTCGCGCGCGAGTTTGGCCAGCGAGCAGCGCAAGAGTGCTCGCCCATTGATGACCATCGCTCAACAGCGCTGTATCGCCGCCATGCTGTAGCCGTGCTCGCTGAGCGTTTGCTCCTGCGCGCCAACGACTATGTTGCCAACAATCCGCGAGGTAGCGATGAGTAACGAGTTCTACCGACTTACTGTCAACGGCATTGACCACGAGGTGCGCGACGCCTGGGCTGGTGAAAGCCTCATGTATGTGTTGCGTGAGCGTTTGGGCCTACCTGGCACCAAGGGCGCCTGCGAGCAAGGCGAGTGTGGTTCGTGCACGGTGCTCATGGATGGCGAGGCGGTATGTTCGTGCCTCGTTATGGCAGCAACCGCCGTTGAGGCTCATATTGTGACCATTGAAGGCCTGAGCAATGACCCCACTCACAGCACACCAACGGATGTGCAACAAGCGTTCATTGATGCCGGTGGTGTGCAGTGTGGTTTTTGTACGCCAGGGTTGGTCGTAGCCGTGCATCATCTACTGGACCGCAACCCGCAACCTACCGAGCTAGAGATAAAAGAAGCCATCAGCGGCAACATCTGTCGTTGCACCGGCTATGGGCGAATATTTGCGGCAATCGAATTGGCTCGCGATCAACGCAACACACCACCAGAACAGCCAGCGCACTGACATGGCCCAAGCCACGACTGACATGACCCAAGCCACCACCAACACGGCTCAAACCACCGCTACAACCTCCAAGCGTGGTGAGCGCGGCACACTCGGCAATTCCGCCGTTCGCCCCGATGGGTTGGCCAAGGTGCAGGGTCGTTTTGCTTTCTCGTCTGATGCTTGGGCCGACAACATGCTGTGGGGCGCAACGCTGCGCAGTCCGCATCCACATGCCCGCATCATCTCAATCGATGTTTCGGCAGCGCTAGCCATCAACGGTGTCGCCACCGTCATCACTGCAGCTGATGTACCTGGACAACTCACCTACGGCCTTATCGCTAACGACCAACCAGTATTTGCCAAAGACGTAGTGCGCTTTGCTGGCGAACCAGTCGCCGCAGTTGCTGCCGATCATCCTGAAACTGCCCGGCGCGCGCTTGACGCCATCGTTGTGGTGTACGAAGTGCTACCTGCATTGCTCGATGCCGAACAAGCCATCGACGGATCATTTGCGCCGATTCACCCGGACGGCAATGTGATCCGTCGCCAAAAAGTGGTGCGTGGTGATCAGGATTTCGTGGGCGAAGTAGTAGTGGAGGGAACCTACGAAGTAGGCATGCAAGACCAAGCCTTCCTCGGGCTAGAAGCAGCGCTGGCGCTCCCCGACGATGACGGTGCCGGCGTCGAGCTCTATGTGGCTACGCAATGGCTACACGAAGATCAAAAACAAATTGCTGCTTGTCTTGGTCTGCCGCTTGAGCGCGTGCGCCTCACGCTGGGTGGTGTCGGTGGCGCCTTCGGTGGGCGCGAAGACATCAGTCTGCAGGTGCATTGCTGTTTGCTAGCACTCGCTACTCGCCGCCCCATCAAGATGCAATACGGGCGTGAGGAATCTTTCTTCGGTCACATCCATCGCCACCCAGCGTCGATGGTGATGCGTCATCACGCCGACCGCGACGGCACACTGCGCCGTGTCGAAGTGCGAGCGGTGTTTGACGGAGGGGCATATGCATCCACTTCATCAGCGGTGTTGATTAATGCAGTCACCCATATGCAAGGTCCGTACCGCTGCGACATCGCCACGGTTGATGGCTATGCCGTGCGCTCCAATAATCCGCCATGTGGAGCAATGCGTGGTTTCGGGGTCGTGCAAGCGTGCTTTGGGCACGAGTCGCAAATGGACAAATTGGCCCTTGCCTGCGGGCTCTCCCCTGTTGACATTCGGTTGAAAAATGCCATGCGCACCGGCGATCGCCTCATCACTGGTCAAATCGTCGACAGCGTGGCACCCGTGGAGCGATGCATTCGTGAAACCGCGGCCATTCCGATGCCACCACCACTGGCACAGGGTGCAGATTCGCTCGATATTCCTGGCGGCTCGGGGTTAACTGCGCAGCGTTCCAACATCCGCCGCGGTGTGGGCTGGGGTGTGTCGATCAAAAACTTGATGTACAGCGAAGGCTTTGACGACTACGCCACAGCCCGCTGTCACTTGACAGATGGTGTCGCTACCTTGCAATTCGCCACTGCCGAGGTTGGCCAGGGCTTTGTTGTGCTCGCCCAACAAATTGCTCGAAGTGTGCTCGGGGTGGACACCGTGCTCCTTGAACCAATTTCTACCGCTATCGGTAGCGCCGGAAGCACGTCTGCTTCGCGACAAACCTGGATGAGTGGCGGCGCAGTGGATGGGGCGTGTCGCTTGGTGCGGGAGCGATTGTTTGAGCATGTTGCTGCCGCCCACCAACTTGACCCCTTGCGGCTGGCCATCGATGGCACCGACATCGTCGACACCAGAGGTTCGCTGCGCATTGCGGTGGCCGACGCGGCACCAGGCTTGGTGCTTGACGAAACGTTTGAGCATCATCACCGCGCCACCGAGGAACTCGATGAGAATGGTCAAGGCAACTGCCATGTGGCGTTTGCCTTCGTGGCCCACCGCGCAGTCGTTGACGTCGACCCTGATCTCGGTTTAGTGAAAGTCGTGCAAATAGCCACGGCCCAAGATGTTGGGCGGGTGCTGAACCCGCTGGCAGCGCTCGGTCAGGTGGAGGGCGGCATCGCTCAAGGTTTGGGGCTCGCGGTCATGGAAGAGATTGTGTTGAAAGATGGAGTCATGCGTAATCCATCGTTCACCGACTATTTGCTGCCAACCGCTCTCGACGCACCCATCGTGGTGGCCACAATGATCGAAGAGCCAGAACCCCAAGCACCTCTCGGCGCCAAAGGTATCGGCGAGCCACCGTGTATCTCGGTGACTCCGGCAATTGTGGCTGCCATACGTGATGCCACTGGCAAAGCCTTAAGTCGAGTTCCCGTAAGGGCGCAAGACATCGTGTTCGGCGACTAGACGAATCGACGAGTAGACGACTCGTCGATTAGACGGTTTGTGGTGCGGGCCGACCGCTCAACCAACCAACGTCGCCTGGGCGAATCTTGGGAGCCTTGGCTGCATCTGCTGATGCCCACTGCACGTCAATGTCAATCGACTTCATGTCGCGCATGACAGAACGCCGTTGCGATGGGTCAACTAGTGACACCACCACACCACGCTTGCCAGCGCGACCAGTTCGTCCGGAGCGGTGCACGTAGTCCTTCGGGTCGTCTGGTGGGTCCCAGTGCACCACACACGGCACGTTGTCGATATGGATACCGCGGGCTGCTACATCAGTAGCCACCAAAATTCGGGCGCGGCCACGCTTGAAATCATCCAATGCTCGCTCGCGCTGAGCCTGACTGCGGTTGCCGTGGATCACTGCGCAGCGATCACCTTCAGCTTCAAGATTGCGGGCCACCCGGTCGGCACCGTGCTTGGTGCGACAGAACAAGATCAACTGGTTGTGCTCCTGCAGCAATTCAGCGATGCGAGTATGACGCTTGTCCTTAGGAATCAGTTCGAACACATGTTCAATATCTGGTTCAGACTCAGGTGTGCTGGCGTCATGGCGCACTGGGCTGCGCTGATAGCGCGAGATGAGCTCGGATACTGCCCCGTCTAGGGTCGCAGAAAACAGCAGCACCTGCCGGGTGGCGGGCAGACGGTCCATAATCTTGCGCACGGCTGGCAAAAAGCCCATGTCCGCCATGCGATCGGCTTCGTCAAGCACCGCAATCTGCACGGCACGCAAGTCAATGTCGCGACGACTGATGAGATCTTCAAGGCGACCTGGTGTAGCGACCACGACCGATGCCGACCCAATGCGTCGCAACTGCGGACCATAACCGGCGCCGCCAAATACTGCCGTGCTGCGCAACGTGCGCGAAGCATCCAGCAGATCAATCTCGTCACATACCTGTTGTGCCAGCTCGCGGGTAGGCACAAGAATCAAACCGGTTGGCTGGGCGGGCTTTGCTCGTTTGAGTTTGGAAACCAATACCAAGCCGAACGCAATGGTCTTTCCTGAACCAGTTGGTGCCTTGCCACACACGTCTTTGCCGGCCAAACCATCTGGAATGGTCATCGTTTGAATGGGCGTAGGCGCTTTAATCCCACGACGCGCCATTGCCGCAACCAGAGGCTCGGTGATGCCGAGATCAATAAACGATGTCAGGACAAAACTGCAATCATCGCTGTCGAGGTGTCACAACCCGAGGACACGACCGACATATTCATTGACAAACCGACGCTCTGGATCGAGACGCTCGCGTAAGGCGAGAAATTCACCGAAGCGGTCGTAACTCGGCTCGAGCGTTTTGGCACTTTGAAAGTGTATCTTTCCCCAGTGCGGTCTGCTCTGCATTGGGGCAAGAATCGCTTCAACCAAACGAAAGTATCGCTCATACTCCATGCCTTTGTACATGTGCACGGCAATATAGGCCGATTCACGCCCATACGAGGTGGACAATGGCACATCATCGCATCCCGTTACACGCACCTCGACAGGGAAACTAATTCGCAGTTTTTCACGCTCGACCATTTCCACGATTTGCCGTAATGCCGACACCAGGTGCTCGCGCGGGATCGAGTATTCCATTTCATGAAACTTCACCAACCGCCGCGTGGCAAATACCTCATGGCTGGCTTCGGTGAACTCTTGTCGACCTTGGGATGGCAGTGCTGTCGCCAAGCGTGGGATGGCAGCCGGCACCAGCCGACCAGCCATACAGACAGCCCCGAACGCGTAGTTCTCCATGACTGTCTTGCCCCACCACTTATTCCACGCAGATCGTGGAGCCGGTGGTTCTTGGGTGCGGGTGTTGTGCTTGGTGAGTGCCCACTTCGTGTGCGGTATCCAATAAAACTCAAAATGGTCAGCCTCAGCAACAATCGTGTCAAAGTTGTCCAGCACATCGCTCAAACGACGGGCTTGCTCAACTGCGCGCAACTGAAACGCCGGCACGATTGACATGTCCACATAGGTCAAGATGCCCAAGCACCCCAGGCCAACACGACCAAGCTGAAACACTTCGGCGTTTTCCGTGGCATTGCAGTCAAAATGCTCACCATCAGCAGTAACCAAACCGAACCCCTGCACCTGGCCCGCTAGGCCCGTGAAGCGCAACCCGGTTCCATGCGTAGATGTAGATATCGATCCAGCCACAGTTTGAGCCGTGATATCGCCCATATTGGCTAGCGCTACACCACTGGCTGCCAAATACTCATTGAGGTGATGCAGCACCATTCCGGCCGGGACCCGCGCCACCATGCGCTGGGTGTCGATACCGACCGTGCTACCGACCGTGCTCACGCCTTCACTGTTGGCAAAGTCATGAGGCAACAGCATGATGTCGTTACTTGGCACGATCGGGGTGAAACTGTGCCCGCTACCTGCCATGCGGATGCGCTGGTTGCCACGGGCGCTACGCACGATGTCTTGCAGCGCAGCAATACTGGTGGGCTGGTGCAGCTGGTTGGGGCGCACCGACACCGTGCCGGCCCAGTTACGCCAGCGACGCATGGGGTTAGTTCTTTGCAGCGAACAGTTCGCGCACGAGTGGCTCGAAATGCTCTAGCGGCGCGCTCACAAAATCAGGATCGAATGCAGGTGCGTCGTACTTGACACAAAATTCTTCGGTGTAGTCAAAATATGGTGAATCACGGAAGGCATCACGAGCATTGCGATCCATTCCGATGTGGTGCCAGAAGTAATAACCCTGGAAAATCCCATGCTGGGCCACCATGAAGTGGTTCGCCTCGCTGACAACCGGCTTCAACATCGTCGAAGCAATATACGGATGATTGAACGGCGCCAAGGTATCCCCAATGTCGTGAATCAAAGCGCACACCACATACTGCGCATCCCGCCCATCTTGCTCGGCGCGGGTTGCTGTCTGCAGCGAATGCTCTAAACGGCTCACGGGAAACCCGCCATGGTCGTTGCCTAGCTGGCGTAGCAGGTGGAGTGCATTGTTGGCCACCATGTTCTGGGTGTTGCCAATTTGGCGCATGATGAGCGACCAGTCTTCTTTGGTCGACTCTTGAAACGATGTGAACTGCGCTCGCTCGTGCGGCAACTCGTTATGGTTCGACATGCAGCCAAATAGTATCTGCATCGGAGCGTGTACTCAGACGCGAAGCACACACCACCACCTTGTTGCCACGCTTAACGTGGCCATGCCCGCGAGCCTCAGCCAGGCCCGCTGAAATCGAAACCTCAACGTCAGGATCACGCTGGCTCACCATCGGAAACACGCCCCACGCCATGCGCAGTTTGCGGGCGACCGCATCGCTCGGGGTGGCAGCGAGAATCGGAGTGCCAGGGCGACACGAACTCATCAGCAGAGCCGAGTGACCGGTGTAGGTCATCGACAACAAAGCATCTGCACCAATGCGACGAGCCAGCGAACACGCTGCTGCCGTAACCGCGGCTGCTTCAGGGTTGGCATCGGCGAAAATCAGAGGCAGTGTCACATCACGCTCGGCAGCAACACAGATTGCCGCCATCACTTCCACCGCGCGCACTGGGTTAACACCTACCGCTGTTTCGCCCGAAAGCATCACGGCATCGAACCCGTCGCGTACTGCCCCGGTGACATCTGCAACCTCGGCACGTGTGGCTCGCGATGAAGCCGTCATTGACTCCAACATTTCCGTTGCACAAATCGAAATTACGCCGTTGCGTAAAGCGGTGCGGGCAATCTTGTGTTGGGCAGCCGGCACGATCTGAAACGGAAGCTCAACGCCAAGGTCGCCGCGAGCTGCCATTACGCCGTTGCTTACTCGACAAATGTCATCGATGCGTTCTAGCGCCTGAGGGCGCTCAATTTTGGCGATGACATGCGCTGTTGGCCCAAGGATTCCGCGCACCTCTTCGATGTCACTGGCCCGCTGCACGAACGACACCGCAACAAAGTCCACTCCGTCGCGCTTTGCAACTTCAAGATCGGCGCGGTCTTTGTCAGACAACACGCTGCCCGAGACTTCGGTATCGGGCAAGTTGACACCCTTGTTATTGAGCAATTCTCCTCCGCGTTGCACGTGAAGCGTGATCAGGCCGTCAGGTGCTTCGCCATCTAGCGATGCAATAACAGTTTCGAGACGTCCGTCATGAAGCAGCACTCGCTGCCCAACAGCCAATCCCGAGTTGGTGCCTGGGCGCACGTAGGGCATGCCCAGCTGGGCGAAGGTAAAGCTCACTTCGGTGCCCTCAGTCAGGGTGACCGGCGCTCCGGCATAGCGCAACTTGGGCCCCTGAATATCGATCATGACTGCCACAGACGGGCGCACCTCGCGGATGTGCTTGATGCGCGCTGAAAGTTCTTCGGTACTGATATGTGAGCAGTTGATTCGCAGCACATCTGCGCCTGCATCAACTAACGCACCAACAACTGCAGCGTCAATCGAGGCAGGGCCTACGGTGGCAATAACTTTCGTCCGTCTCACTGCTCACCAGTCTCGCTGGTCAAGAGCCAAAATTCTGGTATCTGGTGTCGAAGGGGGGACTTGAACCCCCACGCCCTTTCGAGCGCCAGCCCCTCAAGCTGGTGCGTCTGCCAATTTCGCCACTTCGACAAGAAATGGAAACTTCAAACTATCGGAGCATTGCGATTACCTGAACGTGCGTGATTACTGAGACAAAAGGATGCCGAGAGCGGTCACCGTTAAGAGCCACACCAAAGCCAACACCGTGGTGATGCGACTGAGGTTGCGCTCGGCCGAAGCCGAACCCAGCGCTGCTGCCCCGCCGCCACCGAACATGTCTGACAACCCGCCGCCACGTCCGCTGTGCAAGAGTACTCCCACGATCAATCCGATCATGGACAAAACATTGACAATTATGGTGGTGACAGTGATGACAGAACGCACCAGAACAGCCTACCGAGTGGATTGATTACCCCTCGGGGTGATGACAGGCCGATAGCTGTCCGTGGGCACGCACCTCGAGGGCCGGCTCTTGCATGGCGCAGAGGTCAGTGGCTTTCCAACAACGGGTACGGAATCGACATCCAGATGGTGGGTTCACGGGCGATGGCACATCACCTTCGAGCATGATGCGATTGCGAGTGCGCTCAACTCGTGGGTTCGGCAGTGGCACCGCCGAAAGCAATGCCTTGGTGTATGGGTGCGTCGGGTGTTCATACACCGTTTCCGCATCACCAATTTCCATGATCTTGCCCAGGTACATCACTGCTACTCGATCCGCCGTGTGGCGAACCACCGACAGGTCATGAGCGATGAAAATGTACGACATTCCGAGACGCGACTGCAGATCATTAAACAAATTCACTACACCAGCCTGGATGCTGACGTCGAGTGCCGACACCGGCTCGTCAAGCACGATCAACGCTGGGTCAAGGGCCAAGGCTCTAGCAACTCCGATGCGTTGACGTTGCCCACCAGAAAACTCGTGCGGAAACCTTCGCGCATGATCAGCGGATAAGCCCACCAACTCGAGCAGGCTCACAACTTTTTCATTGTGGTCGCCGCCTACACCCTGCACTACAAGCGGTTCGGCAATCGACGCGCCTACGGTCATCTTCGGATCAAGCGAGGCATACGGATCTTGAAACACGATCTGCATTTTGCGACGCACCACGCGCAGCTCTTCAAAAGTCAGCTGGGCAAGATCCACTCCCTCAAACCACACCTGTCCTGCCGTGGGCTCAATCAAGCGCAGAACACATCGACCCACCGTGGTCTTACCTGAACCCGACTCACCTACAAGACCCAACGTTTCACCGGGTGCAACGTCGAAAGAAACATCGCTGACAGCTTGCACCACTCGCTTGCGTCCACTGTTGCCGCGCACGGCTTTCATCTGAAACTGTTTCACCAAACCGCGCACACTGAGTAAAGTGCCACTCTCAGTTGATGCAGGCACTGGTGTCTTAGCCTCTTGTCGCGTCATCGAGGTTGCATCAATTCTGCTGCTCGAATACAGGCACTCTGCGCAGCCCCAACAGCGCGCAATTCGGGCACGCCATGCTCACAGTCGCTCACAGCATCGGCGCAACGAGCTCGAAAGGCACAGCCCGAAGGCGGACGCAACATGTTCGGCGGAAACCCAACGATTGGCACCAAGCGCTCCTTGCCCGCCTGTGGGAGCGATGCCAAAAGTCCACGGGTGTAAGGGTGCGTGGGTGCGTCAAACAAATCAGTTACTGCTGCTCGCTCAACGAAGCGCCCGGCATACATCACATTGACTCGATCACACACTCGCGCTACTACACCGAGATCGTGGGTGATGAGCACCACTGCAGTGCCAAACTGCTTCTGCACCTTTTGGATAACTTCCAAAATTTGAGCTTGCACCGTGACGTCAAGAGCAGTTGTTGGCTCATCGGCAATCAACACTTTGGGGCTATTGGCGATTGCCATGGCAATCACGACACGCTGGCGCATGCCTCCAGAGAACTCATGCGGGTACTGCATCGCCCGGTCACCCGGCTGCGGAATGCCCACCACTTCTAACAACTCCACAGCTCGGGCGCGTGCCGCCCGTTCGCTCATTTTTTGGTGCGCCTTCAACATCTCTGAGATCTGAGCGCCGATGCGGTGCACGGGGTTGAGGGCCGACAACGGATCTTGGAAGATCATCGACAGCAACTGGCCGCGCACTGACCGCATCTGTTTGGCACTCGCCCCTACCAACTGCACACCATCGAGCATGACCGAGCCCTGCACAGTTGCCGTTGACGGCAATAACCCCATGGCGGCGAGAAAACTGACCGACTTGCCTGAGCCCGACTCACCCACCACTGCCACCAGCTCTCCGGCACCAACGTCCAAATCCACCCCTCGCACTGCGACCAATGGTCCAAGCGGGGTGGCAAAGGTAACTGTCAGATCACGTATCTGCAGGATGGGCTCAGACATCAAGCGTCCTTTTGCATCCGGGGATCGGTTGCATCCCGCAATGCGTCACCAATGAAGTTGATCGACAACGCGATGGTTACAAGCACCAAACACGGGAACAACGCAAGCCACCAGAAACCGGTGTTCACTGCCCCCTTGGCTTGACCGACCAAGATGCCAAGCGATGTGGCGCCGGCACCGGCCTGCGGGCCGTAGCCAAAAAAGGCCAGGGTGGCTTCACCAATAATTGCCGAAACCACGGAAAAGGTAAGAGCAACCATGATCGGGCCAACGGAAGTGGGCAGTAAATGTCGACGCACGATGTACCACCGAGTGGCTCCCACAGCGCGCGCGGCTTCGATGAACTCTCGTTCCTTCAAAGCGAGCACCTGACCACGCACTATTCGCGCAACACCCATCCAACCAAAAACTGCAAACAGCAAGATGATAAAGCGCACCGACGAAATGTCACCCATAACTGGGCGCAGCCAATCGATTGCGCCCAGCATGTTGCGCATCACCAGCAGTGTCACCAGAAACGGAAACGCTAGGAACAAGTCGGTTACACGCATAGTGATGTCGTCAAATCTCCCACCACGAAAACCGGCAACTGCACCCACCACACACCCAACGACCACTGAGATGATTGCCGAGAAGAATCCGATAATCAGCGAAACTCGCACACCGTAGATCAGACGGCTATACAAATCTCGACCGATGTCATCGGTTCCTAGCCAGGCAATGGCCCGCGGCGAGAGAAAATAGTTGGGCGGAGCCTGCACGGCTTCGTTGACCCCATAGCGAGCTGTCAATGGCGAGAGTGCCACGAACAACACCATGGTGCCCAGCACGAAGACGCTCACCACAGCTGCACGATGGCCAACAAAGCGATCAAAGGCCATCCGTCGCGGCGAAACCGTAGGTAGGAGAAGTTCGTCAGTCAAGTCGGATCCTTGGGTCGAGCCAGGCGTACGACACGTCTGCCAGCAGGTTGAACACCAACACCGATGCAACGATAAGCACCATCCACGGCATCAATAAGGGAAAGTCGCCCTCGCCAAAAGCCGAGAGGAAATACTTACCCATACCCGGGTAGCTAAAAATATTCTCCGTGATAATCAAACCTCCAACAATTGCTCCAACGTCGAGCGCCGCAATTGTTACCACCGGAATCAGCGCGTTTCGCAAACCATGTTTGAACAGGACCCGCCGTTCACTAATGCCCTTTGATCGTGCCGTGCGCATGTACTCACTACTCAGCACGTCAAGCAACGACGACCGCATGTAACGGGCATACACCGCAATGATCTGAATCGCCACCACAGTGGTTGGCAACACCATGTGCTTGAGCATCAACCCCAAATTAAACCCCGTGTGCCCAGGTGGATACACACCCGAAGTTGGCAACAGTGTCGAGCCGAACCAACGGCTCCAATACACCGCAAACAACAACTGCAACAAGATGGCTGAGACATAGGGCGGAATTGAAATGCCGACAAACGCTGCGGTGTTGACAGTGACGTCGCGGCGCCCGCCGGGTCGTAGAGCAGCAAAGACTCCGAGCAGTAACCCCATCGAGATACCCACCGAGCTGGCTGCAGCGCCCAGACGCAACGTGTTAGCCAGCGCGTCTTTAAGCTGCGGCCACACTTCACGCGAGCCTTTGATGCTCCGCGGCCAATCCAACGTAATGAAATTAACTAGCCACTGAAAATATCCGCGCACATAATTCGGGTCCAGGCCATTCACCTCGATATATTGCTGAATCTTTGCCGGCGTTACACGAGGGTTAATTCGCTTGTAGCTCTCCACTGGATCGGTGCCAATTCGCAAAGCGATATACACCAGAAAGGTCACAAAAAGAAGCGTCGGAATTGACCATGCGAGACGGCGAACAATGAATCTCAGCACGCAGCAAAACTAGCGTTTACCAACGCTCGACACCGAATTTTTCGGTGCAAGTTACAAAATTTCTCATCGAAATAGGCCCACATACGACGAAACGCGGGCCCTGCCGAAGCAGGACCCGCGCATCGCACGAGTGTCGTCTTGCGACGACATACGTTGTTACTTCAATGTGACTGTTGGTTCGCCAGTCAGCAAGTTGGTTACTACGTATGCACCATCATTGGTGGTGGCAAACGCACCAGGCATCACCTGGTTCATCGTTGTCCACACCATCCATGATGAGTTTGCACACTCCGTCACCGGGTTCAAACACTCTGGCCACTGTTCTGCGCCAATGACGATCTTGCCGTCACCGTCGAGATCAGTCCACAGGTGGTTGTTGATGAATGAGGTGTAGTTGCGCAATTCAGCGTCAACCGGGCCACCAACTTTGTCCGTGCGCCAGAAACCCGACTTGGGGAACTGGAACAAGGGCAACAGGATGCTGTCGGATGCCATCAAACGCAACGCACCCTTAATCAATTCAGCGCGCGCGGCTGCATCTGGCTCGAAGTCTGCATTGTGCAGCAAGTCCGAGGCCTCAGCGTTGCACCAACCCGAGGTGTTTTGGCCCTGGTTGCTGTTGGCTGCGGTCGGAATTGCATCGCAAGTGAAACTTGGCGTCAGATAGCCGGGGTCTGGTGGTGCTGTCGAGATGTACATAGCCATGTCGAAGTCGAGGGCTGGGAGGCGCTGCTGGAAATAGCAAGCGGCATCACAGTTGTCGGCACGAACCTTGAAGCCCGCTGCGGTGAGCAACGGAATCAAATAGGCCTGCGTGTTTTCGCGACGGGTGTTACCCGTGTTGATGATCCAACGCACATCTGGTGCTTCACCCGTTGCTGGGTCGATCCAGAATCCGTCTGCACCCTTGGTCCAACCGTTGTCGGTCAGCAAGGTTTCGGCAGCAGTTGGGTCGTACGATCCGGCAAATTCATCACCGTTGCAATATGGCCCAGGGATGATTGGTCCGCACTCGAGTGGCGACTCGCCACCCAGCGGAACGTAAATCTGCTGGAACAATGCTTCACGGTCGATCGACTTGGAGAACGCTTCGCGGAAGATTGGGTTGGCAAACGGACCACACTTGGCCTGGAAATACAAGGCTTCGTAGTCGCCACCAAATTCCTTCTTCAGCGCAATGTTCGGATCGGCATATGCATCTTCGATACCGCCATAGAACTGCGGATATGCGAAGTCAATTTCGCCGGCCTTGATTGCTGCCACTTCAGTGTCTTGGTCAGCCAACGGCACCATCACCAATTCTTTGGTAACAGCCTTGTCGTCGCCCCAGTACTTGTCGTTGGGAACGTACACCACTTGGCTTGGGCTCCACGACTTCATCTTCCACGGACGTCCCGAGAAACCGATGAAGTCAGCAAAGTCTGCCGAGATGTCTGATGTGTTCTCCACTGATGCAGCCTTGATCAAGCCACCGAACAGACCCTTGTAAGGACCGTAGACGGACTTGAATTCGACGACAACTTGTTTGTCGCTCGAGCCAGCTTCCACCGAGTCGATCTGATCCCAACCCGAGGTCGAAATCGACCCTGGTGTGTTGAGTGCAGCTTGCCATGTGGCAGCAAAGTCGGCAGCCGTAATGGCCGAGCCGTCTTCCCACACTGCTGCTGGAGCAATGTCGTAAGTCACCGTCATGCCAGCAGAGGCTGGTGGCGTGTAGGTGTAGTCGTAGGTAACGTCGGCGCACTCAGCGAGTGATGGATACGCCACAGCTTCTGCTGCGGGCTCCTCTGCTGCTGAGTCGTCGGCATCGTCGCCGCCACACGCTGCCACGATCATTGAGACCGCAAACAGCGACGCAGCAACGCGAGTTGCCTTGTTTCGTTTGTTCATGAATTCGACCTCCCCGTCGAATAGGTGGGGCGTCACACCCAGTTGATGACTCTCCCACTCTACTCAGAGCTTGTGACCTTGTTCCCGCATAGGGCTTCCCCCACCCCACATGTGGGGAATGGTGTGCGTCAGGCGGTCTGACGGCGATATTGCACAATGCGAGCAAACTCGGTGGGGTCCAGGCTGGCCCCGCCCACCAGGACGCCGTCAACATCGGGCAGGCGCATGATGTCGGCAATCGTGCCGGCTTTAACGCTGCCACCATATTGAATACGAACTGCCTCAGCAGCTGGTCGCGAGATGAGGGTTGCTACTTCTTCGCGAATCGCCGCAGCCACCTCTTGGGCCTGATCGGGGGAAGCATTCTTGCCGGAGCCAATTGCCCAAATTGGTTCATACGCAATCACCATCGACGTCACCTGATCGCTGGAGCGTTTATCAAGCCCTGCACGCACCTGACGCTTCACTTTGTCCAGAGTCAGACCAGATTCGTGTTCGGCCAATGTCTCGCCAACACACATAATCGGAAACATTCCCTGCTTGAGTACTCCAGCCACTTTTTGAGCGACAAAATCATCGGTCTCGCCAAACATCTCGCGTCGCTCACTATGGCCGACGATGACGTACTGCACACCAAGTTTGGCCAAGAACACTGGCGAAACTTCTCCGGTGAAAGCTCCTTTGTCGTCGGAGTGACAATTTTGGGCACCCAACTTGAAGCGAAGTTGATCAGCATCGATCAAGGTCTGCAGACTCCGCAGGTCGGTGAACGGTGGATGCACGCTCACTTCGACTTCGTCGAAGTCTTGTTTTTGCAACAGGTATGCCAGTTTCTGAATGAACTGAATTGCTTCGAAGTGATTGTGATTCATCTTCCAGTTGCCGCTCATCAACGGGATACGGTTCGT
>JBILFO010000032.1:0-14442 GCA_044351505.1 Ilumatobacteraceae bacterium
GTTCGCCTCACCGATCTCGACTTCTTGGATGGTGTTGTGACTGGTGGTTCCTTCGCGCTGATCACATAAGACGAAACGCACGCAGCCATTTGGTACTGCCAATTGTGATGTGGCGTGCGCATGACGCCGCCAAGCTTTGCGCTGGCCAACCAGAAGTTTTGAAAAATAGATTTCTCCAAACCCGGCAAAAGATGGGTCGCTGTGTTTCAACATGTGCAACACGGCACCACGGTCGTCGGCAATGATTCGCAGCGGCGTAACTTGCACCCCGTGAATCATTTGGAAAGGTATGCCTTTACGTCGGCATCGGTCAGGTCAATGGCACGTGACCCGTCGTGCAGGTTGCGGTACCAGCCAACCGTGCGCTGCATCGTGTCATCAAAGGCCCAGCGAATGTTCCAGCGCAACACGTCGTTGGCCTTAGTGCTGTTGAGTTGCAACAACTGCGACTCGTGCATGGCAGTCGGGTCAGCGACGATGCGCACGGCAGACGGCGACCCCCACCGTGTGGCGACGACATTGGCAACTTCGTGCACTTCGTGCACCGAGTTCTCGGGTGGACCAAAGTTCCATGAGCTTTTCGTCGGAGCAGTGCCGTCGTGGAGCGCTACCGCGAGTCGCACATAACCCGAGAGAGGCTCCAAAACATGTTGCCAAGGACGCGTCGCATGCGGGTGTCGAATCTCGATTGAGATGTTGTTTTCGAGTGCTCGCACACAGTCGGGGATGAGCCGGTCAGGTGACCAATCGCCGCCACCAATGACGTTGCCGGCTCGGGCACTTGCAACGCGTGGCGCGTCAGCCGACTGGAATGCCGAAACGCAGTAACCAGAAAACACAAGCTCGGCCGCAGCCTTGGAGACGCTGTATGGGTCGATGCCACCGAGTTCGTCAGTCTCGACGTATCCATGTTGCTGCTCTTTGTTCTTGTAGCACTTGTCTGAGGTGACGAACACCAGTGTCGTTACCGAGTTGCAGCCGTTCACACACTCGAGCAGGTTTGCTGACCCGAGCACATTGGTGGAGAACGTCGTGTGCGGGTCGAGATACGACTTGCGAACGAAAGCCTGGGCCGCCAGATGGAACACCACGTCAGGTTGGGCTAGCGCAAACTCTTTTTGTAAAGCCTCCAGGTCTCGAATATCACAGAATCGGCTATTGACATGTTTGTCTAACTGCAGGAGCGAAAAGTGTGAGGGCTCGGCGAGCGGTGGCAAGGCAACACCGGTTACTTCTGCGCCAGCCTGTGCCAATAAATAGGCAAGCCATGAACCTTTGAAGCCAGTGTGCCCGGTGATGAGTACGCGCCGACCCTTGAACGTGGCAAGGTCGTTGGCTAGTGACGCCATGGTGCCCGATTCTTTTTTTCAAGATCGTTGAGTAGTTCCCAGTCACGGTATGTATCCATGCACTGCCAGAAACCCTCGTGCGTGAAGGCCGCGAGTTGTCGGTCATGCGACATCTGGCGCATCGGCTCGGCTTCGAGTACGAGGTCGTCTCGATCGGAAAGATAATTAAACAAGGTGGAACGACAGACGAAGTAGCCACCCGAAATCAGACCCGCCGACGCCTGGGGTTTTTCATTGAACGAAGTCGCATAGCCGGCGGTATCAACGGTGACTTCGCCAAAACGGCTGGGTGGCCGAACCGCAGTGAGTGTCATCGCTGCACTGTGGTTGTTATGAAATGTGACTACCTCATCAATCGGCACGTCAGAAACACCGTCACCGTAAGTGAGTAAAAAGTCGTGGTTGTCAACTAGATCTCGAATCTTGCGAACTCGGCCGCCAGTCATCGTGTCTTGGCCTGTATCAACCAACGCGATGTTGACCTGCGTGTTACTTGGGAGCGTGAACTGAACCTGCTCGGTTGCAGATTCCTTTGTTGCACCAAAATGGCTTCGCACCACGTTGCCGAGATAGCCGAGGCACAGCACAAAGTTGTGATACCCGAAGTGGGCATAGTGCTCCATAATGTGCACCACCATTGGCTGGTCACCAACCGGAATCATCGGCTTGGGCACGGTGTCATCAACGCCGCGGATTCGAGTTCCCTTACCACCACAGAGAATGACCACAGGTGAGAAGTTGAGGGAGGAAGTCATAAATCCCGCGATAGCGGACGGTTTTTAGTCTATTGCGTGGCTATTTTTGGACGGTTGGTTCAGCCGTCCAAGTGCCTGGCCCGTGGGTCTTCATACCGAGTTCAGTAAGTGCGGCACACAATTCGCCGTTACCCGGATCAAACGGCATGACAGAGGCCCGCAAATCGCGAGTTGCAGCGTCCCACTCACTGATGCTCATCGAAGCAACGGCGGTGATGACGCGCCGCATTTCTGTGGGTGTATCAGAGTTGGTCCAAAAAAATCCTGTTGGCTCGGTGATAAGAGGATACGCAAACTCGCAATCTCGAATTTGGGGCAGTCCGGCAGTGTGCATTCGACAACTGATGAATGCGACACGAATTCCACTTGCAAACATCTCGTAGCCGAAGGTGCTGTCAATATTGACAATGATGTCGTTCGCCGAAACTCGCTCATAACTCGAAGATTTGCTCTCCGCCGGTAGGTATGTCCAAGGCAATCCTTGAAGCGCGGATGTGTAGTAGCGCAGCTCGCCCTGCTGCCATGCGGGTCGCTTTCCAAGTACGCAAAATGGAATCCCCAGTGATTGTGCAACGTTTGCTGCCGTTGCAGCGACGATTCCCTCGGCGCGAAAGAAGTTTCCAAAAGTGAGTTCTTGTTGCTGCCAGTAGCCAAACGTGGATGCAGATGTGCTCTCAAGATTGCCATCTGGGCCGAGGTTAGGAAAGCTCGAAACGAAAACCACTCGAGGTGACTCGTTCCGCAGTGTCAGCTTGACTGCGTTGTTACGCACACTGCCGATTGCTTGTACTTGGGCAGTGTCGCCGAGCGCTGATTGGTAATAAGTCGACCATGGTTCCCCATGTGAGAGCACCATGTCGGGGGCATGCTCGGGTGCAACGAATTGTTGAATTGATTTCCAGATGTCAGTTTTTGAATCTGAGGAGTATGTATCTCGGCGCCCATTTTGCAGACAAGCAGTGACGCAACTTGGTAAAAACACCTTGGTGAGGTAAAACTCCAGCGCGTTGTCTTCAAAGGTAATGACAAACCTGGGGCGTGTGAAACGAAGAAAGGCGCAATAGTAGCCCCGCACTCCCCAGCGTCCAGAAAAAGTGGCAAAAATTGCGATCCAAACGTTGAGCCTTGCGCGTGGACTCACGTATATCTTGATGTCGTCTTCGGCAACATATGTTTTCAGCAAAGACTCACCCGTGCTGCCGATGAATACCACACGATGTTTTCGTGGCCAGACAAACTCGATTCGCATGCTTATTTTTTAAATGTTGAGAGGTTTGCAGGTTGATTTTTCACCAAGCGTTCAAACCACCGTCAACGACTAAACAATGTCCAGTTACGTAGCTCGCCGCATCGGACGCTAAATATAAAACTGCACCGACAATTTCGGGAGCGTTAGCCATTCTGCCTAGTGGAATTCGGGCACCATACCGTTGCTGGAAAATTTCGTTCTGGCCGCTCTCGGTACCACCAGGCACCAGCGCGTTTACTCGAATATTGTTTTTCGCCCAATAAGTTGCAAGAAACTTAGTAAGCCCCACAACTGCTGCTTTTGACGTGCTGTACACCGCCGGAGTATTTATCTGGCGGTTGAGATACCAAGAGTCTTCGTAGATGCGATTATCAGGCCCCATGATTCCATAAGCCGAAGATGTTTGGATGATGGAGCCTCCGTCTTCTTGTTTCAACATCTGGCGACCGACAGCTTGAGCCATCAAAAACATCGCATCAATGTTGATCGCCATCACTTCTCGCCATTGCTCTAATGAGTACTCCTCGAACGGCGCAAAGTACTGATCGAGGTCTCGCCCTTTGCCAGCAGCATTGTTGAGGAGAATGTCAATTCTGCCGAAATGGCTAACGGCATCGGCAGTGATTTTTTGGACCTCAGCTGGCTGAGTGACGTCAGCGACCGCACCGAGCGCCTTACCAGGGTGCTTTTCGTTGATTTCAGCGACAATCGCTGACACCTCAGTAGCAGTGATATCAACGAC
The DNA here is from genome assembly GCA_044351505.1 of Ilumatobacteraceae bacterium. Classification (GTDB taxonomy): domain Bacteria; phylum Actinomycetota; class Acidimicrobiia; order Acidimicrobiales; family Ilumatobacteraceae; genus F1-60-MAGs027. The sequence continues at coordinate 4,096 of JBILFO010000032.1, forward strand.
CACCACCGATGCGCCAGCTTCGGCCAGCCCGCGACAGAAATGTTTACCAAGAAAGCCCGCCCCACCAGTCACAACAGCCACTTTTTTGGCTAAATCAAATAGTCCCGTGTAGGAAGTCACTGGATGAGACCGTATTTGCGCATGAGAAGTTCGTTCATCGTGAACTCTATCTCAGTATCAATATCTATTGAGCGTTCGAAAGGCATCTCAAAAAGAATTGTGTCGTCTTGAAATCTCGCATCACTGGAAAACAATCGTTCGCGACGCCAAATATGAATAGAGGCGTTCATGTCGAAGCAAATTGGCGAGTCCTGTCGCCGAACGAGTGGTGGATTTGTCGACTTTGAAATCCGAACAAAGCCCTCTTCGTTGAGTTCGACGATATTGAAGTACGGGAGTTTTCGAGACCGAGTTCCGCTAATTAATGTTGAGACTCCTGCCATCTCAATTTGTTCGAATGCAGCAACGATGTCGCTGGGAAGTCGGAATGGGGCCGTGCAGTCCAAATCTGCAATGTAGTCAAATGGGCCAGTACTGACTTCAACTTCTGAAACACAGTGACGGATTGCTGGCACCTTGGAGGCAATGTCAGTAGCCATTTCGGGGGGGCGTTGAACCAGATGTTTGACTCCATGCGTTCCGGCCACAGAAAGTATCTGATCGCAGTCGCTACTTACTGCCAGTGAATCTAAAATTCCACACTCCTCGGCTTGGCGTATGGTGTGAACAATCATCGGCACACCACCGAGAAGTCGAAGATTTTTTCCTGGCACCCCCTTGGAACCCTTCCGAGCACAGATCACCGCAAGACGTTTCAACGTGATACCCAAACTTTCCGAGAGCTACTTTCTTCGATCATTTCAATTGTACGAACAACCTCAGCGCCTTCTGAGGCTGAACATGCCACAGTTGGCTGCTTGAGCTGAACATCGGCATGCAATAGTTCAAACGTCTTGTCGCGGTTAATGGGGTGCGATTCAGTCTGGTGATTAATGGTGAGCAAACCAGAGAGCAAATCACAGTGAATGCTCTTGGTTGCAGTAACGAAGAGCATTTCCCTTCGGCGAACTTGGTCCAAGTAGCTCAGCGCCACAGTTGTTGTGCAGCCATTCTCGTGGTGGAAGATGGACCGAACGGAGTCCTCAGTATCAATTTCCAATAGACCGGATCGCGAAACCTCTGCGGTTACTCTGGTTGGCGCCCCTAAAAAATAGTGGACTAGGTCAATCTCGTGGCTCAGGTCACGCAGAACACCGCCACCCATGGCCGTTCGCGCTGAACTAGTTGTTCGATAATCGCGTCCTGGTCGCCAATCGGGAAGATACTCACCGTTATAGACGCTTGCGGAGATGATATTTTCACCAGAAAGCAACTCACGAAGTCGCTGAATCACATCCAGGAATCGAAGGTTGTAGCCAACGGCGATACGACACGAAAGCTCTGTTGGCAAAGGCTGAGAGAACTGAAAAAGCGGCTTTTCGACGAGGCAGGTTCCGGCGAATCCAGTCCGCGCGATTGCTGCAAGATCTCGGTGGTGTTGGCTCGTTGGGGATGCAATCACGATGTGATCGGGTGCCCAAGACTCCATTGCATCAACAACGGACGAAAAGGCAACCTGGTCGATTGTTTTTTGCGACGAAACAACCGCAGTGTGAAATCCGAGCGAGCCAAGAATTCGAGTATGACGTTGTCCAATTGAACCGTAACCGATGACCAGAGCCTTCATCAGACGAGGTCAGAGAACTCGTCTGAGTTTTTTTCGAACTGAAATCTCGGATTCAAAGACATGTTTGTGACCATCACCCAGAGCGACTTCGACATTACGAATATCTCGAACAAGTCGTTCGAGACCCCCGGGTTCGACGCTGGCGGCGTGGTCGGTGCCCCACATGGCGCGGTCCAGTGTGATGTGTCGTTCAATGAACACCGCACCAAGAGCAACCGCGGCCACCGTGGTCTGTAACCCCGTTTCATGGCCGGAGTAGCCGACTGGCACACCAAAGCGCTCTCGAAGTGCAGCGATTGCTCGCAGGTTGAGCTCTTCTGGTTTGCACGGATAGGTAGAGGTCGCCTGGCCAAGGATCAGCTGGCTGCGGTCAAGTAACGACACGGCATGGTCAATTTCTTCAAGTGTTGACATGCCGGTTGACATAATGACGGGTTTGCCCGTGTTGCGAATGGCGACAAGAAGTTCGTCGTCGGTCAAGCAGGCCGACGCAACTTTAAATACTGGGGTATCGAAACCTTGCAGAAAGGCAACCGAAGGAACATCCCACGGCGACGCAAACCACATGATGTTCAATGATCGGCAGTAGGCATCTATTTCTGAAAATTCTGCCTGGCCGAATTCGATTCGTTCCTTGTATTCCAGATAGGTCATCGTGCCCCATGGTGTTTCACGCATGGTGCTGGCTTGATCTGGCGGGACGCAGATGACTGGGGTTCGTTTTTGAAACTTGACAGCATCGCAGCCTGCCTGCGAAGCCACGTCAATGAGTTGTTTGGCCAAGGCGATATCGCCATTGTGGTTGATGCCGATTTCGGCAATGACGAACACGGGTTTGCCAACACCAACCTGCTGGTGGGCAATGCTCACGACATCGACAGGCGTCATTTTTTGAGTACCCACGACAGTGACAAGATTACTTCGCAGCTCGAGTTCGAGATGCTTTCACCACGTTGTCGGCGATTTCGCGAATGGCACCGCGACCCCCAGGTTTGTTGGTCACAATGTGGGCGGCAGCGAGAGCAGATGGGTGGGCATCGGCTGGCGCAATTGCGACGCTGACATAGCCCATGCATTCGAGATCATTGATGTCGTTACCCATATAGGCAGTGGTGTCGGGGGTGGCGCCAACCCGAGTCATCCATGCCTGCAACACAGGTAACTTATCGTCGCAGCCGTGCACTACTTCGAGTGACAGTTTGGCGGCGCGTGCCGCAACCACACGATTTTTTTCTTTGGAAATAATGATCATGTGAATACCTGCATCACGCAATAGACCGATGCCCATGCCGTCAGAGCGGCTACACAACACCGATTCTTCGCCGGTTTCCGAAACAAGAACGCGATCGTCGGTGAACACACCATCAAAGTCGAACGCGATGGCCGTGATAGCAGCAAGGCTGGGGGTTTTCATAATCTCAGCCGGCTCCGTTACTCGTGGCGTTCAATGCCACAACTAAAAGCAGTGATGCACCGATGCCAAGTGCTGCACCACCAACGATGGCGACAACCCCGAGTGACGCGATGCGGGCAGCTTTCGTGGATGGCCGCGCAGCAAGCCATCTGGCAGCGGCATTCCGCGGGGTGGTTGTCGCGCGATTCGGGTTCTCAGCTGTGCCGTTAGTAGTCGCGCGGTATTCAAAACGTCCGCTACCTGATCGGCTGTTGCGACCATTGCCAAGGTCAATGAATCCAGATCGCCCAACAAGAAATAGAGCCGCAAGGGCAACCACGACGACGATGGTGATTCTGGTCGTAACCTCAGTGACAGTCATGGATGCCACAACCAACGACGACAACATCACGGCACTTTCCAGCGTACCTCTGCCCCCGCCCCCGCCGCCTGTTTCTTCACGCATCACACAACGTGTGTGGTGGGCACTGCCGCTTTTCACCATTGCATGGTTGCTCATGGCTGTGATCATCGCAGCATCGCTTACGCGAGTGCGTCTGTGGGAATTGGCACCTGGTTCGGCTCAGGCGGTTGCGCCGCGCATGTCGTTTGATGATGAGGCACTGGAATTCGTCACAAGATACGAATCTGATGGTGAGATCCTGTTCGTTACAGCGCTGGGCAGCCGGCTTTCGCTTCTAGATGCGGCAGCGGCATGGCTTGATGATGATGTTGAAGTGCTTACTTACGAGGAACGCTTCGGTAAGCAGACACCTGCACAACAGCGAGAGGTGGGAAGTCGTGCCATGGTCTCATCTAAACAGATTGCCGAGTTTGTGGCATTCACACGATTAGGTATCGAGTCAGAGTTCGTCTATGGCGATGTCGTCGTGGATGACGTGGTGTGTGCAGATGTCCCCGATCCGCAGAGCGCGTGCAAGTTGCTGGTTGCAGGCGACACCATCCTGAGTTTTGGTGGTATCCCGACGCCTACATTGCCGGCGCTGATTGAAGCAGTCACGAATCGACGAGTTGGCGAATTGGTGGTGCTCGAGGTGCGCCGTCCCGATACGGACGTCGCGGTTGCTATCAAGGTGAAACTCATGGCATCGCCAGATGATGCCAGCCGCACCATTGTGGGTTTTATGCCACGCGATACACGAACGGTAGAAACTCCGTTCGAAGTGGGCATTGACACCGATTCAATTGGTGGTCCATCGGCAGGGCTGGCATTCACACTTGCCTTAATTGATGAGTTATCACAGGGCTCGCTCACTGGCGCAGTGAAAGTCGCAGCGACAGGAACGATGGACGGCAATGAAAGTATTGGCGCAGTCGGCGCGATTCCGCAAAAAGCAGTTGCTGCACGCGACAGTGGTGCAAAGTTGTTTCTCATACCCGCGAGCCAATCGGCGGCCGATATCGCCCAAGCTCGTCGCATTGGCGGGGCACAGATGCGCGTTGAAACAGTGGCGACACTGCAAGATGCGCTGGATATCTTGCGCGGCATTGGTGGCGACCCGCTACCCGATGCCACAACGAGCGATTAATAGGGGCGTACTGTTGAGGGCATGGCCCTTGACTTCCAGCGACCCGACCCGTCGTCGCCGGCTGCGGTCGCTGCTGCCCAGTTCACGCTGAGTCGTCGCGGATACCGCGAAGAAGAGGTGCGGGACTTTTTGCGGCAGGTCTCTGTGGAGATGGCTCGACTTTTCGAACGCGAGCGATTTTTGGAGAGCGAACTGAAAGCCATGCAAGCCCGAGGGCCAATTGATGTTGGCGCAATCGATGAAGCTGCAGTAACTGAGTTGTTGGGTGCTGAGGCAGCACGAATTTTGAGTGTGGCCCGTGAAGCTGCCCAAGCAATGCGTGACCGTGCTGCTGAATCAGCCGAGCACGTGGTGCGCGAGGCGAGCCGTGAGGCCACCCGGCTGCGTGAAGAGTCGAGTGTCGAAGCGTCGCGTCGTCGGTCGGACGTTTCAGGCGAAGCCGAACAAGAGTTGGAGCTGGCCAAACAACAGGGTCGCGAGATGATTGCCGAAGTTCGCGCCTATCGCGAGCGAGTGTTGACTGATTTGGCCAAGCGCACCGAAGAAGCTCGTCGCGAACTCGAACGCTTGGTGTACGAGCGGGAGCGTTTGCTGGGGGCTTTCGAACGGGCGCGACACGCGGCCACCGATGTGGTGGGAGATCTGAACGAGTTTGATGAAACCTTGCGTGGAACAGGAGTAACGCCACCATTGGTTCCACCAGATGCACCGCCGCCGCCACGCCCAACGCGCCCGAGTAAGACACCAATTTTTGACGCCAAACAATATGAACACGAGTTAGGCGAATCGCATCAGTCTGTAGAAGTTGCTGCCTCGGGCTCGGACGCCGCACCGAGCAATGAAGAAGTTGTCATCGTTGACCACATTGACCACGCGGATGAACCCGTTGCCATAGTTGAAATAGTCGAAACAGTCGAAACAGTCGAAGAGACACCCAAGGAGACAGTCGAGACGACAAAAGAAGTAGTCGAGACGACCGAGTTAGTAGAAACAGCAGAAACTGTGCAGCTTGCCGAAGTGGTGAATCTGTCTGATCGGCGTCGCCAAAAACAAACACCGCGAGCAAGCCATGTGACCCCCGAACTTGACGCACCAGAGCATCCGGTGTTTGAACGAATCCAAGGTTCACCGCCTGATGAACAGCCACAATCCGTGACTCCAGACCGAGCATCGCCCGCTGCCACAAGCCGAGTTGACGAAATCTTCGCACGTCTGCGCACCGCCAGTACTACCCGTGTAGCCAGTGAAACCACCCAAAAGATTGCGGCCCCAGGCGAGCCGCACAAGGTGGACGAGTCGGTGTTTCAGCACCGAGCCGAAGTTGTTGACCCAGCGCTGCCGGGCTTAATTCGGGCAATAAAGCGCTGTTTGGCTGACAATGAAAATGCTGTTCTCACCCACGTGAGCACAAAACGGTCGACGCTCACACTCGCAGCGCTGCTGGCAACCCCCAGCGAACTTGCACTGCAGTACACCGAAGCAATTCGTGAACTTGTCACCAGTGTCGCCGTCGATGCAGCACGCTCGCACTCTGCTGCGCGTCGCTCGGACATGCGTGCAGTGATTGCGCAGGGAGCAGTACTCGAAAAAATCACTGAGATGTTCGTGGCCGACTTCATCAGCCCGCTGCACGAGCGCGTTGCAGCAACGCTCGTCACATCTGCTGGTGATCGAGATGCGTTGCTTGTTGCACTGCGAGCGCTGTTCGCTGAGTGGAAGTCGCAATACATAACACCAGTCGTCAGCGATATCGCCTATTTCTCGTACGCGCGCGGATTGTTTCTGGGTTGTGACACAAAGGCCAGTGTTTGCTGGGCTGTAGACCCACAAGGCCCAGCATGCGCCGATGCTGAAGACAACTCACTGGCAACAGAGGTGCGTCGTGGAGACGCATTTCCGACCGGACACACACATCCGTTGGCTCATGCTGGATGTCGCTGTCTAGTTGTTCCGCTGAACAAGTAGCCTTCGGCGTCATGCGCATCCCTGAAGATCTTCCTCCTCGTCGTCCGCTGTTTTCTGGTGGAGGCTTTGGGTTTAGTCGACCGCGTCGTAGTCGCATCGTTCTCTCGGCAGTGCTGATTGCCGTCGTCGCCCTATTCGTATCGGCACGAAGCGTTGTGGCTTTCTATCTTGATGTGCTGTGGCATCAGTCGGTCGGTCGCACCGACGTGTTTTGGGGAATCCTGCTCATCCGTCTCGGTCTGGCCAGTGCCTTCACACTCATTTTCGCGCTTTTGTTACTCCTCAATATGTGGGTGGCAGACCGGCTGCGCCCCGAGTTCGTTCCCACCACCCCCCAAGAACGCGCGCTAGCTGGTTATCGACAGTTGACGACGGGGCGGGCGTGGAGTTTCCGACTCATCGTGGCAGCACTGCTGGGCTTTTTGGTCGGCTCACCAGCTGCTGGACAGTGGCAGGACTGGACGCTGTTTCGCAACTCCACCAACTTTGGGGCCACCGACCCCTTGTTCAACCAGGATGTCGCGTTCTATGTGATGCGACTTCCGTTTATTGAGTTTGTCGTGGATTGGACATTTGCGGCGCTGGTGCTTGCCACGCTGGTGACCGCAGGGGTGCACGCCCTGAACGGCGGCATTCGTCTGCAAATTCAAGGACGCAAGGTCACCCCGCTCGCGAAGTTGCACCTCAGCGTGTTGTTTGCAGTGCTGTCTCTTATACGAGCCCTTGACTACTGGTATTCGCGCTACAACCTCACGCGCTCGACGCGAGGTGTTGTGCAAGGTGCGTCATATACCGATGTCAACGCCCAGCTTCCTGCCACGCAACTCATGATTCTGGTTTCGCTGGCGGTTGCAGTGTTGTTCTTGGCCAACTTTCGTCAACGCGGGTGGCGACTGCCGGTGTTGGCCACTGTGTTGTGGGTCGTCATTGCGGTGACCGCCGGCGGTGTGTATCCAGCCGTGGTGCAACGGTTCATCGTGCAACCCAACGTGAGCACGAGGGAATTGCCATTCATTGATCGCAATATCGCTGCAACCAAAGAGGCTCTCGGCCTTGCTGATATCTCGCGCAGTGTGGTAAATCTGCAGCCGATTACCGCGGCAAATTTGAACGATGATCCGAGCCCGTTGCGCAACGTTCGCCAGCTTGACCCGATTCAGATGCGCGATCGCTTCATTCTTGATGAAGGCCGCACATCGTTCTATGCCGTTCGAGATCTCGACGTAGACCGGTATGAAATCGACGGTCGCACGCAACAAGTGATGGTGGCGGCGCGCGAACTCAATTCTGAAGGTATTCCGAATCGCACTTGGGTGTCACGACACTTGCTCTACACCCACGGCTGTGGGCTTATCGCCGCCCCTGCTAGTCGCACCACGACGGATGGAAGACCGGTCTATGTCGATCTCGGTGTGACGCGACCTGAGTTGTATTTCGGTGAAGGCATCGATTCGTATGCAGTAGTAGGGACCGAACAGGTCGAACAGCCGTGCGTTGGCGAACCAACCAAGCAGACCACCCCAGGCGGGGTGCAGCTGTCGTCAGTGCTTCGTCGTGCGGCGTATGCCATCCAGTACAGCGAGTACAACTTGTTTGGATCAGGCCTTATCAATTCGCAGTCGTTCATCATCCATGATCGCAATGTGACCGATCGGGTAAATCGCCTTGCGCCATTCCTGCGCTACGACTCTGATCCATACCCGGTAGTTGTCGATGGCACGGTGCAGTGGATTTTGGATGCTTACACGATTAGTGATCGTTACCCCTATGCACAAGAGGCGAATACCGACCAGTTGTCGCCAGGCGGCGGGCTGAATGCTTCGTTCAACTACGTGCGCAACAGCGTGAAAGCCGTCGTGGATGCGTTCACTGGCGATGTGACGTTCTATGTAATTGACCCCAATGATCCGATTACTACCGCATGGTCAAAAGCCTTTCCGAAACTTTTCACTGATGTGAGCCAAGCACCTGCTGAACTCGTTAAACACTTTCGTTATCCCGAAGATTTGTTTCGTGTGCAGACCAACGTGTACGGCCGCTACCAGTTTGATGACTCGACCTTATTTTTTAACCGTGATGCGGCATGGAGCGTGGCCCAGGCGCCTTCAAGTGAACCCGATTCTGTAACTGGAGTCGTGGGTGCCATCGGCGGCAGTGCTGCCGACGGTATCAATGTTCGGGACGCGAGTGTCTTGCGTTTCGAGCCGTACTACACCATGTTCCACGGTGGTGACGGCCTTGGCACGCCAATGTTCTCGATGTTGCGACCGTTCGTCCCATTTTCGGCCGACAATGCACGAAAAGAACTGCGGGCATTGATGGTGGTGTCGAGTGATCCGCAATCGTACGGAAAGATCCAAGTCCTCGAATTTCCGGAGCCGCTGCCTGAGGGTCCGGCAACCGTCGCAGCAGAATTCGGTAGCGACCCGGTTATTGCTCAGCAGATCACCCTGCTCGACCAGCGTGGATCGCGCGTGATTTTCGGTGACTTGCAGGTAGTACCCGTGCAGCGCGGTCTTATGTACGTGCGTCCATTATTTGTGCGTCCAGATGATCCTTCGGCGAAACAGATTTTTGTGCGCAAGTTTTTGGTGTCGTACGACAATCGAGTGGTGATGGCCGACAATCTCACCGAAGCAGTCGGGCGATTGTTTCCAGGTTTTAATACCGACCTTGGCGAACGCGTCAACGACGGCTCGGCTGCACCGGTCGACCCAACACCAGACGCATCAGGTGGCACCGTCACTACCACGACCCTGCCCGCGCAAGACACTTCGTCATTGACGGCAGTTGAATTGCTCGCTCGTGCTGATGCTTTGTTCGATGAGGCAAATAGTGCTCTGGCACAAAACCCACCTGACTTCGCTACGTATCAAGCACGACTGGCACAAGCACGTGAAGTTTTGCGTCAGGCAATCGCGCTAGTCGGTGGCTGAGCTATTTCACGTACGAGTTTTGCGCAGCAGTTCAGCAAGCTCGGCAAGATCATGGCGAAGAGTGATGGCGTAGCGAGCCTGTTCACTGGCGATGCGCACCTGGTTGGCACGTAGTTCGGTAACAGTTTCGGCGCTTGCTGCGTCGGCTGTTTGCGCCAAGCGCTCAAGTTCAGTGTCAAGTTCGTGAAGCTGGTTGGCCAGCTCAGTGGTCATTTGGGTGATCCGAGCGTCGGCACTTCCCAGGCGAGAATCCAACGCGTGAAGTTGGGTGCGAAGGGTTGCAACATCGGCATCCCGCTGGTGGGCTTCATTGCGCAGTGCTGTGACTTCGTTCTGCAAAGTGCGCAGAGTCGAATCCACTGATTTGCGATGACGATTAAACATCAGTGAACACCAATACGGGAAGAAATCTGTCGAAAAATGTTGTGGTTGCACAGACGGTAGGCTTTGGACATCCGACGCGGGGTAGAGCAGTCCGGTAGCTCGTCAGGCTCATAACCTGAAGGTCGCAGGTTCAAATCCTGCCCCCGCCACCAGTCATTGTTTTGTCACCAGCTGATTTTGCGGCAACATTCGGCGTCGATGCCAGCGAATGCGAAATGGCGCAATCGCTAACCGTGAGGTCAAGCCGATCAGTGCAGTGAAAATGAGAGCGCGAACGAAAACGGAGAGCGACCCGAGGGTGGGGCCCAACACGATGGTGAACCCAAGTGCAAGCGGATACACCCATGCAACTTCAGACAAAAAACTCCCGAGCTTGGTGCGATGAGGGACTGC
>JBILFO010000125.1:0-4122 GCA_044351505.1 Ilumatobacteraceae bacterium
GAGCACGATGGGGTCGACGGTTTCTAGGTGGCTTGGGTTGGACGCCAACTCGATCGGCAACAGAGCACCACTACGCGCCTGAAACTTGCCTGATGCTCCGAGGTGATACTTCACATCGCCCGAGCCCTGCACGGCGTGAGGGTCGACATGACCTTCGAATTCACCAAACAAGTGCTCGAGACTCTTGCCCACCACATTTGCCAGCACGTTGAGTCGGCCGCGATGCGCCATTCCGATAACAGCGCCATCCATACCGTGATCAGCGGCCAAGTTGAGAATCATGTCCATGATTGGCACTGCCGACTCGGCACCCTCCAGCCCGAAACGTTTCGTGCCGACATATTTTGTGGCCAAGAAACGTTCGAACGCCTCGGCAGCATTCAGGCGCTCCAAAATCACCATCGGCTCGGCGACGAAGTTGTCACCATGGCCCTCGACTCGCTCTTGCATCCAGCGCTGTTCGTCGGTGTTTTGAATGTGCATATATTCGATGCCGATGGTGCGGCAATACGCGTCGCGCAACACACCAAGCAATGCACCGAGCGTCGAGCGCGGCACGCCGCCCACACCGCCAGTGGCAAACTCGCGGTCCAGATCCCAAATGGTGAGGCCGTACGTGAGTGGGTCGAGCTCGCGCGGCATCCTTGGCGCTTTCCACCGCAGCGGGTCAAGATCAGCGATGAGATGGCCGCGCACGCGATGGACGCGAATGAGGGTGGCCACCTGCATTTGTTTGTGGGCTTGCAGGTCGACACCGTCGAGCTCGTTGGTGTCTTGACGCCACTTGACTGCTTCATACGGCACACCGAGGCTGCGGAAGATCGCCTCATAAAACCCGTGTTCACCGAGCAACAGATCGTTCATGTATTTCAAAAACAGACCGCTCTCGGCACCCTGAATAATGCGGTGGTCATACGTGCTCGTGATGGTGACCACTTTTGACACACCAAGTTGGTTCAACGCACGTTCATCGCTGCCCTGAAATTCAGCTGGGTAATCGATTGACCCGACACCAACAATCACACCCTGGCCGACCATGAGGCGTGGCACCGACTGATTAGTGCCGATGGTGCCCGGGTTGGTGAGGCTTACGTTGGCTCCCTGGAAATCATCAATCGTCAATTTGTTGGTGCGTACCTTGCGCACGATTTCGTCGTAGGCCAGAACGAAACCAAGGAAGTCGAGGGTGTCTGCGCCTTTCAACACCGGCACCACGAGTGCGCGCTGGCCATTGCCCTTGTCGACGTCAACCGCCAAACCGAGGTTGACGTTGGTATGGCGTTGCAACTGCGGTTTGCCGTCAGCATCTGCAACAAAGGCATTCTTCATGTTTGGCACTTCATCGACCATCGCACGCACGACTGCGTAACCGATGAGATGCGTGAAGCTGACTTTTGTTTGACCCGTACGCGAGCGATAGCCGTTGATAACACGACGGTTGACTTCCAACAACTTGGCCGGAATCTGGCGCATGCTCGTGGCAGTTGGCACCGCCAGACTGCGCTCCATGTTCGCTGCGATTGCTGCCCCGACGCCACGAATTGCTTCGGGTTCACCCGATGGTGTCAACGCGACGGGGGCCGGCGCCGGTGCGGGCTGCGTTGGCGTAATTGACTTTGTGGCCGACTGTGCAGCAACGCTCGCGCCCGGGCGAACGATTTCGGCGGTCACATCAGCGCGTGGCGCGCCAAGTGGTTTGTAGTCGCTAAAAAATTCCTGCCACTGCTCGCTCACTGCCGCTGGGTTGTCGCGGTAACGCTCGTACATTTCTTCAACGAGCCACGAGTTGGCGCCGAAGTCGTCGCCCGCAGAGCCACCAACAGACGTGTTCACTGACGTAGTCACGCCCTTCAGCGTACTTATTTCAGGGCTGGCGCTTAGGCGAGCATGAACTCAGAGAGCAACCACAACACCACCAGCAGCACGCCACTGGTGATCATGGCATTTTTATGCGACTCATATGGCCACAGCAACTTGTTGGTTGGTGCGGTACCACCCAGTTTTCCGAGGGCGTTGAGCTGCAAAATGGTGCCGAGCACTACGGCAATGAGCACGTAGGTCAGTGCGTTGCTGGTGGTGGCTTCTTTATAGGCGGTGCCATAAAAGTGAGCTGAACCAACCATGAACCACAGCATCGACACCGAAAACACCAAGTTTTGGCGTGAGGCGAGCAGCGCTTTGCGCCCCGCGGCGGCGGCATTCGGGTCGGGCTGACCCCCACCAAGCACGTTGACGGCATTGGCGAGTACAACTTTTTGGTTCTTCCAGATGATCATCCACACGTTTGCTGCCATCGTGATGGCAAAAATCATTCCGACGGTGATTGCAGCGTCGTGGCCAATGCCTGCGGTTGACAACGACCCGAAGAAGTTCTTCCAATAGCTCGGCTGACCAGTGATCAAAATGCCGGTGCCCAATGTGGCGATTGCCGCCCAACGAAACCACCAAAGTGCGCGACGCGCCACCTTGTCGAGGGTGATGCTGCGGGCCTTGGCTTCGTCACCGTATGCGGCAAGGGCTGGAACTTGTACCAAGTTGAAGTAATACAGCAAGCCAATCCATGCAATGCCGACCAGAACGTGCAGGTAGCGCATGAAGAAATTGAGGAAGTAATCACCAGAGAAGAGTTCCATGGGGTGGCCTTTCGAAATGTGTTGATTGGACGAGCAACCTTCGTCGCTCTGCAATAGAAGGTAGCGGAAACTAGGTTGTAGGTCAGTGACTGCTGAATTCATCTACACCTGCCACAAGTTGGGCCGCTTCTACCCACCCGATCGCCAGGTGCTGGCCGATATCTCGTTGTCGTTTTATCCCGGCGCAAAAATTGGCGTCTTGGGCTCTAACGGCAGCGGCAAATCGAGTCTGCTCAAAATTATGGCGGGCTTGGACGACGGCTACAGCGGCGAAGCACGACTCACGCCCAACTTCAGCGTCGGCTTGTTGGCCCAAGAACCACAACTCGATGCCAACAAAGATGTGCTCGGCAACGTGATGGATGGGGTGGCCCCGATTCGCGACCTACTTGCCGACTACGAAAAAGTTACGGCCATGTGGGGCGAACCTGATGCCGACTTCGACAAAGTTGGTGCACGTCAGGCAGAACTTGAAGCCAAGATCAACGCAGTCGATGCGTGGAGTCTGGAACGCAACGTAGAGATTGCAATGGACGCGTTGCGCTGCCCACCGAATGATGCCGATGTCACCAAGCTCTCGGGTGGTGAGCGCCGTCGTGTCGCGTTGTGTCGACTGCTTTTGTCGCGACCTGATTTGTTGTTGCTCGACGAACCAACCAACCACCTTGACGCCGAAAGCGTCGACTGGCTGGAGCGCTTTTTGCAGGAGTACGCCGGCACCGTGATTGCTATCACCCACGACCGCTACTTTTTGGACAACGTCGCCAAGTGGATTCTGGAACTCGATCGCGGTCGCGGTATCCCATTTTCTGGTAACTACTCCAGCTGGTTGGAACAAAAACAAGAACGCCTCGCCCAAGAGGAAAAATCCAACGACGTTCGCCGCCGAACGCTGCAACGCGAATTGGAATGGGTCCGCATGGCGCCCAAGGCACGTCAAGCCAAGGGCAAAGCCCGACTTGCGGCCTACGAAAAGTTGCATGCCGAAGCCCAAGCTGCCGAGGGTGGCCCCGACAAATTGGAGATCACCATTCCCGCCGGCCGCCGCCTTGGCGACACCGTCATCAAAGTGTCGAATATGGCCAAGGGTTACGGCGATCGACTACTCATTGAAGACCTCACATTTTCACTGCCACCCGCCGGCATCGTCGGCATCATCGGGGCCAACGGTGCCGGTAAGACCACACTGTTTCGCATGCTCACTGGCCAAGAACAACCCGACTCGGGCACCGTTGAAGTCGGCGAAACGGTGCAGTTGAGTTACGTCGACCAAAGTCGCGACTCGTTGAATGCCGAAAACAGCGTGTACGAAGAAATCACCGATGGCGCCGAAACACTCAAGATTGGCGGTCGCGAAATTCATGGCCGTGCCTACGTGGCAAGTTTCAACTTCAAAGGCAGCGATCAGCAAAAAAAGGTCGGCGAGCTCTCGGGTGGCGAGCGCAACCGCGTGCATCTGGCCAAACTCTTAAAGAGTGGCGGCAACGTG